>NZ_JAVKPU010000016.1:0-30314 GCF_040981025.1 Kocuria sp. CPCC 205261 | reverse complement strand
CGGCGGCGCAGGGGGCTGGCCACCAGCATCTCGAGTCCGGGAGGGTGTCACTAACGTCCAGCCCTCATACATCTACCGACCGGTTCCAGGCGATGGCCTCGGGCGGGCGGACGTGGTTGTAGTCGGCGCGGTAGGCTTCCACGTGCTCGACCAGGGACAGTCCGTGGTCGATCTCCTCCAGGAACAGTCACTCATATTTCAGGGTGCCGAATCCGCGTTCGCATGATCCGTTTTGCCCCGGGGTCCAGCCCTTCATGCGCGCGTGGTGCAGCTGAAGGGTGGGCCGCGATGAACGCCTCGAAAGTGAAGGAGCGGAACGGTCCGCCGTTGTCGGTCACAATGATCACCACCGGTAGGACCTCGCCGGTCTCCGGGCCGACCCGCGCGTGCTCGGCCAGGGGCGCCCCGAGCATGACCTCGGACTCGGCCTGGGCCTTCTCGATCGCCGAGATCGCGTCGTGCATGTTCGCTGTCGAGGATACGTGGGCGTCGAACTCGTACTTGGAGAAGTAGTCCCGGCACGCCGCGATCCGCCAGGTCCCGCCGGTGGTGGTCTCGAACTTGGCTGTTGTCCAGCTGCCAGACCTGGTTCGGCCCGGTCGGCTCGGCGGCGAACGCGGCTCTGCGTCGCCGGGCGAGCTTGCGCCGCTCCCGCTGGTACTCGGCGGGAAGGATCAGCCCCTCCTCGCGCAGCAGGCGCAGCATGGTGGCTTGGGATACCCGGTGGCCGTCGTGGCGGGCTATCGCCCAGAACTTCCGATGGCCCCACGCCGGATGGGTCATCGCGTGGGCGACGACCGCTTCGCAGACGGGCTCACGTGCCGGTCGCGGCCACGGGCCCTTCGGTGCCTGGCCGGCCCTCGCCTGGCCTGCCAGCATCGCCAGGTGCGTTCGGGCACGTCGAAGAGCTGGCAGAACCTCGCGGTCGACATGCCCGCCTCCGTGCGGATCACCTCGAGGTCCTGGAAAGGTCCAGCCGACCCTCCGCGGATTTCTTTCACACCCGGATCTCGATCGCGGCCTCACCCGGGGCGGAGGTCAGGTCCGTGACCTGCTCCTCCAGTTGCTGCTCACGAGCCGAGGGCTTAGCCTCACCGGCCTCGATCCTGGCCTTGGCGCCTTCGAGGAAGTCGGCCTTCCACCGGCCGATGGACTACTCCGAGACCTTGTTTCGGCGGGCGGCCTCGGCGATCGTCATCTCGCCCTGCAGGACGGACAGCACGATGCGGGTCTTCCTCTCCGGCGGGATCGTCGGTGGTCTTCCCATGGTTCTGAGACTCTCCTTTAGGGGCTGGATCAGTACCTAACTACCCCTGCCACAAAGTCTGACGCGCGACACCCCCACACAACCGCACACACCACCCCAGCCGGGCACCCCCGGGGGCGGAGGGCAGGTGCCCCGGGGGCGGGGCAGGCCAGGCGGCAGGGGCCCCGGACGGGGAGCGCCTGGGGCCGACACCCAGGGGGCAGGGGCGCCGGCCCCCGGGGGCCACGACACCGGTCCACCCGACCGCGAGCACGTTTTAGGGGCCAATAATTCCGGAAACCCCCGTAACCCCCGTAGCCCCACGGTCACGCACCGCAACACCAGTTTTCAGCTGTGAACAATCGAGCGATAACCACCTGACGAACTCTCGACACCCCCATCGTGCAAATCATAAATAATCTTCGGGGGTAAAATATCCCCATGAGTCCTCAAGAACACAAAATGTCGGTCAGCCCAGACGAAACTGCTTCCCTTAGAGAGTTTATTCATCTCACGCGTCGCTCTCTGGCCACTTTCCGTCAACTTGACTTTTACACAACGCTTCCACCCAGCTCTGATTTAGCCGAAGATGATAAATACCTCGATGGATCTAAAGCTGTTCATCCTGAAATCCACAAGGGCGGCTACCCTCTTTCCATCTATTGCCACCACCTCCTAGGCGCTGCGTCTGATAATCTAGCGTCCCTCTTAGCTATGATTTATAATACTTCCGGCACCAACCAATTAAATGTTGAAGCTCGTCGCAGCGGCCCCTATGCCGTCATTCGTGCCTCCATTGAGGCCTCAGCCCAAGTGTGTTGGTTACTTACTCCTCCGGGCAGCAAACAGCGCGCGGTACGCCGGATGTGCCTGTGGGCCGATGAAATAAATTACAAAGAGTGGGCCGTCAAGAGTTTTGACAAGAGTTCCCGGGCAGTTCTTAGCCATCCTTTCGATCTATTCGATAAAGATCACATGCGACCAGCTGAATGGCAGGTAATGCACCAACGCGCCAAAGATCAAATGAAGAAAGAAAAACGAGCGTATAAGTCCATCGCTGGCGGCATCGAAGGTGCTCTAGGGAACATCGACAACGACCGTAAAAAGTGCAGTTTTACTGCTCTGCTGAACTCCCTTGAGGACGATCACTCTTGGATGCACGAAGGTGGCCTATTCGCTTCATGGCAAGTGTGCTCCGCCCTATCTCACGGCAAGCAATGGGGGTATGGCGTTTTCTCCTCGCGTGAACTAATCGAGGACCGCCCCGGTCAGAACACTAAGATTTATGCTGAGTCCATCAACTACACAAATATGTCCAATATGGGCACCCTGGCGGTTGCGATGCTCTCACAAGCCGTGAATCTATATAAGAAACGCTCAGCCCCCCAGCTTTAGTTTACCTATTTAGCTGCCTGGATATACGAGAGTCACAGACGTGTCTTCTGCGCTGCCTTCTTGTCCCTCCTCGGACGGAACCTGGACACGGCGAATCCCACTGCGAGCACGAGTGCTGCGGCGGCTACGACGCGGGGCATGTCCAGGCCGGCGTTCTCCCCCAGGGGCACCACTACGGCGTTGCTGTGGGCTGCCAGCACCCCGTGGCTGACCAGCCACGCGAGCACCGGGGCTGACTTGGCGGCGATCCAGGCCGCTCCCCCGGCCAGGACTGCTGGCACCAGGAAGCCCATGACGTTGATCAGCGCTAGTTCTTCGTTCTCGTTGTTCGCCAGGTTGCTCATGGGGGTGCTCCTCAGGCTGCTTCTTCTAGGTCGTCGTCATCGGCGTAGCGGGCTTGTACCTCGGCCCCGGGGCTGAGCTCGGTGCTCAGCTCCTGACCCTGGTCGTCGTAGCCGACGATGAGGCAGTCGTGGCCCTCGTGGTGGATCTCGGAGACCATGATCTCCACCCCCAGCTGCTCCAGCTGCACGTACTGCCCCTCCTGGAGCTGTTCGACCGTGGTGGTGAACGTGGGCTGGTGCGTCGCTGGTGCGACGGCGGGGCCGGGCCTGGGCGGGGCCATGCGCGGCTCGTAGACCGGGCGGGGTTTGGCATCGGCGGAGTGGAACGTGCGGACGATCGCCGCGGCCACGGTGCGCCCGTAGTCCAAGCTCGTGGTGCTCTGGTCTTCCAGCGGAGCCGGGAACAGGGCCATGGCTTCCTCGAAGGAGTCCGCAGTCTGCAGCACAGGATCCTGGGGGGCTGTGTGCTGGTTCTGGTGTGCTGCGCGGAACCGACGGGATTCTTCGCTGGCGATGGGATCGAAGATGATCTCCTCGCCATTGGAGTCCAGCATCTTGGCCTCCAGGATGTTCTGCCACGTAACCGTAGGCTCCGCCTCGTCCTCGCCGCCGCCGGTCGGTGTGGGCGCCTGGATCGCCTTGCGGCTGTAGATCTCCTCCTCCGGGGTCATCGCCTCGATGATGCCGGGGTTGTAGTCGTCGTGGTTGGGGTCCGGGTTGGCGTTCAGGGTGGCCTGGATCATCGTCGGCTCGTTGTTGATCAGCGACACCGCGCGGCCTGGGATCGGCGGCACCTGGCACCCGATGGCGTGGTTGTCCCACATCATCACCGAGCCGGCAGCGGACTTAAGCCGGCCCAGGGAGATCCGGGCGCCGAAGTTGTCTCGCAGCTCGCCGTCGATGATGGTCGTGTCGGGCCGCTGCATACCGAAGATCAGGTGCATCTTGGCCGAGCGCGCCAGGCGCCCGATGTTCGCCAGCCATTCCATGACCGGGGGCTTGGCGCGCATGCCCTTGACCTTGGTCTCCTGGTAGCGCTGGTCCACAGCCGTAAGCAGCGAGGTGACCTCGTCCACCACCAGCATGATCGGGTCCAGGTCTTCCACGCGCACCTTGCGCTCCCGGATCAGGCGGTAGCGCTCCTTCATCGTCTCGTGCGCCAGGTAGATCAGCCGGATCTGGGAGTCCACGTCTTGGCCCAGGTACTCGATGTTGCGCCACTGGTCGTACCCCAGGAACTCGATGTACTTGCCGTCCACCAGCCACACGCGCCAGCCGGCCTGTGTGGCCTGCTGGATCACTCCGTGCTCGCAGATCGTCTTACCGCCGCCGGTGCCGCCGATGACCAGCAGGTGGGCGTCACGGGAGGGGCGCCACACCGCCTGTGCGCCGCCGGGTCCGACGCCCAGGGGGATCTCGAACCGGCGGTAGCTGGCGTGGTCTGCGATCGGCTGAGCCCGGGTGGCCGGGGGCATGACCAGCGCGGGCAGCGGCTTGGCGCGGTAGAGCACGAAGCGGTCCTCGTTGGGGTAGGCGATGAACCGGAAGGCTGCGTCGGGCAGCTGGGACACCAGCCGGCGCCCGACCTGGTTCTGCTTCCCGCTCAGAGCAATGTCCAGGCCGTTGATGCCGGAGATCTCCGCAGCGGTGAGGTAGTCGCCCTCCGGGGTCGTCTCCCACTCGTAGGACACGGTGGCCGAGGGGTCGAAGACCTCGCGCGCGGCCTTCGTGAACCGCTGCTCCACCTGCTCACGTTCGGTGAGCTCCACGCGGGCTTCTTCCGGCTTGGGAGTGAAGATGAACCGGCCCGGCTTGTTCTTCTTCGTGCGCACCACATAGGTCACCCCTTCCACCCGGGACAGGGCGGCGGTGATCTTCTCGAGCTGCATCTGGTCGATCATCGCCAGGAAGCGGGCATTGAGCACGATGCGTTTGGCCGGGCCCGGGCTCGTCAGGCTGCCCCACCCGTATCGTGAGGCCACCAGGGTCCGGCGGGCCTGGCTTTCCATGTGCTCAGGTAGCGGCTGGCCCACGGTGGCCGCGATCGCCTGTCGCATCGCCGCGGGGCGCGCGTCCCTCTTGAGCCACAGGCGCCTGGTGGCCACCACCATGGCCGCAGTCGCCAGCAGCCCCAGCACCGCCAGGAGGAAGACCAGCGCCCTGGGGCGCCCGACGGCCAGAAGGGACGCGCACGCGGCCACCGTCAGGCTGATGCCCAGGCCCGCCGTGGAGATCACCCGCGGGCGGCGCGGATCGTAATAGTCCTCGCGGTAGCTCACTATCTGGCTCATGGTTACTTCTTCTCCGGCACGTAAAGGTAGGCATTCACTTGTCCCGCGTCAATTTCCTTGGGGCGAACGTTAAATTTGTGGCCCGGGGGTGCATAAAAACTGTTGTTATATTCGGATATTACAACCTTACCGTCCTGCGTTACTTCATCGACCCATGCCACGTGTCCGGCTGATCCAATTCCTTCGCCACCTCCGGCATTCCACCAGGCCACCGATCCGGCGACTGGGGTGTTGGAGACTTTCCACCCTGATGCTTCCCACGCGCTTTTCCATTCGGCGCCGTTGCCCTTTTGGTGCCCCCCGTAAGAGTTGTTGAAGATGATCTTGTCCGCGGTACCACCCATGGCCTCGTTGACTTTCCAGGAGGCGTAGGAGGTGCACTCGCCGTAGAAGAACCCCAGCGGGTCAGCGTTGTACACGTTGGGAGGCGGGGCCAGATGGTCCCACGGGTAGGTGTTCTTGCCGTCACCGGCTTTGCCCGGCTTGCCCGCCTTCCCGCTCTTGCCCCCGGCTGCGCAGCCCGAGCTGGCTCCCTGATCCCCCTGGCTCCCGGCGGAGCTCGCAGCGGCACCCTGGGCCTTGTGGTCCTTGCGCTTGGCGTCGTCGGCGGGGCGGCTGGTGTCGATCCCGGCTTCCTCGATGATCTTGTTCGCCGGCTCGTAGCTCTCCACGTAGTGGTTAGGATCCGAGTTGTGCTGGACCTTGTTGATGACCGGGGAGATCTCCCCGGTCTCCCACCCGGGGATGTCCACCAAGCCCTTGTTCCCACCGTGGCCCAGGAAGAAGCTACGGGCCGCCGTTGCCGGGTCGGTGACCTCCTTGATGCTCCCCCACCCTTGGGAGGGCTGCTGCTGGAACAGACCCTTGGAGTCCGTGGGAGAACCGTCGGGGTTCGTCACTCCCTTGTCCTCGTCGCCAAAGTTGAGATTGATCAGCGTCGATTCACCAAATGCCGCGGTAATTGCCACTTTGGAAGCCTGGCCAGACAGGCCGAGTTCTTGGGCCACCGCGTCGATCGTCTTGGCGTTTTTGAGCTGCTGCTCGTGGAGTTTCTTGGGGACGTTGAGCTCGTCGCTAATGGCCGAGACCGCTCCCCCGATCATGTCTTCCACGCCGCAATCTTGGGAGTTTTTCTGGTTGATGATTGTCGTTCCCGCCATAGCCACCATGGCCACCACGGCAACCAGAAGCATGACTACAGCAAGGATGGTCCCGACGACAATGTCTCTGAAAAGCGGACTTCCTTTGTGATTCTGCGATTTATTGTCAGTCATGGTCTACTTTTCGTCCGTAACGCGCTGCCAGTCGTCCAGCGGTGCCGCGTTGATGAGCCAGCCCTGGTCGGTGAGCTGCTGACGGATCCGGTAGTTGAGGTGGTAGGTGCCCTGGTCCTGGGTCCGCATCGTGACCTGGACGTAGTGGGACCACCGCAGGGGCGTGTCCGTGCCCCAGTCCTCCACGTTGCCCTTGATCTTCACGTCGCTCACGGTGGTGGGGGTCTTGTCCGCCACCGCTCCGTTGGGGACTTGGGGCAGCTGGGAGGCCAGGTTTGGGGTCAGCCACGGCCTGGTGGTTTTCTCCCACCGGTCGTCGGACTCCGAGGCCCGCGAGTTGTAGACCTTGAGGAAGGCCGTCGCCACCGCCTTGGGGTCCTCACGGTCCGGGTGCTGTGCAGGCAGCGGGGCGATCGACTGCTGGGCGTAGGTGGGCTTGGTGGGCTGCTCTACCGCCTGGGGCCCGTCCGGGTTGGGCTGGGAGAAACCGTTGCGGGTGTCCGCCGGCAGAGCCGTCTCTTGGTCCTGCGTGGCTTCGGTTGTCGGCTCAGGCTTTTCGGAGGCGAGCTTGGGTGCCCACAGTGAGGCCGTGGACACCAGCACCACGATCACCGCGAGCACAGCGAAGATGCTCCAGCCGATACGGCGTGCGCTCATCAGATCTCACCTCGTTCCGCGGCGCTCTTTCGGTGGTGCATCTGGTACACCCCGGTCTGGGTAGCAAGCTTCCGCCCCTGGGGCCGCTGGCTGCTCCCGTCCGTGTCGGACATATCCCAGGCCCGGACCACCTTGGTGTGCGGGGGCACGGTGTCCACGACCTCCCCGGTCACGACGTTGTTGGTCGTCCCGTTGCGGTTCACTCGCACGGTGCCGTACTGGCCTGCAGGCATCGTGGACCTCTGCCGCGGGGTCCGGTGCGGGGCCGGCCCAGACTCCTGGGGAGTTCCTGCCTGCGGAGTGCCGGTGTTCCCCTGCGTCTTTGAGGCCCCCGTAGGGGTCACCGCGGTGCTCGAGCTTCCCGTTCGCGCGGGAACGCTCGGGGTGCCGCTGCGCTGCATGGTTCCCGCGTCCTGGGTGGTGGAGGACTGCTCGCGCGGCGGGGTGTCGGTCTCCTCCTCGCTCCGGGTCGTGGTGGCGACTTCGCCGCCGGTGTGGCGGGGGGAGCCCATGGGGATGGATCCGTCCTCGTTGCGCCACCCCTGGGTAGGTGCAGTGGCCTCTGTCCTCTCCGGCTGGGGAGCTTCCTCTGCTGTGGGCTGCGCCGAGATAGCGGGTCGGTCCTGGTAGGAGTGAGTCCGCGGGGCTGCTCCCGTGTCGGGTCGGCTGGGCCCAGGCGTGGGCGCCGTGCGTGCGCGGCTGGCTGAGCGTGCCGCGCTGGCAGCAGCCATGCCGCGAGAGACCCCGTGCACCGCCGCAGTGCCTGCGCCACCGGTTGCTGCTCCGACGCCCATAGCGGCCAGAGCGGTCAATCCGCGCGTCATGGCTTTCTTCTTGGCCCGCTGCTGCAGGTACTTCGAGCCGGCCTTCTTGCCGAGGTCCGTGGTCTTCTCACCGGCGCGAGAGAGCACGGAGGGCTTCATCTTCGGCGCCTTGTTCAGCGGGGAGCTCCCCAGCGCTTCTGCCAGCCTGCGGCCCACGCTCTTGCCCTGGCGCTTGAACCACCAGAACGTCACGGCCAGGGCCAGCAGCATCAGGCCCAGCATGAGGTTGGCGATCATCATCACCGCAGCCCCCAGCGCCTGCGTGAATTTGCCGAGCAGCCAGAGGTACACGCTGAGCAGGAAGACGTAGACGCCGACCATCACGACGTTCACGACCATCTGCAGGAAAGCGTTGAGGAAGGCCTGCCGGCCTCCTCCGGGGAAGACGGCCAGGTGGGCTCGCAGGACGGTGTTGATCGCTCCCAGCCCGGCCAGCAGCACGTCCTTGAGCAGGAAGAACAGGAAGACGGAGACCAGGGCGAGCACACCGGCGGTGGAGACGCAGAACATGAAGAAGAACGCGAACACCGCGAAGTTGTCGGTCTCGTTGGCGCCCTTGAGCTCCTTGTCGCACTTCAAGATCGCTTTGCGTTTTTTCTCCGCGTCGGCGTGGTCCTTGGCCTTGTCGTCCCAGGTGGTGGCGCAGTCGCTGCCCTCGAGGTCGCTGCCGAACGAGAGCATCAGTGCGGGTCGTCGCACGGTCAGATCCACGATCTGCCCGGAGACGGGGTTGCTCGAGGCCTTGGCCCCTTCTTCGGTGCCCGTCACGGTGGCCTGACTGGCCTCGGTGCCGTAGTCGGCGGAGACGGTGATCCAGTCCTTGACCACGGAGGAGGGGTTGCCCATGGGGCTGGCCACCAGGCCCACCACCACGGCCACGAGAGCGGCTTCTGCCAGGGCTGCGCCCATCTTCCCGCGGATAGCACCCCAGGCGATCACGAGGGCGGCGATGGCAATGCCCAGGCCGATGATCCCGGCCCGGTCCAGGACCCCCTGCAGGGAGTTGGCCAACAGGGTCAACGGTGCCAGCACCCAGTCCAGCCATTCCAGGGACAGGATGAAGTCGCACAGCGCCAGCACCGCGTAGGTGACCAGGGTGTACCCCATCCAGGCGATGCGCATCAGCACACCGCGGATCTGCCGGGTGACGTAGACCGATTGGCCGTAGTCCAGGGGCAGCTCGGTGTACTGGTCCACCGGTACCCCATGGCTGTCGGTGACATCACCCAGAGGTAGCCAGTAGGTGCCCAGGGTGGTCTTTGGTGCCGAGTCGTCGTCGGCCATGGCCGCGGTGGTGTTGATCAGCTGGCTTACGGTGCACAGGATCATCACCGCCAGGACCGCTCGGGTCTTGCGGTGGACGGACAGCCAGACCCATAGCCGCAGCATGGCGTCTTCGGCGGGGGTGCTCGAGATCGTCTTCATGCTCAGGCCTCTCTCTTGACCTTCGGCGGGGTGGTCAGCACGGTCTTGGCGCGGTTCTCGGCCCGCGGGATGAGCACCTTCACCTTGCCCACACGGCTGAGGTGGTCACGGAACAGGGCCTCCCCGCGGCGGTGCTCGGGCACGGAACCGGAGGAGTCCATCGGGGCGAGGTCCTTGGTCACCAGGTCGATGTACTCGCTGGTCGCGTAGCTCTCGTCCAGCCACTCCAGGTTCTGTTTGGCCAGCTGCACGTCACGGGTGCGGAACACTGCCCGCTGCGGGATGAGACCACGCAGCTCTGGCGGTCCGAGCTCGAGCGCGGAGTGGGTGCCCAGCAGCACGGCGCCCTTGTGCTTGCGCCCGGTCTTGATCGCGTCACTGATCGTGGAGGTGCCTTCGGGGGATCCGGTCATGTGGTGGCACTCGTCCACGGTGAACACGGTTTCCTGACTGTCATCTGCGTACATGATGTTGCGTCCAATGGAAGCCAAGTAGGCGTAGGCCGCTCGGCCCATGGTCTTGTCCACGCCCATCTCTTTGCGGGCCTCGGGGTTGTTGAGCTGCTCGGCGTTGGGCAGGGCCATGCCGTGGGTGCAGAACACCGTGGCCTGGGCGGAGAAGTCCATCGGGGGCAAGGAGGGGTCGAAGAAGGTCTGACCGAACTCAACGTCCGCGAACACGTCCATCAGCCGTGCGATGCGGCGGGCCACGTCCCGGTCGGCTTCGTGAATGTTCCCCGACTCCAGGTGGTTCTTGAGATCTCGTAGCGAGCCGATCTCCAGGTCCTTGTTCTGGATCTTCTTGAGCTCCGCGTTGAGCAGGATCCCCTCGTCGTCCTTGACCGAGACGCCCAGCATCATCGTCATCAAGTTCAGGGTCTCGCGGATCCGCTGGGCCGGGGACTGGTAGATGCGCAGCGGGTCCAGCGCCCACACGGGGTTCATGAAGTCGATCACGTTCGCGGTGGTCAGGGACTCGGCCAGCGCCTTCCACTCCTGGTTGTCGGAGTGGTCCACCGCGATCAGCTGGGCGCCGCGGTCGATACTGTGCGAGGCCACGGTCTTCTGGGCCACCGATTTGCCAGATCCGAGCTCACCGACGAAGCCCATGGACCCCGACACGTCGTTCTCCGCCAGGCCGGCGAGGCTGATCAGCACCGGCGAGAAGCGGCCCGTGGTGATGTTCGTGGCGAACCGGAAGCCGTGGGGCATCCCCAGCAGATCGTTGGTCAGGGGCACGCCCATGGAGAAGGCCCGCCCGGTGGTGATCTGGGAGAACTCGTTGGCTACGGAGGAGATCGTGGACCCGGGCCAGAAGTCCCAGAACAGCTTTTCCTGACCGCCCAGGGGCACGTCCAGGGTCCACTCCTCCGAGGCGTACATGTCGCGCAGGTCCTTCATCTCGTCCTGTGCGATCTCCGGGGTAGGCCCGGCGGAAGAGAAGATGATCGAGGCAGCGACTTCCACCTCTCGGTCGCTGGCCGTCAGCTCCCCCACGTACTCGCTCAGGGCCATGGCCGACTTGTCGATCTCGTTGTTGCCGCTGACCACACTCGGAGAGTCCTCACGCTGACGGTACTGGTCCCTGATGTTGCTCTCAGCCCGACGGTTCTTGGACATGACCCGATCCGAGGGGGTGATCACCAGACGCAGTACGAAGTCGATGTCGTGGGAGATCGAGGCGGCGAAGTTGATGAACTCCGCTCCCGGGAAGACGAACCCCGCCTGCGGGGTCAGCCCCATCACTGCGAACTGCTGGTACGCCGGGGCGGAGTCACCGGTCTCGACCTTCAAGAAGCGACGGCGGAACAGCTTGCGCTGCGGGGCCGTCACGTCCTCCATGTCGCTCAGCGCGCCTTCATCCAGCAACGGTTCCGGGAGGCAGGTGCCGGCGTTGATCCAGGATTCCGCGCGCTGCACCTCAGAGTGCTCATAGGAGGAGTGCAGCTCGGCCCCCCGGGTCACCAGGTGTCGGGTGATCCACCGGATGGCCTTGATCCCTACCCGGCGAGGCTGAAAGGGCGAGGGAATGTTCTTCTCGATCTGCTCCATCCGCATGCGCCAGGTGTTGAACCAGGCCTCCGCCGGAGGGCGCACGGTGGCGCGGGTCAACTCGGACGCCGAGAGGTCGAACGAGCGCCAGAAAGTGTTGACCAGCTCCTGGGGGGTTTTGCGTGAGAGCGGGGCGATCAGAAAATAGAGTCTTTCCCCCGCGGGGTTATCGGAGAGGTCCTGGTAGGTCAGGCTGCACTCTTCCATCCACTGCGCCGAGGGGTCTTCAACGTCCTCGAGCATTTTGCCCATGATTTCTTCGGGGGATGATGCCGTCACAAGCCCCAAGATCATGGCTTCCCCCGTCAAGGACTGGAGGAAGTCTTGGTGCTTGGCTCTCACCGCTTCTTTTTGGGCAGTGGTGCCAAGACCATAGGCGAGGCCTTCGAGCTTCCAGGCCGCATAGGCCACACCGCTGCGGGTGACGAATACGTTGTCTCGGACCCACCGGATGGGCTGTCGCAGAACGTCCGCCATGTGAATACTCCTTTGCGATTTATCGGGCTGTGGTCAGATCGGCCATTAGCCGGTCCAGCCCTGAGTAGATCTGTGCGGGCTCGGTGGAATCTTTAGAATTTGCCATTTCACCCGCGTCGGATGACGCAACCGAGTTTTTGCGGTTTCCAGTTATCTGGTGCGCCTTAGCGCGTTTCTTCCCGTTGATCTTACTTTGCCCGTATCCATTCGGAAGCTTTCGCCCCCGGTATTTTCCGGTGGCGGGTCTGCTGAACAAGGACATGGCGCAGTTTATGAGGTTCAGGGGTGACCTACGGGTTCGAGGCATTTTTCCGGCCCCGTAGATCACCCCTGCCGTCACAAACAGCAGAATCAGGATCTCGCTGAAAATGTCACCAGATCCCCAGATCGGGCGAGTCACAAACCCGAGCACCAAGACCAGGATCCCCAGGGCGAACTGCGTGACCGTGTAGGGCCCTCCGGGGATTTTCTCGCCCGTGGGGGTCACACCGATAAGTTGGGGAATCTTGCGGGCAGAGGTGTAGAACTTGCCCGTCTGCACTTGGTTCTGCTCGGCGTCCATGGGTGCCTCCTAGTTTCAGAGAAGTTCCGGTGCTGCCGGGGCTTCTTGGGTGATGACCTGGGTCGGTGCAGAGGCGTTCGTTTCTTCTGCGGTCTTCCCGCCGAAGAAGGAGATGAGTGCCGGCAGCGACGCGATCAGTCCGCCCACGACGATGGCCATGATCACGGAACCGACGGTCTTGCCTCGCCAGGCGATGATGATCGCCACGATCAGGCCGATGACGATGAGCAGGCCCCTGATGGTGTTCTGGGCGGCGGAGCTCTTCTCGTCTACCCAATCGAACACGCCGCCTTGCATGCCGACGTTTACCAGGTTGTTGACGTGGACCATAGCGGTGCTGAACATTTTTTACTCCTCAGGTTAGCGATTTAATTTCGGAGGGCCGGGGCGCTGTTGATCTGGGTAACTTCCCAGCGCCCGTCTCGAACTTTCATGCTCAGAACGTACTGAGCGGGTTTCGAGGTCTTGTCGTGGGTCACCACCGCTGTTACGAGCACATCGGCAGTCTGCCCATCTGATGAAGAAACGTCTTTGATTTCTTCTGCGCTATTCGCTTCTTTCAGCGTAACCAAATCCCAGTACGAGGGAGAGATCGCCGTAATTTGTTTGTCAGGAGCCACATACCGTGTCACGTCTCCCTTACCGGTGACGTATGCCTCCAGGAAGTCTTTGATTGTGTTCTGCATGTCCTGATCAGAGACCCGACGGTTGTAGCTAGTCTGAGGCGCATCCTTGACTCCGGGGCTTGCAATCGGAGTTGGTGCTCCCACCACGGAAAGGGCCTCTCCGGAACCTGCGACCGCCACCTGGTACCAGTACGGCGTCCAGATCTCCTTTTTCTTATCCTTGCTGCTCTTGTCCTCTTCCACGGTTTTCACTGACGCGGAGACCACGACCGAGGTCATGTCGTCGGACTCTTTGTGGACACTGGCCACGGCGAGGTCTTTGTATTCCACGGGGGTGTCACCCGTGATGGCAGTGGTCTGCATGGTGCCGTATGCGTCGAGTGCCTTGTGATCGCTTTTCGTTGCACTCAGCCAGGCACCGACGTAGGACTGCGCGAAAGATCCAGCCTGCTGCTGTTCAACACCGGCACTGTCTGCCACTACGGTTTGCGGCGGGGGGTCTGATTTGAACGAGTTGAGGAACCCGTACAGCGCCATGAGTGCCACCAGTCCCGCCACGACGTATACGGCCCACCGCCCCGCAGTTCCCGTGGCGGCTTGCACGACCGTACCGCTGCCGGTGGTGGTGCGCGGCTTTTGCTTCTTCGGTTTTTTGCCGGGCTTGACCGTCGATGACCCTTTACGGGACATGAAGGCCGGGACTTGTGGCTTCTTCATCTTGATCATGCGATTTCCTTTACCGTCAGAGTCTCTTGGTCGCTTCCCGTGCTGCCTTGGCCAGCTTGAAGTGGTCATTTTCAAGCGCCAGGCCCACGGCCTCATTCAGGTGGTGGGTGATCTTCTCGCGCAGCGCCTGGCGATGTTCATCCGCCCACCCGTGGCAGCCCTCCAGGGGGCTCCTCACCGCGGCACATGCCTCCAGCGCTTCCTGGGTTTCTTCCCCTTGCTCGAGGTGCGCGAGGAGATCGTCCACGTCGGTGCGGACTGGTGCGAGGGTCCACCCGTTCTCGGTGCTCAGTGCATCGGGCAGGAGCTCTCGGATGCGCTTTGCCGTGCGGGTCCGCCTGATCCTGGCCGCGTGTCCTTCGTTCTCTGCATCGGGCCAGACAGCATCGCTGAACGCGGCTACGTCCGAGTGGCCACCGTGGAGGTGGAGGTAGGCGACGACTTCTCCTGCCGCGCGCCCAGCGGATTCACCGGTGGCCCCGTGGATCTCGGGCTTGCCCATCAGGCTCAGCTCGATCCTGGCCGGGGATTCGAGGGCTTCCTCCCGCACCTGGCCAGCTTCCTCGAGCTCGGGAAGATCCGTGGACTCGGCGGTGGTCTGGGGCTGCTCCTCCTTGATGGCTTTGCCCGCAGCGGGCTCGTTGTCCATGGCCTCCAGCGTCTCTGCCGACACGTCCGCCTCCGCAGCAGAACTGGTGGAATGCAGCTCTTCGGTGTTCTCGGGATCCTGTGGCTGATCATCCGCCCCGGTGCTCTCCACCTCGGGCGCGTTGAACATCGCCTCCAGCGCCTCAGCTGACGCCACATCCTCCTCAGCCGCTCCGGTGCCGGCGTTCTGCTCGAGGTCCGGGTGGTCCTGGGGGTCGCCGTCTCTCTCCGTCTGACCAGCCTCGGGCCCGTTGAACATCGCCTCCAGCGTCTCTGCTGACACGTCCACCTCCGGGGCGGTGCTGGACGAGGGCTCAGCGGCGAAGTCCTCCACGCTGATGTTCTCGAACGCAGACGCCGCAGATTGAGCCTCTTCTTCCCGCTTCTCCCAGATGACCTCCATGGCCTGGTACAGCTCGTGCTGCTCTCCCACGAGGTTGGGCATGATCCGCAGCCCGTGGGGCCCTGCGTTCACGACGGTCGCCAGACCGTCCTCGTCCTCGGAGATGAACATGGCCTGCTCAGTGGCCACGGTGTCGGTGAGCAGCCCGGTGTGTTCCGAGCGGATGCGGTTGTAGACCACGACCGTTGCGGGGCTGGAGTCCTTCACGTAGATCGTTGCGGGCGCTCCTGCCAGGTCATCGGCGGTGATCTGCTCGATGGTCTCCACCAGGTGGAACGAGGATTCCTGGTGGTGCTTGCTGAGGAAGGCCACGAGCTTGGGGCCCAGCTCGTGGTATCCGACCAGCCAGATGTGCAGGTCTGCGGCCCAGGGCTCGGTGGCCTGCTCCATGACCTGCCCCACCATGAGCGCGGAGGTGAACTGGGCAAGCCCCACGGAGCCAAGGACCTGCCACCGCGCGGTGTTCAGCATGATCTTCATGCCGTCGGGGCCGTTGCCCACTGCGGTGAGCGCCGCGGTCTGTGTCCCATATGCTGCTCCCGTTTCCAGGGCCAGGGCATCCTCATGGGTGATGGCCCACTGGTCGCGGTAGTCCTCAGAGACGTGGTAGAAGGGCTCCTCCATCTCGATCTCGTGCGCGAAGGTGAGGGAGATGCGCTCGTGGTTGATGCTGCCGAGCTCGACGATGGGCAGCTCCGGGTGGTCACCGAAGTACCGGGCGACGTTCTCCATCGCTTCGAGGCCGGTGCCTACCGGCTGGTGCGTGATCCGATCCGTGGAGGACGGGATGATGCGCCGGCGCCGGTCTTCCTTGATGCCCTGCTCGAAGATCCAGGCGTCGATCTTTTCCTCGCGGTTGCTGCCCATCGTCAACTCCTCTCGTCCTTACTTGCCGGTGGCCCGGTGTCGTGCGGTGGCCCTCTTGGAGAGGGCTCCTCGACCCAGCAGGGCGGTGCCCAGGGCCGCGGGAAGCGTCCAGGCCCACTGCATGAAGTCGGACCCTGCCGCGCCGGCGGCGCCGGCTGCGACGTGACGTGCCCCGGTCTCGTTCTGGTGAGTGACCGCGGGATCCGCCGTGGTGGCCGGGAGGGCCACGTCCTGGTGAGGTGCAGGAGACACGGGCGCCGACAGCTGGGAGGAGCTGGGCGGCGCCGTCACGACGGACCCCGCGGAGTGTGTTGCCGCCCCAGCTGCTGCCGGAACGGGAGTTTGAGCGGCTGCCTGCGGCACGACAGGCACAGGAGCCGCGGGCGTCGGGACCACGGGGGCCGACTGCTCCGGGGCCGGCTGCTCCGGGGCCGGGACCACGGGGGCCGGCTGCTCCGGGGCCGGCTGCTCCGGGGCCGGGACCACGGGGGCCGGCTGCTCGGGGGCCGGGACCACGGGGGCCGGCTGCTCCGGGGCCGGCTGCTCCGGGGCCGGGACCACGGGGGCCGGCTGCTCGGGGGCCGGGACCACGGGGGCCGGGCTCACCGGCGGTTCCTCCGGGGCGGGCTCCTCCGGTGCCGGGCTCACCGGCGGTTCCTCCGGGGCGGGCTCCTCCGGTGCCGGGCTCACCGGCGGTTCCTCCGGGGCGGGCTCCTCTGCTGCTGGGGGCTCGGGGGCTTCGACTCCTGGCTCTGCGACGGGATCAGTCGCAGTTGCGTGAGCGGCTGTCGTGTCCTGGGGGTAGACCTCGGACGCCTGCGCGGCGCTCATGCCCCCTAGCGTGATTGCTGAGGCGGCGGCAGCGGTGGTCAGAATTCGGGTTGTCTTCATTTCTCTTCCTTCTCGCGTGTGACCATTCCGTCGATTACGGCGTGGCTCGGGGATACGGCCTCGGGGCGGTGGGAAAACGTGCGCTTGTGGTCAGCGGTTATCCAGTGGTCCCCCTCAGGGCAGACGATGGAGCTGTCCACTTGCTGGCCACCTGCGCACAGCTTCTGCACCTGGTTTCCTTGGAGATATTGGTCGGTGCCGACCCAGATTTTTCCCGAGCGGACGGAGACCTTGTTGCCCGTGATGTCTTTCTGCATCTTCACTGCACCACTGGCGTTGTCGTGAGAAACCAACCACCGTTTGGACCCTTTGCCCCACTCGACAATGGTTCGCTCATTGCTTGCCCCCACCCACTGGGTGATCTTGGCGTCGGGCACTGGCGCCTTGAGCGTGGTGGTGCGTTTGCCGATGGTGATCTTGTTGGGCCCCTGAGCCAGAACCGTCTCCTCAGCCGTGCCGGCAAGGACGGCCTGGCCTTTGCCGATGACGTGCTCAGCACCAGTAGATGTGCGATAAGTCTCCGCAGCGACCACCACCGGTTCGGGGCCGCGGGCGTTGAGAGATCCTGAGTAGACCTTCGCCTGATTCCCCTGGAGAACGACGACCTCTCCCCTCCCGGTATCCACGGCTCCTGCCGTAGTTCCCCCCAGGTAGCGGACGTTCTCGGGGTCCTTAACCTGTTTCGGGTCCCCAAGCTGCTCCCCGGTCTCGGCGTTGAGGATCCGCAGAGTGGACCCTTCCAGGGTCACTACCTGGTCCTGGAACACGGTGAGCGCGCGTTGTCCGTCTGGGATCTTCCATCCCTGCGGAATCGATACGGAAGCAGAGTCGGAGGGCACGGCAGATTCCGCGGCCACGGGTGCATCCTCACCACCGAAGAACAGCATGGCTGCTGCCACCGCTCCTGCCACCAGAACCGCCAGGGCGAACAACCCCAGGGCGAGGGGGGTCAGACGTCGTGGGCTCTCCACCGCCTCGCTGCCGCTGTTCTCGTCCAGGAGCTCGTGCGCGCGGGTGAGCTCCTCATGCGTGGGTTCGTTCTCTGCTGCCGGTGTTGACGGTTCAGCCGCCTCGGTCTGCGCAGTCGCCGTGTCCTGGATCGGGGCTGTGCGCCCGTTGCTGTCCATCTCCAGAAAAAAGCTGGGGTCCTTCCCCTGCTCCACCTCGACCGTGATCGGGAAGCGCTTGGCTGCTGCGTAGATCTCCCGCAGGGCTTCGTGAGGGCTGGTGGCCTCCGTCGCAGCCCCGTTGATCAGCCAGGGATCGCCGCGGGTGATGGTGAACCGGGTGGGGGTCTTCTTGCCGATCATGCCGCCACCTCCACAGGGGCCGCCTCCACCACGAGGTTGTACCGGTAGGCGAAGCCGATGGTCGTCCCTGTGTCCCCCACCGAGGGGCCCGAACAGGTCACGAGCGCCAGGCCCGGGTCGCCCGAGCGGGTGAAGATGCCCGTGGACTCGATCTCGGACTGGGGCACGGTGTAGAGGTCGGTGACAGCGTAGGTGTGCGGGCGCCCCGCCTCGTCGGTGGCGGTGATGTGCTCGCACGGGCGGATCTTATGCAGGTGTCCAAACGGGGAGAGCTCCCCGCCTGCGGCACTGCGCGTCCCGGGGCTGTAGTCCACGTGGCCAGCGATGACCGTCTTCCCGTGGGGTGAGCCCAGAGGGGCGGAGGGGTCGTAGCGGACAGCGGTGGGGGCATCCGGTAGCGCCGAGAGATCGGAGCTGTGCCCCACCGGCACGGTTGCCGGCAGGCTGTCGGCCTCGAGCTCGTTGGCGGACGGGCTCGGGGCGGTAGAGACAGTGGAGGGGCACGTCTTCCCTCGGAACTCCTTGCCCGGGCGGGGGGCGTATTTCATGCCCTCGTCGGTGGTCCCCACGTGCTCGGCATCGGCGTAGGTGACCTGGGTTCCGTCTTGGTCGGTCGTGGTGGTCGCCCCGGCCTGCTGCACCGCGAACATGCCACCTGCGACCACCAGAAGGGCTGCCCCTGCGGTCGCGTAGCCTGTTCGGCTGGTGCGTGATGTACCGGTTTTCGCCACTGGACCCTCCCAAGTACCAAGTGATGTGCGTGGTCCTCACAACCACGTGTTCACAATATCACCAATACCCAGGAAGTTGCGTTTTTGTATGAAGTTTTCGAGGAGTGCTCTCGCATCCGTCATCACTGAGGTGGGCTCACCGTTTGTGCTGATCGGGGCTCTGCTCGCGGTGGCTGCGGCCCGCTATGAGGCCCACCCCTGGCTCCTGGCCTCTGGGGCCATCTTCTTCATCGTGGTGGTGCCCATGGTTCTGTCCTGGTGGTTGGCGTACAGCCGGCGCACCACCGATCGGTACATCGTGCGCCGCGAGCAGCGTCACGGCTTCTACGTGGCCTCGGCTGCCTCGTTTTTGGTTGGGGTGGCCTTTACGTGGTTCGCGGACGGGTCGTGGCAGCTCAGGCTCATAGCGACCTATGCCCTGGGCATCTTGCTGGTGGTCGCGGGCATCAACCTCAAGATGAAGATCAGCGTGCATGCCCTGGCCGCCGCATTCACCGCCGTGTGCTTGCCCGTCATCGCGGGCCATCCGGGATGGATCGCCCCTGCCGTTGTCGTTGCTCTGGGCGTCCCCTGGGCGCGGGTTTATGCCCAGCGGCACTCAGTGCTGGAAGCTGCGAGCGGCTTCGGCCTGGGCCTGCTGACGGGCTCTGTACTGTGCGGCTTGCTGGTGTGAGGACACCGAGATGCTGATGAGCGCCAGGATGATACCCATGGCCGTGAGGAGGATCAGGCTCTCACGCACGACGATGGTGCGCGGCGCAAACGAGTTCAGGACGTAACCGCCCATGGCGGCCACTGATCCCCCGTAGCCCACGAGCAAGGCGCAGTACGTGAACCGGAGGCCGCGCAGCGGCGTGGACTTGAGCAGGTTCAGCAGCCACGGCACGAGGGAGAACGCGGGGACCCACAGGCACATATGGGTGGAGAGAAGGTACCCGGTCCATGCCGGGCTCCCCACGAAGTCCTCCAGTCCCCGTGAGGTTGTGCTGTCTGCCCCCATGAGAAAGAACGTGGACGTGACACCTGCTGCCGCTACCACTGGCACCCATGGCCTCAGCACAACGGGGTGACGGCCTGCAGCGACGAGCGGGGCCGCGACCACCGTGGTGTAGATCCACGACGCCGCGACGTAGACGAGGTGCATGCCCAGATTCAAGTAGTTTCGCTGGCCCATGGCCCTGTCCAGGGCGGGGTATGTCCAGCTGAGGGAAATTACGAACAAGATCAGTACTAGGGTTTGGCTTACCAGAAGAGCTTTGCTGGTAGACCGCCATTCCCCTTTGATGAGCCGCAGGCCCAAGCTGATGGTGAGTGCCGCTATTACCAGCAGCGCGACCACGTCGGTCAGTGTCATTGGAGTTTTCCTAGATACTCCCCCGCTATGTGTTGGTCTTTAAGAATCCGACGGACATACCGCTGTTGCTTCATGGTGAGCGCCAGTAAATCGTCGTCGGAAACCGCCAGAAGGGCGTCTTTCCGCAGGTTTTCTCCATAGCCGGCATCTTGGGGGGTAATTGCTCCGGCTAGTACGAGCGCGTACACGGGATCCATCTGAGCCGCTGAGAACCCGTCGATCACCTCATCGACCCTGAACCGCTCTCGCCCGTTCAAGCGTTTGCTCATGGACGATGCCGTCAGCCCCAGCGTCTCCCTCAGCGCCTCCCGCGTTGAGTTTGTGCCGGCGACGTCAATCCAGGTGGAGAACCGAGCGGGGTAGTCATCCCAGCTGGCGAAGCCCGGGGGCTTAGGTATTCTCACGAGCAGGCGGTCGGTGAGCTCTTGGAGCGCGTAGGCCGGGTGGACGGAGGCCAGGATCTCGACCTGGGTGGGCTTCGAGGTGGCTTCGCCCAGAAATGACCATCGCGGTATGCGGCTCAGTTCGCGCAGCGGATCCAGCTTTCTGGTGTGGCAGATGTTGATTAGCATCTGGGCGTCCACCTGATTGCGGGTGCGCTGCATGCTCACCGTGACGGACTTGAACTCCGCATCCCGGGAAACCCTGGTCCAGGACAGCTTTTCCCCTAATCGGGAGTACAGCTCTCCGGCCCATGCGTCCAGTTCCGCTGAGGTCAAGCGCATGGCAAGGCCCCCCAGCGTTCCTCGGATCCAACGTGACGGACCTGATCATATCGTCACGTTGCAGGGCACAAGCCGATGCTGGCCCACCTCGAGTCCAGTGCGTTCTTGGACAAAGAGAGCATGATCCCGTGCGTGGAACCGCGGCTGGTGTCCCCGAACTCCTTGACGTTGGCCTCGGGGTAAACCTCCTTGACCTGCTCGAGGGCTGCGCGGAACTTGGCCTTGAAACGGACCACATCACCGCTGGAGCCGAACTGCTGGTGCAGCTGGGCCCATGAGATCCGCACGGGCATTTTGATGCTGTAGAGCCGGTAGGAGAGCCACACGTACAGGTCAAGAGCCAGGGGCGTCTTGCTGCGCTCCAGGAGGTGGCGCCAGGCGTCGGCGCGGATGGGCACCGCGCCGTGCTCGCTCACCAGGCGCATGAAGTCCGTGCTGAGTTCGATGTGCGACTCTTCCGGTTCCGCCAATCTGGCGTCTCGCGCACCCCGGAAAACCATGTGATCACGGAAAGAAATCGTGAACCGCTCGTTATCCACCGTCGAGGTGGCGTCGTCCTGCTCCGTGGTGGTGGTCAGGGTGATGTGGGAGGCGGCGACGGCCTGCAGCTGCCGGATCGCATTGGCGCAGTTGCGCGCGTTCCACGTCACGCCGAGCTGCTTGAGGAAACCGCGGTAGGTCTGCGAGACGGGAATGATCGGGTGACCAGTGACCACGGCATCAGTGCAGAGGAACATCAACGCGGCGCGAGCCATCTTCCCGTAGGGGATGAAGGACTCGCTGCCATCGGGCCCGATGCCGGTGCCTGCCGCGACAGTCAGGGTCTGGTTACCGTTGGTGCGCGTCCACGAGTGAGCCTCCACCGCGGCATTGGGCAAGGACAAGTTGATGAACGCGGGGAGAAGATAGCCCAGCCGCTGGGCTGGATCTGGAGAAACCGGTACTATCGGCATGAGCAGTCATCCTTCTTCGAGTCCGCATCGTCGGATGACCCGCCCCTCGGTCTGTTGGTAGCAGCCGGGGGGCTTTTTTTGTAGGCCTTCCGGGCCCGAGCATACCTCAGCACTTCACAGATACGCATCTGTCGGAGGTATGCCAGACCTGTGGATATTTAACCTGGAGAATGCCCCTGCAGACGCGCCAGAGTGGGACATTTCGGTACCAAACCCGCCAGGGGTGGGACATTTCGGTACCAGAGTGGGACATTTCGGTACCGAAGTGGGACATTTCGGTACCACAGTGGGACATTTCGGTACCGAACGGAGGGTCAGAGAAGGCCTGGATCCCAGTGTTTGCAAGGCATGTAGGCCTGTGGATAACTTCTGCCCCTGAAGACTCTCCCTGAACCACCTTAAGAACCTTCAATCCGTCGTCCTTGGTTAACGCGCGAGGAGCGCGGCTTGTGGACAACGCAGTCTGTGGATAACTCGGCTGGCGGGCTCGGAGTCGTTCAGGCAGCACTCCCCTGGGGTCGAGTTCGTAGACTGCAAGCGAAGCCCACGATGGTCCCAGACAGCCGGAGTAGCCCCTATGCCCGCAGCACCAGCCGACTACTACACAGGTCAGGCCGCGGCCTCGTTGCTCGGTGTCAGCCGGTTCACCCTCAACGAGTGGGTGGAGCTCGAGAGACAAGCCCCCGATGCCCTGGTCCTCACTGCCAGCTCTTCTCGGCGCCCTCAGCCAGCATGGAGCGCAGAAACTCTCCAGCAGTGGAGTCGATGCACGCCTGGGTCACCGATTCAGCTGCTCTCGCCTTCTGCGGCGATCAGCTACACGGGGCTGACTCCCACCACGTTCAACAACTGGCGGGCCCGGGTAGAGATCCCGGCTGATGCCACGATTCACCGCAGCTCTACTGGCACACCGAAGCCCGTGTGGACCACCACCACGTTGGATCTGTGGTTGCACAAGGTCAGCCGGCACACCAGGAGGCGATCTCCGCGGGCCACGTGCGTGTACACCAGCGAGGAGGCGGCGCTTCTTCTGGGGGTCGCCCACCCGGTGTTTGAGAAGGCTTTGCAGGAGCATCCGCTGGCGCCGGCGGCGATGATGGTCTTCCCTGCCGCTCAGGCCTGGACAGCAGATGACCTGCACGCATGGGCCGCGGAACACCTGCCGGCTCAAGGTCACGCGGCATAGGTCACGATCAACGGGGAGTGGGCGTGGGCCCGACACCAGTGCTGGTGTCGGGCCCACGCCCACTCCCCGGTCCTT
This sequence comes from Kocuria sp. CPCC 205261, assembly GCF_040981025.1. Taxonomy (NCBI): domain Bacteria; kingdom Bacillati; phylum Actinomycetota; class Actinomycetes; order Micrococcales; family Micrococcaceae; genus Kocuria; species Kocuria sp. CPCC 205261. Next base: position 7,273 of record NZ_JAVKPU010000016.1, on the reverse strand, counting down.
AGAACGGCTTGGAGTCGTTGTACTTGCGCTCGATTTCCTTGGTCAGCTCCATCACGGCTCGTTCTACGAACCCGGTCCAGGTGTCCATGTCTTCGCCGTACACGCTGCCGATGCGTTGGGCGCGCATGGCCCGGGCCTTGTCGCTGGGCGTGATGTAGAAGTTCGTCTTGCGCTTGACCTCCCCGTTCACCGTCCTCGTCCGGGGCCTGCCCCCGCGGGACCGGTCAGGGGCTTCGCTTTCGGCCGAGGCCTCTGCAGCGGGGGCCTGCGCAGGCGGTGCCTGGACACCCGAATCCTGGGCTGGGATGGCCCCCGGTGAAGGAGTGGAGACCGTGGGCTCTTCCCGAGGTGTGACCGTGGGGCCTTCCTCGGTGTGCTCTGCGGTCTGGGCAGGGGTGGCGGGGTGCCGCTTTGTGAGCGATGACGTGCGTGGCTGGGGCGCGGGCATGATTCTTTTCTCCTCGTGGAGGGGTTAGGACAGCAGGGTGGCCAGGTGGCTGGAGTACAGGCCGTGGAGGCGCTGGGCTTCCTCCGTCGCTTCGGGCCATTCGTCCAGGCCGTAGCCGGCTTCGGTGGCGCCTTTGATCATGGCGCGCTTCGGGATCACCGGTTCCAGCATCGCCACCTCGTTGGACTCCAAGGCACGCTCGATCTCCAGACGCCAGTGGCCGTCGTTGCGGGTCTGCTTGTCGTACTGGTTGATGAGCACCCCGGCCACCCGCAGCTGCGGGTTGTAGAACGAGCGCACCGCCCGGATCGTTTCCAGCAGCCGTCCGAGTCCGTTGGCGGAATACTGCCCGGGGTGGGTGATCACCAGCACCTGACTGGCTGCCGTCATCGAGTTCAGGGCCAGCTGGTCCAGGCTTGGGGGGCAGTCGATGAGCACCAGCTCGTAGTTGGCCACCACCGAGGCCAGGGCCTCCTTGAGCCGTGATTCCCGCCCGGCTCCGGCGATGACCATCTCATCGCGCACCACTGCCAGCACGTCACTCACGGTGGGCGCCAGGGTCACATTCGACCAGATTGTGGGGACGAGAACGTCCTGCAGCGTCTCTGGGGCCCGGGTGCTCAGGGCATCCGCGACACCGGCCTGGTCTTCGGTGACCGACTCCCCTGCCAGCGACGAGGTGATGTTGCCCTGCGGGTCCATGTCGATGACCAGTGTGGGGATTCCCTGGGTGTGGGCTGCTCGAGCCAGATGGTAGGTGGTGGTGGACTTCCCCACCCCGCCCTTCTGGTTGCTGATCGCTACTACGGCGGTCATCGCGTCTCCTCTGTTTTTGGGGTTATTGACCCCACTGCTTCCATTGCCTCCAGTGTAGCCAGCGGGGTTGCGGGGGGCAATGGGGTTACAGGGGTTATTGGAGTTTTTGACCCCAATAACCCCTCTATCGTCTGTTCGTGGGGGCGGCGGGATCAGGTGAGCTGGCCCGCGGACCTCGGGCGTGAGTGTCCCGGTAGCTCTGGATCTCTGCGGTGGCGAACCGCCGCCCGGTGACCACCGGGGACGGGAACGTGGTGGCCTTGCGGACGAGTTTGCGCACGGACTCGGGTTGGATCCCCAGCAGCTGGGCGGCATCGGCACTGGGGATCGTGGCGGTCTCGAGCACGGTGCGCAGCGCGCCGTTGGCCACCAGTTCCGCGGCCAGGCCCTGGTCGGTGGTGGTCGATGCCAGGGCGGCGCGCACGGCGGCGCGCAGGTCGGTGGATTCAAGCGGTTCCATGGCGTGGGTCCTCCTGGGTTCTAGCCCCACCGGCCACGGCGGCGGGTGCCGGCGGCGTCCTGGGCGATGCGTTCGGGTTTGGTTCGGGAGGCCTCGAAGCTGGTGACCTGCATGGACACGATGGAGTAGTCGCCCATGGCCTCGGGGGCGGAGGAGCCGGCCTTGCTGGCCCCGGCTTTCTGCATCTGGTCATTCGCCCAGGCCTCGAAGTCCCCACCATGGTCGGTGCGCACGTCGGAGAGCACGTCGGAGGCGTGATAACCGGACTTGGAACCCAGGTTCACGTAGAACCGGCTGGTCCCGTCCTTGGACTCCACGACGGCGCGGACTTTCATGCGCTTGTCGCGGTGGGCCTGGGACTTTGCCACGGTGCGGACTTCCTGGTGCACGGATTTCCAGCCCTTGGCCCGGTTCTTGGACCGGGGGGACTTGGGCATGGTCGTCACAGAGTCCCGGGCTCCGCCGGGCAGGAACGTGGTCTGGTGGCCGTAGGTGTTGCGCTTGGTCTTCGGAGCGACCTTCCCGCGGGTGTCCCTCGGGGTCACAGCTTCGGTGCCGGTCTTGCCGCGGACTTTCATCAGCGTGCCCTGCCTGGTGCGGCGGCGGGGGACGTAGTTGCTGATCTGCCCGGTGGTGTAGAGCTCGGTGAGCCCGGCCCGGAAGGTCTCGCCGGAGGTCTCCCCATTGGCCAGTTTCCGCATCCACCGGTCGCTGCGTCCGAAAGCCTGGCCCATCTGGGACCAGCTCATCCCGTAGGCCTTCTTCGCCGCGGTCGTCAGCTCCGCGATGCTCATCTGGGTCGGGTCGGTCATCATGCCTCCTCGGCGGTGGCCTCGGTGTAGGAGGTGGGCTGGTCGTCCTGGTAGGTGAACTCGAAGTCGAAGGCGGCCTGGTCCATCACCGCGTCCGCGTTCAGCTGCGCCCCGGCTTTCAGGGCCTTGTCGCGCAGGGTGTCGCGCGCGGCGCGGGTGGTGGGGGTGGGCACTGGGGAGTCCAGGTAGCCCTGTAGGCGCAGCCGCCCGGCCTTGCCGTCGTCAACCCCGCCCTGCTCCTGCGGCAGGGCCCACTGGGGCAGGTAGGAGCTGTAGATCGCATCGCCGTTGATGCCCACGATCGAGGAGCCAGGCATGGTCAGCGCCCCGCACTCGACCCCGTTGGTGGTGTTGTGCAGAACCTTGGCCCGGCCCCGGCCCCAGACCTGCACGGAGAACTCTGGGCGGTAGTACATCTGCTGCTGACGGCTCATGCTCTGGGGGATCAGGTACACGTAGGCCTCGCCCAGTCGTTTCAGCGAGGGCACCGCCTCGGCGGGGATGGTCTTGGGGTCCTTGGTGTACTGGGTCATCCCGCGCCCGCGGGAGGCGAACTTTCCGATGGTCTGGATCAGGATCGCGCGCAGGGCCGCGCCCAGGGCAGTCTTCATCAGCGGCGGCAGCCCCGGGTCGGTGGCCAGCATCGCGCGAGCGTCGGTGAGCTTCTTCGCCCAGGCGTCTAGGGGCTTGGCCTCGGTCATGGACCGGCGGGCCACGTGATCGTCGCCGTGGAAGCGTTTGCGCTGGGTCGGCATCTGCTTGGAGAACACCACCGCCTCCAGAGGTTCCACCGCCCACCCGAACTTGCGGGCCACGAACACCTCGGCGGCATCAGCCCAGGACTCCCCGGTGGCCCCGGGACGGTTGGGGTAGTACCAGCCGGAGGCGGTGTCACGGTGCTGGCAGCCGAAGATCCCGATGTGGTGCCAGTTGTCCGGGACGGTGAACTTCACCCGGAACCGGGCCCGGCAGTAGGGGTCGGAATCCAACAGCTCGGTGGCCTTGGACTGGTTCAGTCGCACCCCCGGCCCCAGGCCCAGGCGGTTGCACAGGGAGGCGTACATGAACCGTCCGTCCACGTAGGCAAACCTGTCCAGGTGGGTGATCACGTTCGGGTCGATCATCGGCACCACATCCGGGTGCTCGTCCGCACTGGGGCCGGCCACGGTGTGCTCGAGGTGGTGCTGGCCGCTGGTGGCGTGCAGCTCCTCGGCGATGTCCTCAGAGACCGGTTCCAGGGTGATCGACTTGGGCAGCGAGGCTGCCCACAGATTCATGCCCGTGGCCCCGGGGGTCTTCATCAGCGCGGTCTGGGTGCCCGCCGGCAGATGCTTGGCGAACAGATCCCCCAGCACCGCGTCCAGCACCTGGAACGCCTCGCGCGCCTGGGGCGGGGACAGACGAGTGGAGCCGAACCACTCCGCGGCGGTGCGCACCTCGAAGTACTTCCGGGTGGTCGCGTGACGGAACCGCCCGGTGGGCGGGGTGCCCAGCCAGTGACCCTCCGGTTCCCACTGGCCGGTGTCCACCAGCAGCCAGTGGCGGCTCTGCCCGTCGTCACCGGGCTCGGCCTTGGGCACCTTGCCGGTGAACACGATCGTGGCCTTCTCCGCGGTCTGGTTCGCCAAGTGCGCCACCGTCTCCAGCTTGTCTCGCAGCGTCGGGTTTTTTCGCCCACGCGAGGCCTGGCAGGTGAAAGTGTGGCCCGCGTCGGAGATCCCGCGCCCGGTGGTGAAGTCCACGTAGAAGGTCTCGATGCGCTTGGTGCTGTAGATGATTGGTCGGGTGCTCATCACGCCCCCTCTCTCTGGTGTCGTTTCGTCACCACTCTACCGGTAGTGACGAAACGACACCAGCCCGACACGGGGTTCTCACCCCCTGCAACCCCAGCGGTTCCCCGGGTTCCCGCGCCCCTACCGCCCCCCACAACCCCCGGGGGTGGCCGGATTTTTTTCGGGATGGTACGCTCGCGGCACCGAGAACTCGCGAAGCGAGGAGCACAGGGGACGCGAGCGACCCCCTCCAAAAACCCTAAATGTGTATGGGTGGAACCCAGGATGTATATGGGTGCGGGGCCCGGATGTGTACGGGTGCCGCCCGGAAATGTATATGGGGGGGTGGGGGTGTTGCAGGGGGGTCGGCGACCCCCACGGATCCCCTGCAGTCGGTGCCTCTGCTGCCCCCTCCAGCTGGCTCTGATGGGGGTGAGTTGGGGCAGGGGCCCATACACATCGACCCCGCCCCCCATATACATGGGCCGCACTGCGCGCGGCGTCCAACCGTCCGAGACGGGTGGCCGACACTGCTCATACCCAGCTTCACATTCCCCTCACTTTCTGACCCCGTGTTGATTCTGTGGTGTCCTTCCCAGCCCAGTGCGGACGGGATGCGCCGGGGGGGCAGGGCCCCAGGATCATGCGTTGCCTCAGTCCCGCCCCCCCCCCGGGGGGGCAAAGATTCCCGCCTCCACCCACCCCTGCCGTGTGCCCACGACTAGACCATGGGGGTGTTTCCGGGAGGTTTCACACCAGGGGCCCGTCCCCTGGTCCCACCTCTCGTGCGACCTCAAGGGTCCGGAGTGGGGGCCGTGGGCAACGGTGCCCCTGCCCCGCACGGGGTGAGCCAGCGGACACCCCTATCCCCCGCGCATGATCCTCTGGCCCCACCCTCCTGCCCCGTCTTAGGGGGGCGTTCAGCTGGCCCTCGGCAGCCCTTGGCCCTCATCGGCTTTGGCTGTCCCCGCTTGCTGTCGTAGACCGGACGCCCGTTGCGGGTCACCTGCCCGCCCCACCAGGGGCACCCCCGTCCTGGCCTCAGCATCGCGGGTGCCGGCGGCCCAGGCTGCGGGTGATCCGGCGGTCTAAGCCGATAGCATCTGTGTCTATGACGCACACAATTCCGGTAGCTCCTGAGCGCGTTCTCACCCGGGAAGCGCTGGCCCAGGCTGCGGGTGATCCGGCGGTGAGACCCGCCCAGCTGCAGGTGCTGGTGGTGCTAGCTACTCGTCTGGATTCCGGTGAGTGGGTACCGGTTCCCGCCGCGTCGGTGGCCGCACAACTGGGGGTGGAACGGGCGTCGGTGGCTCGTGCTCTGCAGCGGTTGTGCCACTCCGGCTGGCTGGTGGCCGGGCCCAAGCGCGGGCGGGTGATCACCTACCGGTGCGGCCCGAGGGTGCCTCCGGCGTCCCGGACATTGGGGCTGACCCCCACGGCCCAGCGGGTGGCCCGGAAGCTGGAGCAGGTGCTGGACGCCGAACTCCCCCGGCCGCTCAGCCATGCTGAGCTCGCACGTGATCTCGGGGTCAGCCGGGGCAGCGTCCAGGCCGGGATCGAGCAGCTGGTGACCACCGGGGCGCTGCTCCGCGGCCCACGGGAGGGTCGCACCTACACCTATCGACTTCCCCACTGCCCCTAGTGACCAGTAAGGGGTTGTGGGGGTTTTCGCCTCTAGTGGGGTTGTGGCCGTTATGGGGGTTTCGGCATGCAAAGGGGTTTTTACCCTCAAAAACTCCATTGGGGTTTAGGACCCCTCTAGCACCATCAACCCCGGGGTAAGGGGCGGGGCACAGCAGTGTGGCCCCCACCGAGGTGAGGGCCACACTGTGCCGGGTTCGCGGTGCTGCGGAGTCGAGGGAAATCGCAAGAAAACCTCGAGCGCAACGGGCGAGGAGCCGGCAGATGGGCGGCGACCAAACCGCCCGCCCCTTACTGTATCGACGGGCTCAGCTGCTGGCGGTGCGTGGACGGCTGTGACGCGACCATGGCAGCACCGTCGGTGCTGGCGGTGTCCCGGGCGAGCTCCACGGCGTGACGGAACCAGGCCGGCATCGGCTTCTTGCCAGCCGCTGCCGCGGCCTTCTGGCCGGCCTCTGCAGCACGGGCAGCAGCATGAGCGGCGCGAGCCCGCGCTCTGGCCTTGGCGGGGGGCTCCAGACCGGAGATCGCGCGAGTGAGCTGGTGGATGAACAACGCCCGGGGGTTGGACTGGCTGTTCGGGGCCAGGGTGAGCAGCCCACGGTCGCGGTGGTCGGCCTCCATGGCGTTGAGCAGGTCCTGGGTAGTCCACTCCTCGCTGACCCCGCACCGGGCCAAGGAACGGGCCAGCCCCAGCAGATGCTGATCTCCGCGGTCCAGCCAGGGCAGTCGGTTCACCAGTCGCGCCGTGAGCTTCTGGATTCCTACCGGCACGCACGAGCCCGCAGCGCGTGATGTCTTCGGCTGGGATTTCCGCGTACCGGCCCCGCGTGAGCGGGCGCTAGGTACAACACGAGAAGGCTTGTGAGAGGAATTCTTAACCCCTTCGGGGTAGGGGTGCACAGCTCGTGCTCGGGCGGGGATCGTCAGGGAGCGGTTGGAGGCGAACCGGTTCTGGTAGGTGTCCTTGTGGAGACTGGCCAGGATCCGTTCGGCCTGCGTCATGTACCGGCCCCGGGTGATCTCTACCGCCCACCCGAGATCACGCAGCACCCGCCGTGCCCGGCGCACGGTGTCCACGCTGCAGTGCAGCGTCTTAGCCACGGTGGCGTGAGACGTGCGCACGTTGCGCCCGGTGGTGGTGTCGGCAGTCTTGGCATCCTCGGTGGCCACGGCCTGCACACGGGCCGCGCACGTGCGGTGCGTGCGCAGCGCCTGTGCACCGAGTTCGGTGGTCAGATCCTGGGCCACGGCCTGGATCCACTGGTCACGGGACCACCAGCACGGCACCCGCGCCTCCGCGCCCTCCGCCGGGTCCGGGGTC
>NZ_JAVKPU010000015.1:0-39764 GCF_040981025.1 Kocuria sp. CPCC 205261 | reverse complement strand
ACGGTGGCCGCGCTCTCGTCGGCAACGACGAGCAAGACCACCGCGCTACACCACTATCGGGGGCTCAACTCATAGAAGAATCTGGGCACCCCTCGGCAGACGTCACCATCGGACGTCAGCGTGGGGTTTGCCAGCAGGGGCGAGGTCGGCGGGCAGTTCTGGTTGTCCGGTTGGAAGGGTGGACAAACAGAACTACCCACTCATGCAGGTTCTACCGAGAGGTTAGATTGCGGCGACAGCCGAACGAACAGCCTCAGCCATGGACGTGGCCGGGCGTCCGATAAGCCTGCTCAGGTCTCCAGAGTTCACCAGGAGGTCTCCGCGGGCTATTCCCAGATCAGAATCAGCGAGGATTTCCGCGCCCCCCTCGGGCACTCCGACCCTGACGAGCATTGCGGCGTATTCGCGCGGCGGCAGATCCTGGTAGGAGATGTGCTTGCCGGCCGCGGCGCTGATCTCTGCCGCAAGCTCGGCCATGGTGAACGGCTTGTCACCGCCGAGCTCATAGATCCTGCCGGCCTGGTCGTCGGCCAGCAGCACCGCGGCGGCCGCCTGGGCATAGTCTGCGCGGGAGGCGGCGCTCACCCGACCATTGCCGGCACTGCCGACGAGGGCACCCTGAGCGAGCACGCCCGGCAATTGGTCGGTGTAGTTCTCCAGATACCAGCTGTTGCGCAACAGGACGAAAGGAACGCCGGACTGCTCCAGGAGGGTCTCGGTGGCTTGGTGCTCGACGGCCAGCTTCATCCCACTGCCGTCTGCGTTGGCGATGCTCGTGTAGGCGACCAGCTGGCTACCCTCGCGCTGAGCGGCCTCGATCACGGAACGGTGCTGCTCCACCCGCTGGCCCACCTCGGAACCTGAGATCAGGAGGACTTTGCTGGCCCCCTTCATGGCCTTTCCTACGGAGGCCGCGTCGGTGTAGTCCATCTTCCTCACGTGGACACCGCGCTGTGCCAGATCCGCGATCTTGTCAACTGCACGCCCTGCGGCCACAATCTCCTGCGGCGGAACGTTGCGCTCCAGCAGTGTCTCCACGACCTGGCGGCCAAGCTGGCCGGTAGCTCCGGTGATAACGAGGCTCATGATGTCCTTCCATGGGGTCCTTGACGGAAGGTATAACCACCCCACCTTTCGATTACTTCCGAAAAGAGGGTACGCACTTCTCAGTAAGGTACTGATATGAAAGTTAGTGATTCTGCATCCGGGGGTGCGTGAGGCGGGGGGCTGGTTGGCGCGGGCGGTGTACCCGCCACGCTGCTTGTGGGCGCGTTCGGAAGCCAGGGCTTGGCGGGAGCCTCGCCCGTGGGCCCACCAACCACCACCGTCGGGGATTCTCCCGAGCTTCTTCACATCCAGGTGGATCATGTGCCCGGCCCATCCGGCCCGGATACGTTGGGGTGGGCGTGGCAGGTTCTCCCCGGACGGGGTGAGATCACGCAGTCCTGCTTCGCCCTCAGCACGGTAACGGGCCACCCAGGTGGCCACAGTGGGCCGGGAAACCCGGAACTTTGCAGCCACGTGAGCCTGGGGCACACCATCGTAAAGATGACGGTGCACCATCCGCAGAAGGCCGGTCGGGGTCAGGGGTGCATGAGCGTGGGTCATGAACGGGCTCTCTCGTACGGGTGGGTGGTGTAGGAACTTCCATCCCGCGACGAGCAGCCCGCTCCTCATCTCACCACCACACCCGTGCCAACAACCCCATCCCCCACAACAGCTAGGAAGCACCCTCATCGGGCCCGCGTCACTCGTGAACGGCGGCGCTCCGCGCCTCGGATCCCAGGTGCGGACCCGCCGTTCGCGCGCGGTCGTCCCATCGGCGGAGGGCGGCGCGCCGGATGAGCCACCGGCTCACGAGCTGCAGGAGCAGCCCCGCGGCGAACGTCACGGCCATGAACGGGCGGTCGATGTCGAGCGGTAGGACCACGGCCGCCATGCACACCGCACCGAGCACGATGAACGCGGCACGAGCGATGCAGCGGCACTCGGTGCGCCAATAACCACGGGGCAGCCGCACGACCCGTCGGCATATGGCGAGCACCGCGAGCCACCCCGTTCCCAGTGGAACGGACAGTTGCGGGTACGTGAGTCCGGCGTCGCCCGGCAGGGCGATCACCGCGCCTCGAGCCACCACCTGGTTGGCAAGGATCAGGGCCAGGGTCACGGCCAGGGCGTCCAGCAGTATCGACGTCAGGGGGCGGGACAGCCATCGCGAAGGCCGCGCCGGTGGTGTCCCGGTGGCGTTCGTAAGGCCGATGCCGTCCGAGAGCCACGGCCCGTGCGGGAGCCCGGCTCCTATGGACGGCCCGTTCGCCAGCCCGGCCCCGAGGGACAGCACGGGCCCGTTCGAGGCGTGGGATGCTGTCGCTGGTCGGGACCCGGTGACGCCGGGGAGGTCCCGTGGGATGCGCGCACCACGACGCACGATCTCGACCATCCGGGCCACCTCCCTCTCCACGCGCGCGGCCGACGTAACAGGGTACATCCAGATGCTTGAGGGTGTCCCTATTTGTATGATCGCGGCCCTCCCGCGAGCACACCCCTCCTCACCGGACCGACGTCCCCTCACCCGATCCGCCGTAGAGTGAGGGGCGTGCACCCCGCTCTCGTCCTGGCCTCGCAATCACCGGCGCGCGCGTCCCTGTTGGAGCGCGCGCACATCCCGTACCGCGCCGTCGTCTCCCACGTGGACGAGGACGCCCTCGTGGCCGCGGAAGCCCCCGAGACCCCCGCAGAGACCGCCTTGCTACTGGCACGGGCCAAGGCGGAGGCCGTCGCAGCGCTTCCGGAAGCGGAGGGGCGGCTCGTGCTGGGTTGCGACTCCGTGTTCGAGCTCGACGGCGCCCCCTACGGCAAGCCGTACGAGCCGGACATCGCGATCGAGCGCATCAGCGCCATGAGCGGGCGCACGGGCACGCTGCACACGGGCCACTGGCTCGTGGATGCGCGCACGGGCGAGGCTTCCGGCAACGGCCTGGTCTGTTCCGCGGACGTGCACTTCGCCACCATGACACGCGCGGAGATCGAGGACTACGTGGCCACGGGTGAGCCCCTCCAGGTCGCAGGCTCCTTCACCCTGGACGGGCGGGGATCCCAGTTCATCGAACGGGTGGACGGGGATCCGAACGCCGTGATCGGGCTGAGCCTGTCCACCCTGCGTACCCTGCTCGCCGGGGTAGGGATCCGGGCGTCCTCGTGGTGGGGTGCCGCAGCACAGGGCGGGGCGCAATGATTTGTAGATCTTCCACAGTTACCGCACCGCGGTGCCCCCGCGCTTAGGCGTTCCCCGGCACGGGGCACTAACCTTTCGGCAGAGAGTCGACAAGGAGCTATCACGTGACAACCACCTCGCGGCAGCAAGAGGCCGCCACCGCAACCCGCCCCGTCACCAAGGTCCTCGTGGCCAACCGAGGGGAGATCGCGGTGCGCGTGATCCGCGCCGCGCGCGACGAGGGCATCGCCTCCGTGGCCGTCTACGCGGACCCGGACCGGGATGCGCTGCACGTGCGCATGGCGGACGAGGCGTACTCACTGGGCGGGACGACCGCCGCGGACTCCTACCTGCGGATCGACAAGATCCTCGACGCCGCTCGACGCGCCGGTGCTGACTCCGTCCACCCCGGTTACGGGTTCCTGTCCGAGAACGCGGAATTCGCCTCCGCGGTGATCGCGGCGGGACTCACATGGATCGGCCCTCCCCCGGCGGCGATAGCCCAGCTCGGTGACAAGGTCGCGGCCCGCCACATCGCGGAGAAGGTCGAGGCGCCGCAGGTCCCCGGCACCGCCGACCCGGTGTCCTCGGCCCAGGAGGTCCTGGACTTCGCGGACGAACACGGCCTACCGATCGCGATCAAGGCCGCCTTCGGTGGTGGCGGCCGTGGCATCAAGGTGGTGCGTGAGCGCGACGCGATCCCCGAGCTCTACGAATCGGCCGTGCGCGAGGCTACCGCCGCGTTCGGCCGCGGTGAGTGCTTCGTGGAACGGTTCCTGGACGCACCCCGCCACGTGGAGACCCAGTGCCTCGCGGACCAGTTCGGCAGCGTCGTCGTGGTGTCCACGCGCGACTGCTCGCTGCAGCGGCGCAATCAGAAGCTCGTGGAGGAGGCACCCGCGCCGTTCCTGTCGGACGAGCAGATCGAGCGGCTCTACGAGTCCTCCAAGGCCATCCTCAAGGAAGCCCAGTACCAGGGCGCGGGGACGTGCGAGTTCCTCGTGGGCCAGGACGGGACGATCTCCTTCCTGGAGGTCAATACGCGCCTACAAGTGGAGCACCCCGTGTCGGAGGAGGTCTCGGGACTGGACCTGGTGCGGGAGCAGTTCCGCATCGCCCGCGGTGAGGCTCTCGGCTACGACGACCCCGAGATCCGCGGGCACAGCTTCGAGTTCCGGATCAACGGCGAGGACGCTGGCCGCAACTTCATGCCCTCCCCCGGCACGCTCACCACGTTCACCGTGCCCTCCGGGCCGGGCGTGCGCGTGGACTCCGGCGTGGAGGCCGGCGAGACCGTGGGCGGGAACTTCGACTCGATGCTCGCCAAGCTCGTGGTGACCGGTGCGACCCGCACGCAGGCCCTCGAACGGTCCCGCCGGGCCCTGCAGGAACTGACGATCGAGGGCATGCCCACTGTCGTCCCGTTTCACCGGGCCGTGGTGAGCGATCCCGCGTTCGCAACCCCGGACGACACCCCCTTCACCGTGCACACCCGGTGGATCGAGACGGAGTTCGACAACCGGATCGAGCCCTTCACCGTGGCACCCGAACCCTCGGCGGACGAACCCGAACGGCAAAGTGTCGTCGTGGAGGTGGGCGGTAAGCGCCTCGAGGTGACCATGCCGCAGCTGGGAGGTGCGGCCCGCCCGGACGCGGCCCAGCCCAAGGCACGCAAGCAGCGCACCGGACGCGGCACGGCGGCCCGCGGAGCCTCGGGGGATTCCCTCTCCTCACCCATGCAGGGCACGATCGTGAAGATCGCCGTGGCCAACGGGGACGAGGTCTCCGAGGGGGACCTGATCGTGGTGCTCGAAGCCATGAAGATGGAGCAGCCGCTCACCGCCCACAAGTCCGGTGTGATCAAGGACCTGGACGTGTCCGAGGGGGACACCGTCTCCGCCGGCACCGTGCTGGCCTCCATCACGGGCTGACGCCCCGGCGCATCGCCTTACGGGGCCGGGGCGTCGCCCCGGAGCCCCCACCAATCCGTCGTAGCGGCCCCGGTTCGGAACAGGACCGGGGCCGCTACGCACCCGCTCGACGACGAGACCGGCCCAGCACACGAACTGAGGGACGTCGAGGTTCCATCTCAGAATGTGGACGCCAGAATTCACCATGCGGTATGGCCGGTCTTATCTTGAAGGCATTTCGCCCCTGAGTCCCTGTGAGGTTCTTCATGTCTTCCACCGTGTCCACCGTGGATCCGGGATCCCCCGCGGAGCAATCACGTGTGCCCCGCAGTCGCGTGATCCTGGCGTCCCTCGCGGGAACCACGATCGAGTTCTACGACTTCTATGTGTACGCGACCGCTGCGGTGGCCGTGTTCCCCGCCCTGTTCTTCACGGGCGAGAACGACACCGCCAAACTGCTGGCCTCCATGGCCACATTCGCCGCCGCGTTCTTCGGCCGGCCCATCGGCTCCGTAATCTTCGGTCATTACGGGGACCGGATCGGGCGTAAGGCCACCCTGATCGGCGCACTGCTGACCATGGGTATCGCCACGTTCCTGATCGGCCTGCTGCCCACGTTCTACCAGATCGGCATCTGGGCTCCCCTGATCCTCACGATCCTGCGCTTCTGTCAGGGCCTGGGACTGGGCGGCGAATGGTCCGGTGCCTCCCTGCTCGCGACCGAGTACGCGGAGGAGGGCAAACGGGCCCGCGCCGCGATGTGGCCGCAACTCGGCGCGCCGTTCGGGTTCATCCTGGCCAACGGCTTCTTCCTGCTGCTGACGGTGGTCATGCAGTTCGGCACCGCGGGTCACCACCTGGGCACGGGCCACCCGTTCCTGGTGTGGGGCTGGCGGATCCCGTTCCTCGCGTCCGTGGTCATGGTCCTGCTGGGCCTGTGGGTGCGGATCAAGCTCGAGGAGACCCCGGTGTTCCAGCGCGCGGAACAGCAGGGTGAGAAGGTCAAGGCCCCCGTGGCCGAGGTCTTCAAGACGTCGTGGGTGCAGATCATCCAGGGCACGTTCATCATGCTCGCCACGTACGTTCTGTTCTACCTGATGACCGCATGGGTGCTGTCCTACGGAATCGGCAAGCCGGAGACCGGTGGCTTGGGCATCGAGTACCGCACGTTCCTGATCCTGCAGTTGCTCGCCGTGCTGCTGTTCGCCGCCATGGTCCCCGTCTCGGGCTGGCTCGCGGACCGCTACGGCCGCCGCTCCTCGCAGCTCGTGATCACGAGCCTCATCCTGCTGTTCGGCCTGAGCTTCGCCCTGATCATGAACCCCGACCTCGTGGGCACGGGCGCGGATGCGTCCCTGCTGCGCGTGCTGGTCTTCCTCACGATCGGCATGACCCTCATGGGCCTGACGTTCGGTTCCATGTCCGCGATCCTGCCCGAACTGTTCCCCACGAACGTGCGCTACACCGGTTCGGGCATCGCGTACAACGTCGCGTCCATCCTGGGTGCGGCGATCACCCCCTACATCGCGGTCCTGCTCAACGCGCGCTTCGGCGTGGGCGCGGTGGGCCTGTACCTGTCTTTCGCCGCCGTCATCACGCTCATCGCGCTGTGGTTCTCCCCCGAGACCCGGCACGTGAACATGTACACCGTGGGCACCAAGGCCGCCACGTAGGCCTTCCGCTTCCACGGACGACGACGCCGCGGTGACCTTCCGTACGAAGGTCACCGCGGCGGCGTCGTACCCGGGGTGCGAACCGTGCCCGGCCGGAACGAGCGGTGCAGTCAGCGGTGGACATGCAAGCGGCGCGCGGCCTCCGCGATCGTGCCGGACAGGGACGGGTAGACCGCGAACGTGTCGGAGAGGTCGTCCACGCCCAGGCGGTGGGTCACCGCGAGCGCGATCGGGAAGATCAGCTCGGAGGCGCGCGGTCCCACGACCACGCCGCCCATGACCGTCCCGCTGCCGCGGCGGGCGAAGATCTTCACGAAACCGTCGTCCACGGCCATCATCTTGGCGCGCGGGTTGGTGGACAGCTTCATGGTCATGCCGGTGAACATCGTGGGATCCGCCTCGACGTCCGACTGGGAAATGCCCACGGAAGCGATCTCCGGGGACGTGAAGATGTTGGACGCGACCTCGCCAGTGTGCAGAGGGTGCACGGTGTCACCCAGGATGTGGGCCACGGCGATCCGGCCCTGCATGGCGGCCACGGAGGCCAGGGGCAGCACGCCCGTGCAGTCACCGGCGGCGTAGATCCCGGGGACGGACGTGCGGGAGACCGAGTCCACCTTGATGTGACCGCGCTCGTCCATGGCGACCCCGGCCTCCTCGAGACCCATGTCCGCGGTGTTCGGGATTGAGCCCACGGCCAGCAGGCAGTGCGAACCGCGCACCTTGCGCCCGTCAGAGAGCGTCACGCGCACGCCGTCCCCGGTGTTCTCCACGGAGTCGGCGCGGGAGCGGGACAGCACGCGCAGACCGCGGCGCTCGAAGACGTTCTCGAGCACCTGGGCGGCATCGGTGTCGGAACCGGGCAGCACCTGGTCGCGGGACGAGATCAGGGTGACCTCCGAGCCCAGGCCGTTGTACGCGGAGGCGAACTCGGCGCCGGTGACACCCGAGCCCACCACGATCAGCTTCTCGGGGATCTCGGTGAGCTGGTAGATCTGCTTCCAGTTGAAGATCCGCTCGCCGTCAGGCTTGGCGGTGTCCATCTCCCGGGGGTGCGAGCCCACGGCGAGCAGGACGACGTTCGCGTGGAGTTCGTACTCGGCGTCGTCGTCGGAGGGGCTGACCACCACGGTGTGCTGATCGGCCAGGCGGCCGCGGCCCTGCACCACGCGCACGCCCACGCGCTCCAGGCCGCGCTTGATGTCACGGGACTGCGTGGCGGCGAGGCGCAGCAGGCGCACGTTGACGGTGTCCAGGTCCACGCGGAGGTTGTTCAACTCCTCGCTCGCGTCCTGACCGTCCCCCACGTGCACGCCCAGGTCCTTGGCGTCCGCGAACCGGTTCATGGTGTCCGCGGACGCGATCAGGGTCTTGGAAGGGACCACGTCCGTGAGCACGGCGGAACCGCCCATGCCCTGCTCCTCGATCACGGTGACCTCCGCACCGAGGGACGCGGCGACCAGTGCGGCCTCGTAACCACCGGGGCCGCCGCCGATGATCACGAGCTTCGGATTCGCAAATTCAGTCTGCACACTCACGGTCCCCATTGTTGCAGCATTTACCACGGGTGCTACCGCCCATGATGGTGGTCCGGGTCTTCCGCGGGCCGGTTACGAGTGGCCGAGTCAGCGAACACACGTCGTAGGAGGAGACATGTCCACCGTCGCTCTCGTTGTCGTTCTGGGCTTCGTCCTTTTCGTCGTCCTCGTCGTCGTCCTGGTCGTCGGGGTGGTTCTCACGGCCTCACTCCGCCGGCAGCGCCCGCCCGCGTCCGATCCGGCCCCTCCGCTCAATGGCCACGTGATGCGGGGTGCACCTCCCGCCGATCGTTGAGGACGACCCCTTGCCGGCAGGACCCTTGCCCGGGCCTTTCACGTCCGAGCGGTGGATCGCGGCTTAGAGTGGTGCCCGTGACTGAGAACGCAACGGCTTGCACGGATCCCTTCGACCTCGCCCGCCGCGCCGCGGACGTCCTGCGTGAGCGCACCGGCGTGCAGAGGCACCGGATCGCCCTGACCCTGGGCTCCGGGTGGGGCGGTGCCGCGGACCTCATCGGTGAGACCGAACACGAGATCCCCGCGACCGAGATCCCCGGCTTCTCTGCCCCCGCCCTGCAGGGCCACGGCGGCACCCTGCGTTCCATCCGGCTCACGAACGGGGATCACGCCCTGGTGATCGGGGCGCGCACCCACTTCTACGAGGGCAAGGGTGTGCGGGCCGTGGCCCACGGCGTGCGCACGGCCGCCGCGGCCGGAGCCGAGATCATGATCCTGACGAACGGATGCGGCGGACTGAACCCCGCATGGGCGCCCGGGACCCCCGTGTTGATCCGCGATCACATCAACCTCACCGCCCATTCCCCGCTCGAGGGCGCCACCTTCGTGGACCTCACCGACCTTTATTCTCGGCGGATGCGGGACATCGCCCACCAGGTGGACCCCGGACTCGACGAGGGCGTTTACGCCCAGTTCACCGGACCGCACTACGAGACACCGGCGGAGGTTCGGATGGCCAAGGTGCTCGGGGCGGACCTCGTGGGCATGTCTACGGCGCTCGAGGCGATTGCCGCGCGCCACGCCGGCCTCGAGGTGCTGGGGATGTCTCTCGTGACCAATCTCGCGGCGGGGATCAGCGACGAGCCCCTGTCCCACGAGGAAGTGCTCGAGGCCGGCCAGGCCGCCGGTCCCCGGATCTCCCGGCTGCTCGCGGACGTCGTCGCGAAGTTGTGAGAACGCGCGCCGGTTCGGGTGCTCGATATCGACGGAATGTCGGCAAGTTCCGGTCCCAGGCACTAGACTGGGCGCAGGAACGTAATGGGCCCGCCGCGGCGGTCTGAAAGGGTGAACTCATGGTCAGAAGAGCCGAAACACACACGAGCGATCAGTACTCCGCTGGGCGCACGGTGGAGGATGGCAGCCACGCGGTGACCGAGGACCACCGGGCCGCCCGCTCCGACCACGATTCCGCGTCCCGCCGCAAGCCGCAATACTCTGGCCAGGACGACGTCGTGAAGAACGCCATCCTCTTCGGCGGCGGTTTCATCACCATCCTGGTGAGCCTTTACCTCTTCGCGTCCTACCCGGACAGCTGGTTGTTGTTCCTGCTCGGGATCCTGGCCTACGGTCTGGCCCTCATGGTCCCCACCACGATCCTCAACGGCAGCACCGCCAAGCACTCCACGGGTGGCAAGGAAGTCACCCTGGACCTCCCGCGCGACGCCTCCGAGATGGCCCGCCAGCCCATCGGAGCGGGTCAGCTCCAGGACAACGTGAGCCACTGACGCACCACATCCACGACAGCCCCGCTCGTCCACCCGGATGAGCGGGGCTGTTTCCGTGTGCGGGCCTGCGACGACGCCGCGCCAAGGTACCCGGGGTGAGTCAGTACCCGGGCGAGGCGGAGCCCGGACGGGGCCGCGCTATCCCTACTGCGAGACCTCTTCCGTAGGTGCCTGTACCGGAGGGAAGATCGCGTCCAGCACCTCCCGTGCCCATGCGAGGATCTCCCCGTCCACGAGGTCCTTGCCCCCGATCCGCGCGGTCTTGGGTTTGGGGATCAGCGCCATGCGGGTGTCCGTCCCCGGGACCGACTTCACCTGCGCGCCCGGGTACATCCGGGTCAGGCGCATCTCGCGGGACTCGGTGAGCTCGGCCGGCGAGAACCGGATCATGGTGCCCTGGGTGGCCACGTCCGTGAGACCCGCGGCGCGCGCCCTGATCCGCAACCGGGCGACGTCGAGCAGGTTCTCCACCGGGGTGGGTAGCGGGCCGTAACGGTCCTTGAGTTCCTCGCCGGCCTCCGCGACGGCTTCTTCCGTGGCGGCGTTCGCGATCGTGCGGTACGCCTCGAGCCGCAAGCGCTCACCGGGCACGTAGTCGTGCGGGAGGTGGGCGTTGACGGGCAGCTCGATCTTCATCTCGGCGGGACCCGTGTCCTGGTCGCCGCGGTACTCGGCTACGGCCTCCCCCACGAGCCGCAGGTACATGTCGAAGCCCACGCCCGCGATATGTCCGGACTGTTCCCCGCCCAGCAGGTTGCCCGCGCCGCGGATCTCGAGGTCCTTCATGGCCAATTGCAAACCCGAGCCGAGCTCGTTGTGGGCGGCCACGGCCTTGAGCCGTTCCAGTGCCGTCTCGCTGAGCGGTTTCTCCGTGGGGTACAGGAAATAGGCGTAGGCACGTTCACGCCCACGGCCCACGCGACCGCGCAACTGGTGCAGCTGCGACAGCCCGTAGCGGTCTGCGTGGTCCACGATCAGCGTATTGGCGTTGGCGATGTCCAGGCCCGTTTCCACGATGGTGGTGCACACCAGGACGTCGAACTTCTTCTCCCAGAAGTCCACGATGATCTGCTCCAGGCGCGACTCGCTCATCTGCCCGTGGGCCACCGCGATCCGCGCCTCGGGAACGAGTTCGGCGAGCGCTTTGGCCTGCGCCTCGATCGAGGAGACACGGTTGTGGATGAAAAACACCTGGCCCTCGCGCATGAGCTCACGCCGGATGGCCGCGGAGACCTGCTTGTCCGTGTAGGGCCCCGCGTACGTGAGCACGGGGTGGCGTTCCTCGGGCGGGGTCGCGAGCGTGGAGGTCTCACGGATGCCCGTCATGGACATCTCCAGCGTGCGCGGGATGGGGGTCGCGGACATGGCCAGGACGTCCACGTCCGTGCGCATGGCCTTGAGCTTCTCCTTGTGCTCCACGCCGAAACGCTGTTCCTCGTCGATGATCACCAGGCCCAGGTTCTTGAACTGGGTCTCCTTGGAGAGCAGTCGGTGGGTCCCGATGACGACGTCGATCGCGCCGGAGCGCAGTCCTTCGAGCGTGGCCTTGGACTCCTTGGCGCTCTGGAACCGGGACAGCGTGGCCAGGCGCACCGGGAAGCCCGAGAAGCGTTCGGCGAAGGTCTCGGTGTGCTGCTGGGCGAGCAGCGTGGTGGGCACGAGCACGGCCACCTGTTTGCCGTCCTGCACGGCCTTGAACGCCGCGCGCACCGCGACCTCGGTCTTGCCGTAGCCCACGTCCCCGGAGATCAACCGGTCCATGGGGATGGGCCGTTCCATGTCCGCCTTGACCTCGTCGATCGTGGTGAGCTGATCCGGGGTCTCCACGTACGGGAAGGCCTGTTCGAGTTCGCGCTGCCACGGGGTGTCCGGGCCGAACGCGTACCCCTTGGACGCCATGCGCGCCGAGTACAGCCGGATCAGCTCGTTGGCGATCTCCTTGACGGCCTTCTTGGCGCTGCGCTTGGTCTTGTTCCAGTCCGCGCCACCCATCTTGGACAACGACGGCGCTTCCCCGCCCACGTACGTGCTCACCTGGTCGAGCTGCTCCGTGGGCACGAACAACCGGTCCCGGGGACCGTTGCGCTTGGACGGCGCGTACTCGAGCACGAGGTACTCGCGCACGGGCTTGGGTTGACCCGGGGCAGTCATGGCCCCGGCGATCGGTCGCTGCACGAGTTCGATGAACTGCCCGATCCCGTGCTGCTCGTGCACCACGTAGTCGCCCTTCTGCAGGGCCAGGGGGTCCACCTGGTTGCGCTTGCGCCGCTGCGGCAGTTTGCGCTGGGCCCGGTTGTCGTAGGCGGTGGAACGCCCGAGCACGTCCGCCTCGGTCAACAGGGCGGTGCGCGTGGCCTCGATGACGAACCCGCGTCCGGCGCGGGCCGTGGTCAGTTCCACGAGACCGGCCCGGGGCACCTTCGTGAGGCTGTCGCACCGGGCGGCGGGGATCTCCGCCCCGTGCAGCAGCTCGCCCAGCCGCTGCAGCGGTCCGGGGCCGTCCGTGACGAGCACGACCCGCCAGTCGTCGTGCACGCGCTCCCCCAGGAAGCGCAGCATGGCCTCCACGTCCCCCGAGAACCGGGTGGGTTCGCGCGCCGTGACGGTCAGGGTGTCGGCGTCGGTGTCCGCGAGCCGGACCTCCTCGTCCGCGGTGTCGGCGTCGATCTGGGAGGTCGTCACGGCGTTGACGTTGAGCCCCGTGACGGACCACCACCCCACCGACCGGTCGAGCGCGAGTTCCCGGACCTCCCCCACTGTGTGGAAGGACCCGGCGGCGAGCGTGCGGGACGCGCCGTCGTCGGCGTCGAGCGCGGCGTGCAGGTCCAGCGGGGCGTCGTTGCCGCCCGAGGCGGACTCCCACGCGGCCGTGAGGAACTCCTGGTTGGTGGCCACGAGGTCGTGCGCGCGGGCCCGGACCTTCTCGGGTTCGAGCACCACGGTCATGGAGCCTTCGGGCAGCAGGGACATGAGCTGGACCATCTCGCCCGCGAGCAGTGGCGCGAGCGATTCCATGCCCTCCACGTACTGCCCGCCAGCAATACGCTCCAGGATCTCGCGCC
Source organism: Kocuria sp. CPCC 205261 (assembly GCF_040981025.1). Lineage (NCBI taxonomy): Bacteria > Bacillati > Actinomycetota > Actinomycetes > Micrococcales > Micrococcaceae > Kocuria > Kocuria sp. CPCC 205261. The sequence goes on along the minus strand of NZ_JAVKPU010000015.1, from coordinate 26,625 downwards.
CGCCCGGCAGCTGTTCCTTGAGCTCGGCGGCGCGCGACTGCACCGACGGGGTGATGAGTAGTTCGCGGCACGGCGGCGCCACGATCACGGACGGGTGTTCGGCATCGGTCAGCGTGCGCTGGTCCGCGACCGCGAACCACCGCATCTCGTCGAGCTCGTCCCCGAAGAACTCCGCGCGCACCGGGTGGTCCTCGGTGGGCGGGAAGACGTCGATGATGCCACCGCGCACCGCGAACTCACCGCGGCGGGTCACCATGTCCACGCGCGAATACGCTGCCCCGGCAAGACGTGTCACGAGCTGCTGGAAGTCGTACTCCTGGCCCGTGCGCAGCGTCACCGGTTTCATGGCACCCAGCCCGGCGACCACGGGCTGCAGCACCGAACGCACCGGCGCCACGACCACGCGCAGCGGCTGTTCCCCGTCCTGCGCGTGGTCCAGGCGCCGCAGCACGCTCAATCGCTGACCCACGGTGTCCGAGCGCGGCGAGAGTCGTTCGTGCGGCAGGGTCTCCCAGGACGGGAAGTTCGCGATCTGCTCGGCGGGCACGTAGGACGCGAGCCCCGACTGCAGTTCCTCGGCCTCACGTCCCGTGGCGGTCACGGCAAGCAGGATCGGGGTGGACCCCGCGGAACCGCCCTTGGCCCCGTCGGACGACGACGCTGCCCCGGCCCCGTCCGCGAGCCCCCGCGCGATCTGCGCGAGCACCGGCGCGCGCAAGCCGTCGGTCGCGCTGATGATCGTCTCGGCGGAGCGTTCCGTGAGCGGCCGGGCGGCCTGCGCGCGGATGTTCGCGAAGCTGCGGTCCTCGGAGAGCGCGGTGAGCAGACCGGTCAGGGACATGGGTGGCTGACTCCTGGTGGGTGCGGTGATCGGGACCTGTGGTCCCGCGCCCATGACGGGCGCGACGGAACGCGCTACAGCCTACTCGGGACGTCGGACACGATCCCCCGCGAGCGCCCCGTCCGGACCATGCCCTCGCAAGAAGTGCACCGGGTCGGCCGGACTCACGCGAGGTCAGCCCCGTACGCGAGCGCGCGGACCCGACACCCGTTCCCACGGCCGGACTCGTACCGGGCGGCCCGCTCGTACCCTGGAGACATGACAACAGCTGAGCACCCCGCCCTGACCGGACTGACCGTGGCCGTGACCGCGCATCGCCGCGCCGCCGAGCAGGGCGGGGCGTTCGAACGCCACGGGGCACGTGTGCTCCACGCGCCCGCGCTCAAGCTCGCCCCGGTGGACGAGGACGACGCCGTGTTCGCCACCGTGCGCGAGACGATCGCGACTCCCCCGGACGCCGTGCTCGTCACGACGGGCTACGGCTTCGACCGGTGGCTGCGCGTGGCCGAGCAGGAAGGGCTGGGTGACGAGCTGCTGAAGACGCTGCGCGGCGTCGTCGTCATGGCACGCGGAGCGAAGGCCCGGGGGCAGTTGCAGGCCAAGGGCGTGACGTGCGCGTACACGGGTGCGTCCGGGCGCACCGCGGAGCTCGTGGACCGCGTGCTCGCGGGGGATCCCGCGGCGCAGCGCCCCGCGACCGTGACTGTGCAGGTGCACGGCACCACGGACGAGGAGCAGCTCGAGCGGTTGCGCGCGGGTGGGATCGCGGTGCGCGTGGTGGCGCCCTATCAGTGGGAGTCCGCGGACGAGGGTTCCCGACTGGCCGGGCTCGTGCGCGACGTCGTGGCCGGGGAGATCGATTACGTCACGTTCACCGCCGCGCCCGCCGTGGACGCGCTGTTCGACGCCGCTCGCTCGGTGGGCGCGTACGACGAGTTGGTGGGCGCATTACGCGAGGGCCGGTGCACCGCGGTGGCGATCGGGCCGGTGTGTGTACAACCGCTCGAGGAAGCGGGCATCACGAACGCCGTGGTGCCCGAGCGGTTCCGCCTGGGGGCCATGGTCAAGGCCGTGTGCGATCACGCGCGGGAGGCCGCCTCGCGGTAGTGCTCCACAGTGAGCTCCATGAGTTCCGGGGGCACCGATCCGGGGTGGACGAGTAGCGGCTCGGCCACGACGTCGCCGCCGGCCGTGAGGACGCGACTGTGGAAGAAGCCCGGCGCCAGGAGGTACGGGACGAGCAGCACGCGCCCGGCATCGGCTGGCGTGGTTTCCGAGCTCTGCGCTGCGTACGGGCGCGATGCTCGACCGTGGGAGCCGGGCCGTTCGGAGTGTTGACCGAGCTCCGCGCGCGCGGCGGCCACGGCATCGGGAACCGAGGGCCGCGCCGCTGAGAGGTAGGCGGCCGTCACGGGCGTGCCCAGTGCATCGCCGAGGTATCGGGCCATGAGCTCGCAATCGTCCCGCGAACGGGGATCGGAGGATCCCGCCGCGACCATGAGCACGCGATCGGCCGGTGCGAGACCGGGTGCGCCCGCGGCGTCGAGCGCCTCGGTGAGCCGCCGGGCCATCACGCCCGCCAGGCGCCGGTCGGGGCCCAGTGCCGCGGCCACGACGTGCTGTGGTGAGGACTGGACGGCCCGGGCCATGTCCACGAACACGTGGTACCCGGCGGAGAGCAACAGCGGCACGACCACCGCGGGGTGCTCGGCGTGTTCCCGGGTGCGCGCCACCAGGTCGGGTTCCTGGACGTCCACCCACGTGTCTACCACGTCCACCTCGGGAAGGGCCGCACGCACCTGCTCGACCAGGGCGGCGACGGCGCGTTGTCCCCGCTCGTCGCGGGTCCCGTGGGCGCACGCGAGCAGGACGGGAGCGGAGGCGGGATGCGGGTTCACACAGTCCATTGTGCCGGTTTCCCGGCTTGCGCGGAGCATTCGGGAGGCCGCGGTCGCGGGACCGATGACTAGGATGAGGGCAGCCCGCGCACCGTGTCCCATGGCGCGCGGAAACCGACGATTCGGCGACGACCCTGAGGAGCACCATGTCCGTCAACGCTTCCACCACCATCAAGGCCCCCGTGGACACCGTCCTGGCCACGTTCGTGGACGAGGTCTTCGTCCGTCACGTGAGCGCCTTGGCCGGAACGCAGTTCGAGTCCTTCGAGCTCAACGGGGACACCTCCACGGCGTTCACCGCGACCACCGTGCGCAGCATGGGCTCGGACAAGCTGCCGGACGTGGCGCAGAAGTTCGTCAAGGGCGGGGTGAAGCTCACCCAGGTGGACACGTACGGCGCCCCCGCCGCGGACGGTACCCGTACCGTGCGCACCGAGATCAAAGTGGCCGGTCTGCCCGTGGGAGCCACCGCGCACCAGACCATCAAACCCCTGGGTGAGAACGAGACCTCGGTAGACGTCACCGGTGAGGTGCAGGCCAACATCCCGCTCGTGGGCAAGAAGATCGCCGCGGCCGCCGAGCCCTACATCGGCAAGGCCCTGACCCTGCAGGCCCGCCAGGCCGAGGCGTGGATCATCAAGAACTGAGCGCCTCGCGGGTCTAGGATGGCCGGGCGGGCACCATCGATGCCCGCCCGGCCATCCTTCGTCCTACTCGACAACCGCGGTTCACCCGTGAACCACGTGACGGGAGTTCCTTGTCTTGAGCACAGACACGCAGACGTCCTCCGGTTCCGGTGGATCCTTCACGAATTTCCTGCGCCGGGACACCACCGGCGGTCTCTTCCTTCTGATCGCCATGGTGTTGGCCCTCGTGATCGCCAATTCCCCGTGGGGGGAGGTCTACTTCGGGCTGCGTGACACCGAGGTGGGCCCGAGTGTGGCCGGGCTGCAGCACACCGTGGGGCACTGGGCCTCGGACGGGCTGCTCGCGATCTTCTTCTTCCTCACGGGGTTGGAGTTGAAGACCGAGTTCGTGGACGGGGAACTGCACAACATCCGTAAGGCGATCCTGCCGGTCGTGGCCGCGTGCGGCGGCGTGCTCGTTCCCGCGTTGATCTTCCTGGGGGTCAACCTGGCCGCCGGTTCGGAGCGCACCGCGCTGCACGGCTGGGCGATCCCCACCGCCACGGACATCGCCTTCGCGGTGTCGGTGCTCGCGGTCGTGGGTTCGTCCCTTCCCGTGGCCATGCGCACGTTCCTGTTGACCCTGGCGGTCGTGGACGACCTCATCGCGATCGCGATCATCGCGTTCGTCTACACCGAGAGCGTGAACTTCCCGTTCCTGGGTGGGGCCGCGGTGCTGCTGGCACTGTACTGGTTCCTCACCCACAAGTTCATGGGGTGGTTCATGGCCCGGCACTGGGCCGCGTGGGTCATCCTGCTGCCCATCGGTGTGGTGACGTGGTGGCTGGTCTACGAGTCCGGGATCCACGCCACGATCGCGGGCGTGCTGCTGGGCTTCATGGTCCCCGTGCTCAAGCAGAAGCCGCGCATCATCCGTCAGGAGGACCCGCGCATGGGGTTGGCGCCCGCGCTCGAACACCGCTTCCGTCCGCTGTCCAACGGCTTCGTGATCCCCGTCTTCGCGTTCTTCTCGGCGGGTGTGGCCGTGGGCGGCTGGGACGGTGTGACCTCCGCCGCCACGGACCCGGTGGCCCTGGGCATCGTGGCCGGTCTACTGCTCGGCAAGCCCATCGGCATCTTCGGTGCCGCGTGGCTCATGGACCGTTTCACGTCCGCGGAGAAGGACCGGGACTACACGTGGTTCGACATGTTCGGCATGACGATCGTCGCGGGCATCGGGTTCACGGTGTCCCTGCTCGTGGGCGAACTGAGCTTCGGAGAGGGCAGCCCCCACGGCGACCACGCCAAGGTGGGCATCCTGTGCGGTTCCCTGCTCGCCGCGCTGATCGGTGGCACTCTCGTGGCCACGCGCAACAAGAAGTACAAGGCGATGCGCACGGCCGGCCACGACCCGGACACCCTGGACTGACGCCCACACACCGCTGCACAGGAGACGCGCCCGCTCCCCCGATCCGGGGAGCGGGCGCGTTACTCGTGACGGGCGGTCAGGCCGGGTTGCTCGGGTGGAAGTACTGTTGTGTGTCGGTGAGTCCCCGCTCGCTGAGCATTTCCACGGCGTCGGCGGCGTCACTGATGAGCAGCGGCAGTTCTTTGGCCTGCGCGCCGGAAAATCGCTTGAGCACATAATCGGCGGTATCCATGCGTCCCGGGGGTCGACCCACGCCCACGCGAACCCGGATGTAATCCCTAGTCCCCAGAGCCTTGGTGATGTCCCGCAGCCCGTTGTGACCGCCCCCACGACCATGGCACCGCTGTTGTGCCGGGTCCCCGCGTAGCGGTCCCCCGGGTTGCCCAGTCCCACGACCAGCGTCCGCTGCGTCATCTCGTGTCCCTTCTTCGGGGCGGGGGCCCGCTCGTTCGTCCCGCACCGTATCGGGTGTCGGATTGTTCGTTGCCGTCCACGTCGATCTCGAGCACGGCGTTGGAGTTACGGGACGCGAGCATCATGTCGTGGCCCGGCAGGATCACGTGCAGCGGCTCGGCACCGTGGCCGTCCTGGCGGTCGTGGGCTCGGCCCTGCCCACTGCCATGCGCACCTTTCTCTTGACCCTGGCCGTTGTCGATGATCTGATCGCGCTCATCATCATTGCGTTCGTGTACACGGATTCCGTGCGCGTGCTCTTCCTGGGCGGCGCAGCCGTGCTGCTCGGGATCCTCTGGGTACTCACCCACAAGTACGCCAACTAGTTCATCGCCAAGCACTGGGCCGCCTGGGTGATCCTGTTGCCCTTTGGAGTGGCCACGTGGTGGTTCGTCTACGAAGCCGGCGTGCATGCCACCATTGCCGGTGTCTTGCTGGGGTTCATGGTGCCCGTCATGAAGAACACTCCCCGAGTCATCCGTCACGAGGACCCCGAGATGGGCCTGGCCCCGGCCCTCGAGCATCGTTTCCGCCCGCTATCCAACGGCCTGGCCTGGTCATCCCCATTTTCGCTTTCTTCTCCGCTGGCGTGGCCGTGGACGGCATCGAGGGCATCAAGTCCGCAGCCACTGAGCCCGTGGCGCTGGGTATCGTGGCCGGTCTGCGGATCGGTAAACCCGTGGGGATCTTCGGCGCATCCTGGCTCATGGACCGGTTCAGCTCAGCGGTCAAGGACAACGACTACACCTGGACCGACATGTTCGGCATGTCGGTCGTGGCCGGTATCGGCTTCACGGTGTCCCTGCTCGTGGCCGAGCTGAGCTTCGCCACCGGCAGCCCCCACAACGACCACGCCAAGGCGGGAATTCTGTTCGGCTCCATGTTGGCCGCCGTCATGGGTGGCATCATGCTGCTGACCCGCAACGCCACGTACAAGAAAATCCGGGCCCACGGCGTGGATCCGGACGTCTACGACAACTGACGTGGCACCGCAACAGGAACGTCGTGCTGCTGCTCATAGTTGTATCGCGGGTCGCTCCACGCGCTACCTCCCGGGACCACCGGCGGGTCGGCTTGTAGGGGCGGGAGACCTATCCGGTGGCCACCCCGCCCATCTGCTCATCCATCACGGCCAAGGACCAGCACCGCCCGGCCAGCTCCCGTGCGATAGCCACGTTAGCGATCGTGGAGCGCTTCTTCTGTTCAAGCATCCGCACCCAGCGGTTGTGCAATCTGCGGTTGCTGGCATCGCCGCGGGCCCGAGCCGCAGCCGGGGCCAGGTCCCAGCGGTCCCGCATGATCTTGCCGATGCAGTATGCCCGGCGGTGGTGCCAGGCTGCGTCGACCAGCAGCCGCCAGGCATGGGTGTTACCGGTCTTGGTGATCGGTCCTCGTACTCTGCTGGCTCCGGAGGAGTGCTCGCAGGGCACCAGCCCGACGAAGGCCCCGATGGTGTTACCGGTGAAGCGGTGCCAGTCCCCGATCTCCACTGCCAGCCCGAAGCCGGTCAGTGTGGAGATCCCGCGCAAGCACCCCAGTCAATGGACGACCTCGGTGAATTGGGACTAGGTGGCCATCTGGGTAATTGCTTGATCCAGTCGGTCACGGCGGTCCGCAGTGGCCAGAACCGTCTCGTGCTCGGCATCAAAAGCCATCCGCGTGGCCGGGGATTCCAAGTACTGGCGGGCCAGGTGCACCGCGTCCTTCGCATCAGTTTTCACCCGGTCCCCAAAAGACCGTTGCAGCTTCGAGGGGCCGCCACCACACACCGGATCCCGTCTGCGTTCAACACCCGAGATGACCCGAAACCGATGGGGCGGCCTCGTAGGTCACCGCCACCGGCCCGGGCAGCTGGCGGATCCAGGACCGAATGTGAACGTAATCTGAAGTCAGCCGGGCATGTCCGGTAACCCACGAATCTCTGTGAGGGAGGCCCCGGCCCGCAACCCCTCCACGACAGACGGGTCACTAGATACCGTTTAGACGGTCTTGGACGCCGCGTGCTTCACGGCGTCCTCGACGGCCACCCAGCTGAGCATCGCGCACTTCACGCGCGCCACGAACTTGGACACCCCCGCGAAAGCAGCGGCGTCGCCCAGGATCTCTTCATCCGGAGTCACCTGGCCACGCGACCGCAGCATGTCACGGAAGTGCTCAATCAACGTGTCCAGCTCGGGCAGGCTCATTCCCGGTGCCGTTTCCGCTAACACCGACGCCGCCGCCATGGAAATCGAGCAGCCCTCACCGTTCCACTCCACGGCCTCCACCGTGGGGGTCTCCCCGCCTGTCACCGTCACCCGCACGGTGATTTCATCACCGCACGTGGGGTTGTACTGATGCGACACTCCGCTGCGCTCACCAGCGGATGAAACGTCCTGGCTCGCCTCCCCACTGCGCTTGTGCGAGTGCTCCAAAATGATGGTCTGGTACAGCTGGTCCAATTCAGCGCTCACGCGCCCTCCGCCCGGAAGTAGCCGCGAACACGCGAAAGCTCGTCGAGGAAGCGATCGACGTCGTCGGTGGTGTTGTACAAATACGTGCTTGCGCGTGTGCTGGCCGTGAGGCCCAATTCGCGGTGGAGCGGCTGGGCGCAGTGGTGACCAACGCGCACGGCAATTCCCGCGGCATCCAAGAGCTGACCCACATCGTGCGCGTGCACCCCGGCCACGTCAATGCTGACCAGGCCCACGCGCTCCATCCCGGGTTCGGGACCGAGGAGACGAACGCCGTCGATCTCGGTGACACCTCGTGCCAACTGGCGGCCGAGTTCGGCCTCCCACGCCTCGATCCGGCCCATGCCGATCGCCTGCAGGTATCGCACGGCCTCAGCCCAGGCGACGGCCTGGCTGATGCGCTGGGTACCGGCATCGAAGCGGACGGGCGAGTCCAGATAGCGAGCATGCTCGGTGGTGACCTCGGTGATCATGGAGCCGCCGGTGAGGAACGTGGGCAGCGCATTGAGCAACTCGTGGCGACCGTAGAGCGCGCCGATGCCCGTGGGACCCAGCATCTTGTGCGCGGAGAACACGGCGAAGTCCACGCCGAGCGCGGGAAAATTTATGGGCATGTGCGGCACGGATTGGCACGCATCGAGAACCGTGAGCGCGCCGATCTTTTGGGCCTCCCCCACGATGGCCTGCACATCCGTGATCGCACCGGTCACGTTGGACACGTGAGTGAACGCGACGAGCTTGGTGCGCTCCGAGACTGTGTCGGCAACCGCCTGGGGCGTGATCAGACCGCGCGCGTCCACGGGAACCACGCGCAGGCTCGCACCCGTGCGGGCTGCCAGTTCCTGCCACGGGATCAAATTCGCGTGGTGCTCCGCCTGGGTCGTGACGATCTCATCATCGGGCCCCACTCGAAACCGCTCCGCGTTCTCGGAACCATTGGAACCTGCGGTCGCGTTGGACATCGCGTAACTGAGCAGGTTCAGCCCCTCGGTGGCGTTGGAGGTCCAGACCAGTGAATAAGGGTCCGCACCCACGAAGTGCGCGATCGTGGCCCGTGCGTCCTCGAAGAGATCCGTGGCCTCGACGGCCAGCGTGTGGGCGCCGCGGTGGACTGCTGCACGATGATGCAGGGTGAAGTCGCGTTCCGCGTCAGCGACCGCCAGGGGCACCTGGGAGGTGGCACCGGTGTCTAGGTACACCAACGGATGACCCGCCACCTGCGATTCGGTGAGCAGCGGGAAATCCTGCTTCAGCTTCAAGACCTGCTCGTTGTCCAAGGGGGTTGTGGGCATGACTCCTTCTTACGAGCTTCCGCTCCTTGACGAACGCTGCGGGCATTTCGACTGTAGTCCGGTGCGAGCACGGCGACGAATGGTGATTACGCAGTGTTGAGCCCACCGTCACTATGGGCCGGGTCCACGGTGTCACCGGCCGACGCGGGCCGGACGCGAGAACCCGGCCCGGTGTCAGGACAATCTGGCGTGGAAATGCTGTTGTGTGTCGGTGAGTCCCCGCTCGCTGAGCATCTCGACGGCGTCGGCGGCGTCACTGATGAGCAGCGGCAGTTCTTTGGCCTGCGCGCCGGAAAATCGCTTGAGCACATAATCGGCGGTATCCATGCGTCCCGGGGGTCGACCCACGCCCACGCGAACGCGGAGGTAATCCCTGGTTCCCAGAGCCTTGGTGATGTCCCGCAGCCCGTTGTGACCGCCCTCCCCACCACCGCGCTTGAGCTTAACGGCACCGAAGGACAGGTCAACGTCGTCGTGGACCACCACGAGCTCGTCCGCACCCAGGGAGTAGTACTGGGCCAGCGCGCTCACAGGCCCCCCGGAGACGTTCATGTAGCTCAGGGGCTGGGCCACCACGAGTCGCGGCGCCCCCGGACGTATCCGGGTCTCCGCCACGGCGGCGCGCGCCTTGTGGGCGGAGAGTTTCACGCCGGCGCGCTGCGCGAGTTCGGCCACGACCATGGCACCGATGTTGTGCCGGGTCCCCGCGTAGCGGTCCCCCGGGTTGCCCAGTCCCACGACCAGCGTCCGCTGCGTCATCTCGTGTCCCTTCTTCCGTGCGGGGCCCCGCTCGTTCGTCCCGCACCGTATCGAGTGTCGGATTGTTCGTTGCCGTCCCCGTGTCCGGACCCGGGGACGACGGCGGCGGCAGGCACACGTGGTGCTTGCCGCCGCTCATCACATCGCCTCAACCCGTTACGGACGGGCGATCACTCGGATCACTCGTCGTCCGAGGACTCCTCGGCCGACTCCTGCGCGGTCTCGCCCTCGGCGTCCTCGGTCTCCGGCTCCTCACCCAGGTCCTGCTCCACGGGCTCGGACACGTTGATGACCAGCAGCTCGGGGTCGGACACGAGCGTGACACCGGAGGGCAGGGTCACGTCCGCGGCGTAGACGTGCTCGCCGGCCTCGCGGCCCTCGATGTCCACGACGACGTTCTCAGGAACCTTCAGCGCGTCGGCCTCGACGAGCAGGACGTTCTCCTCCACGTTGTGCACGGCGGTCGCGGCGACCTCGCCCTCGACGGTCACGGGGATCTCGACCTCGACACGCTCACCGCGGCGCACGGTCAGCAGGTCGATGTGCAGGATCTCGGGGCGCACGGGGTGGCGCTGGACGTCCTTGATCATCGCGAGGTGGCCCTCGCCGTCCACGTCGATCTCGAGCACGGCGTTGGAGTTACGGGACGCGAGCATCATTTCGTGGCCCGGCAGGATCACGTGCAGCGGCTCGGCACCGTGGCCGTAGATCACGGCGGGGATCTGGTCGTTGGCGCGCACGCGGCGGGAGTAGCCCTTGCCGAACTCGGTGCGCAGGGTCGCGGGAATGGTGATGACGTCCACCATGGTGGGTCTCCTTCGATCGTGGGTCTGGTTGGTTACCGTCAGACCGTCCGAGTCACGGTGGAGGTGCTCGCACCGTGCGTCCCGAACGTTGTTACGACCGACGTGGTGCGGTACCCCACTCGCCCACCGCTCGGGATGCACTCACCGGTCGCGGTGGATTATAAGGATCCACAAGCCGTCGTCGATAACGGGGCGGGACGACCGCCCCCTCGCCTTGGCAACGGGCCCACGATAGCACGTGCCCCACCCCCGGCGCCGCCTCCGGGTTTGACCCCCAAGCGGGCGACGACGCGGCCCCGTCAAGGACGTCACATGTCCACAATTCTGTACCGATTCATGAACTCCGGGGATATTCGAGCAGGTGAGAGAGTATGTTGACTAATTAGCGGGCGTAAATCTCGGGGGAGATGAACACCGCGGTGCGGGGACTCGTTGGGAACGGTCCACGCATCGGAGCGAGCGCGTGGGGCGTCTCGCCGTCGAACGGTTTTGGGGGAAGGTTCGTCGACCGTGTTCCAACATGCAAGCCAGAAACACAAGCACTTGTCGTGGCGCGAGAGCTACCAGACGGAACTGAGGATCTACGACGCTTTGTCCCTGGTGCTCGCGCTCGCCGCGGCCCAGGCCCTGCGGTTCGGCTGGCTGCAGGGGTTGCTGCAGGTGGACGTGCTGCCCGTGCCCTACTGGCTCGTGGGGCTGCTGCTGGCCGTGGGGTGGTGGCTGTGGCTCGAGCTGCGCGGCACCCGCGGTGTGCGGCTGATCGGTAACGGCGCGGAGGAGGCAAAGCAGCTCGTCACGGCCTCGCTCACGTTGTTCGCCGCGATCGCCATCGCCTCCTACGCCTTCAACGTGCCCACGGCGCGCGGGTACATCCTGATCGCGCTGCCTCTCGGCACACTGGCCCTTTTCGCAGGACGCATGTGGGCGCGGCGTCAACTCATGCAGCGGCGCAAGAACGGGCTCAACATGTCCCGCACCATGGTGGTGGGTCGCTTCCCGGGGGCGGTGGAACTTGTTGGAGAGCTGCAGAGTCGCCCGGACGCCGGGTTCAACCCCGTGGCGGTCTATATGCCCACCTCGCACCACCAACTGCCGCAGTCCCTGCACTCCGTGCGGGTACCCGTCAACGCACTCGCGCCGGAGGAACGCCCGAGCGTCCAGGGGATCATGCAGGCGTGCCGCGAGCACGACATCGAGACGCTCGTGATGGCCGCCGCTGTACCCCTGAACACCACTGAGATCCGCCACCTGGGCTGGGCGCTCGCGGACGAGCGGATCCGACTGGTCATGAACACCGGGCTCACGGACGTGGCCGGACCCCGGATCCACACCCAGCAGCTCGTGGGTCTGCCGCTGATCCACGTGGCCACCCCGCGTTTCACCCGGTCCAAGAAGATCGTCAAGCGCATCATCGACGTCACCGGTTCTCTGGCCGCGCTGATCATCCTCTTCCCCGTGATGCTCGTGCTGGGCATCCTGGTCAAGGCGCACGACGGCGGTCCCGCGTTCTTCGCGCAGGAGCGCGTGGGGATTGACGGCACCCGGTTCCGGATGCTCAAGTTCCGTTCCATGTACACGGACGCCGAGGAACGCAAGGCCGCCCTGATGGCCGCCAATGAGTCTCAGGGGGACGTGCTCTTCAAGATGAAGGATGATCCCCGCGTGACCGCACCCGGCAAGTGGATGCGCCGGTTCAGCCTGGACGAGCTGCCGCAGTTCATCAACGTGCTCAACGGCACCATGTCCCTCGTGGGGCCCCGCCCGCCGCTGGCCAGCGAGGTGGACAAGTACGAGCAGCACGTCTACCGCCGCTTGCGTGTGCGCCCCGGGATCACTGGCCTGTGGCAGGTCTCCGGTCGCTCGGACCTCGACTGGAACCAGACCGTGCGCCTGGACCTGTACTACGTGGAGAACTGGTCGCCGGTGCAGGACTTGATCATCATGCTGCGGACCGTGCGCGCGGTCTTCGCATCCGAAGGCGCCTACTGAGGTCGAAATCAGAAGTATTTCTTCTCGAAATGCAATCGTGATGACCGTTGCGTGTGAGATACATCAAATTCCTGGGTGACCACTTACACTTTCTAGTGCGTCCCCCTGGCCGCTCGCCTTCCCCCCCACGAGTGGCTCCCCCCACACGCAGTAAAGGCTACGCGTATGATCTCCCCCCGAAAATCAGTGCTGCCCGCTGCCGTGACCGCCGCGGTCCTGGCACTGACCACCTTCATCCCCGCCACGGCGGCCAACGATCCCGCGGAGAACCTCAATCCCGAGAAGGGGAAAGTGGTCTCCGTGGAAACCCACGAACTCGAGACGGTTGTCAAGGACCCCCAGCTGCCCACGGCCCCACCCAAGACCGGTGACAAGAATCCCGGCGCGACCATGGGCCAGAAGATGAAGTCCATGGCGACCACGACCAACCTCTCGGAGGCGTCCGAGAAGGAACTCGACAAGGTGGCCGAGAACGTCCTCGGCCCTGAGGCGGCGAAACCCTCCGCCGCGCCGTCGACCGCGGCGCCGTCGCCCAAGACCCCCGCCACGCCGTCCGCGAGCGCGAACCCGAAGGCCACCGCGAGTGCCGCCGCGCAGGCCGCGGGCACCACGGGCATCGGCCCGGCCGGTTCCATGTCCCTCGTGATCCGGGAGAACAACTGGACCCCGACCGGGATCCAGGGCATGGACGTCTCCGGGTGGCAGCCTGCTGTGAACTGGAGCGCGGAATACGCCGCCGGCGCGCGCTTCGCTTACGTCAAGGCCACCGAGGGGACCGGTTATCACTCCGAGGCCTTCGACGACCAGTACACGGGCTCGTACGAGGTGGGCATGTTCCGCGGCGCGTACCACTTCGCGCTGCCCTCACAGTCCTCGGGTGCCGCCCAGGCGGACTTCTTCATCAACAACGGCGGCGGCTGGTCCTCGGACGGCAAGACCCTGCCCGGCCTGCTGGACATCGAGTACAACCCGTACGCCTCCCTGGGTGGCACGTGCTACAACATGTCCCAGCCGCAGATGACCGCGTGGATCAAGTCCTTCTCGGACCGCTACAAGCAGCGCACTGGTCGACTGCCCGCGATCTACACGACCGCGGACTGGTGGCAGACCTGCACGGGCAACACGGCGCAGTTCAACGACCACCCCCTGCATCTCGCGTCCTACGGCGTCATGGCACCCCAGTGGTACCCCAACGGCTGGTCGCGCTACGACATCTGGCAGTACACGGACAGCGGGCCCTTCTCGGGTGACTCGAACGTGTACGGCGGTTCGTGGGCGCAGCTGCAGGCCCTGGTATCGTCGTCGAACTACAAGCCGCTGGGCGGGCGCGCGACCGGCTACTCCGTGGCCGGCGGCATCGGCGCGATCTACCGCGCCACGGGCGGCGCCGCGAAGTGGGGCACCCCGGTGGGCCCCGAGGCCAACGCCGCGAACGGCGGCCGGTACCAAGAGTTCGTGCGCAACGGCGTGAAGTCCACCGCGTACTGGCACCGCACCACGGGCGGGCACATGGTCCGCAACACGAGCAGCATCGGCGGGAAGTTCATCGGCGCCGGACGGGAACGCGGTTACGGCTTCCCGATCACCGAGGAGCGCTCGCTGGCGGGCGGGGCCTACCAGGTCTTCCGTACCCCGTCCGGTAAGTCCACCAAGCTCATGTGGTCCCCGCGCACGGGTTCGCGCGCGATCAAGGAGTACGGCGCGATCGGTCAGCGCTGGGCGAAGTCCGGCATGGAGCGCGGCCTGGGCTATCCCACGACCGACGAGTACCGCGCGGGCTACGAGATCCGTCAGCAGTTCTCCAACGGATACGTGATCGGGTACAACACCGTCTACGGCGGGACCCGGATCAGCCGGTTGTGATGCTGTGGTGTCCGGGGTGATGCGCCCCGGACACCACGACTCCCGAGTACGACGAAGGCCGGGGTGGCGTGTGCCGCCCCGGCCTTCGTCGTACCGGAAACCGCGTCGTAGCGGTCACCGGCGGTTGTCAGGAGCGGCCGTTGAACAGGCTGGTGACCGATCCGTCCTCGAAGACCTCCTGGATGGCACGGGCGATCAGCGGAGCGATCGAGAGCACCTCGAGGTTCTCGAACTGGTGCTCCGGGGGCACGGGCAGGGTGTCGGTCACGGCCACCTTGTCCGCGCCGCACGAGGACAACCGCTCCACGGCAGGACCGGAGAAAACGGCGTGCGTGGCCGCAATGATCACGTTCTTCGCGCCTTGGTCCTTGAGCACCTTCACGGCGCCGGTGATCGTTCCGCCGGTGTCGATCATGTCGTCGATCAGCACGCACGTGCGGCCCTTGATGTTGCCCACGACCTCCTTGGACACCGCCTGGTTGGGCACGGTGATGTCCCGGGTCTTGTGCACGAACGCGAGCGGGGCACCGCCCAGGCGCTCGGCCCACTGCTCGGCCACGCGCACACGGCCGGTGTCCGGAGACACCACGGTCACGTTGTCCACATCCACCACGGAGCGCACGTAGTCGCTCAGCAGCGGGATGGCCATGAGGTGGTCCACGGGTCCGTCGAAGAAACCCTGGATCTGCGCGGTGTGCAGATCCACGGACATCAGCCGGTCCGCGCCCGCGGTCTTGTAGAGGTCCGCGATCAGGCGAGCGGAGATGGGCTCGCGGCCGCGGTGCTTCTTGTCCTGGCGCGCGTACGGGTAGAACGGGCTGACCACGGTGATGGACTTGGCGGATGCCCGTTTGAGGGAGTCCAGCATGATGAGCTGCTCCATCAACCACTGGTTGATGGGAGCGGGGTGGGACTGAATCAGGAACGCGTCCGCGCCGCGCACCGACTCACCGAAGCGCACGTAGGTCTCACCGTTCGCGAAGTCGTACGCGTCCGTGGGGACCAGTTCGGTGCCCAGCTCACGGGCGATGTTGTTGGCGAGCTCGGGATGGGCCCGACCCGAGAGCAGAACCATGCGGTTCGAACCCGTGTTGGTGATGCCGGTCATGTGAACTCGCTTTCCTTGAATTCCTGTGGATCACTGCTCGCGTGCCGTGCGCCCGGACTCAGGCGTGGTCGTCGCGGTCAGAGTCTTGAGCGGCCTGGGCCGCGCGTGCCGCCGCGGTTCCGGGACGGTGCTCCTGCACCCATCCTTCCACGATGACCTGCTTGCCCTCCGTGAGCACCAGGGCCCCGGCGGGGACGTCCTTGCGCACGGTGGTCCCGGCACCCGAGTAGGCGCCGTCGCCCACGGTCACGGGGGCCACGTACATGTTGTCCGAACCCATGCGGACGTCGTTGCCGATCGTGGTGTGGTGCTTGGCCACGCCGTCGTAGTTCACGAAGACCGAGGCCGCGCCGATGTTGGAGTTCTCCCCGATCGTGGCGTCCCCCACGTAGGACAGGTGCGGGACCTTGGAGCCGCGTCCGATCGTGGCCTTCTTGGTCTCCACGAACGTGCCGATCTTGCCGTCCTCGCCCAGGACCGTGCCGGGGCGCAGGTACGCGAAGGGGCCCACCGTGGCGCCCGCGCGCAGCTCGGAATCGCTGCCGTGGGTGCGCGTGACGTGCGCTCCGCGGCCCACGATCACGTCGGTCAGGGTGGTGTCGGGGCCCACGATGGCGTCCTCCGCGACCCGCGTACGCCCGTGCAGTTGGGTCCCGGGTAGCACGGTGCTGTCCGCCTCGAGCTCCACGGTGTCGTCGATCCACGTGGTCGCGGGGTCCACGATGGACACCCCGTTGCGCATGTGCATTTCCAGGGTGCGCTGGTTGAGGTAGTGCCCCAGTGCCGCGAGCTGGACGCGGTCGTTGGCGCCCTCGAGCTCCATGTAATCCGTCATCTTGAGTGCGTCCACGCGGTGGCCGGCCTCGCGCGCGAGACGCGGGACGTCCGTGAGGTACTTCTCCGCCTGGGCGTTGTCGGTGTCCACGCGGGAGAGCGCATCCCGCAGCACCGCGGCGTCGAACGCGAAGATCCCGGAGTTGACCTCGCTCACCGCACGCTCGGCGTCCGTGGCGTCCTTGAACTCCTTGATCTCGGCGAACTCGCCGCGCTCGTCCCGCAGGATCCGGCCGTACTTGCCGGGCTCGGGGTGATCGGCGGTCAGCACCGTCACGGCGTTGCCGTGGGAGTCGTGGTGCGCCACGAACTCGCGCAGCGTGTCCACCATGAGCAGGGGGACGTCCCCGTAGGTCACCAGCACAGTGCCGCTCACGGGGGTCTCGGCGTCGAGGACCTCGAGGCCCGCGTCCACGGCGGAACCGGTACCGGGGACGTCCGACTGGTCCGCGGTCAGGACCTCGGGATCCACGGCCGCGATGTGCTCGGCCACGAGATCGCGCTGGTGACGGATCACGGCCACGATGCGCTGCGGCGCGAGCTCGCGGGCCACCTTCAAGGCGTGGCCCAGCATGGAACGACCCCCGATCTCATGCAGGATCTTGGGGGTCTTCGACTTCATGCGGGTGCCCTTACCCGCGGCCAGGACGATGACGGCGGCGGGGTTCTGCCCGGTGCTCGCGGTGTCAATGGTGCTCACGGAGCAGACTCCTCTGGTTGCTCGTGAGGCGGTGGGGGCCATCTACGCCTCGATGTATCGTGCGTTCCGCCACTAGGACTCGAACCTAGACTCACGGCTCCAAAGGCCGGTGTGCTGCCAATTACACCATGGCGGAGCGTTGTCACCCGCGGGCGCCAACATGTGCGTGCGCCCGGAGGACGCACGAGACGTCACTTTATCATCTGCGTTCAGCGCGTCAGCACGAGCAGAACCCGCCCCGCTGCACGGTTCTCCTCGAATCCGGGGAGCCACCGGGACAGGGTCTCGGTGTCCTCCACGGTGATCCCACGCACGAGCACGGGGGCGCGTGCGGCGGCGCGGCGCACGTACTCCCACGCGGCGTTGTCGGCCTGTCCGGCGGCCCGGGAACGCGAGACGTCCCACGCCATGGAGGTGACGTCCGGGGCGGTGACGTCCAGCGCGCCGTTGTCGTACTCGCGGTCCAACAGGGCCATGAGCATGCCCACTTCCTCCACGATCGTGCTGTTCTGCACCATGAGCTTGACCTGGCGGTGGGACGCTGCTTCCGCGAGCGCGGCGAGCATCGAGTACAGCCGCCGCCGCTGCCGCCCCCGGTGCGCCACCCCGCCCAGGGCGAGCACGAGCCACCCGGCGCCCACACCGCGGCACAGCTCCAGGGCGTCGTCCACGGCCGCGAGCACGCCCTCGTCGGGGATGTCGTCGTCCACGGCCACGGGCGCGCGCAACAACAGGGGTTCCGCGCCGGCCTCGCGCAGGCGTAGAGCGGTCTGGCGGCGCACGAGCGAACCCATGTGCGGCCCCACGGGGTGGTCCCCGCCGATCGTGATCTCCACCGGCCCCGGGAACTCACGGATCCGGGCCACCGCCTCGGCGAGGCCCTGGGGATCGTCCAGGACGGTTCCCGCGGGCGTCTCCCCGCGGCCTGTTGCGTCGTGCATGGCACACAGTCTCGCACGCCCGTGGGGCGGGGGGACGACGCCGCGGCCCGTCGGTGCGCGCTTGTATCCTTGCCGGGTGGCTCATCTGATCGGCGGAGAAAACTTACATCTCGAGTACCCCACCAAGACCGTGTTCGACTCGGTCACCGTGGGGATCGACGAGGGCGACCGGATCGGGATCGTGGGTCGCAACGGGGACGGCAAGTCCACTCTCATGCGACTGCTCGCGGGGCGCATCGCACCGGACTCCGGGCGGGTGACCGTGCGCAGCGGGACGACCGTGGGCATGCTCGACCAGGCCGACATGCTGGACCCGGACCAGACCGTGGGCCACGCCGTGGTGGGGGACGTGCCCGACTACGTGTGGGCCGCGGATCCCAAGGTGCGGGACGTGATCTCCGGGCTCGTCTCGGACGTGGACTGGGACACCCCCGTGGGGCAGCTCTCGGGCGGGCAGCGCCGCCGGGTCGCGCTCGCGAGCCTGCTGACCGGCGACTGGGACGTGATCTTCCTGGACGAGCCCACCAACCACCTGGACGTGGACGGCATCACGTGGCTCGCGAAACACCTCAACAACCGCTGGTCCAGGAACGCCGGCGCGCTCGTGGTCGTGACCCACGACCGCTGGTTCCTGGACGCCGTGTGCACCGACACGTGGGAGGTCCACGACCGGATCGTGGAACCCTTCGAGGGCGGGTACGCGGCGTACGTGCTGCAGCGCGTGGAGCGTGACCGACAGGCCGCCGTGGTGGAGCAGAAGCGGCAGAACCTCATGCGCAAGGAGCTCGCATGGCTGCGCCGCGGGGCACCCGCGCGCACGTCCAAGCCCAAGTTCCGCATCGACGCCGCCAACCAGTTGATCTCCGACGTCCCGCCGCCGCGCGATTCCGTGTCGCTGTCCCGCATGGCGGTGTCCCGGTTGGGCAAGGACGTGGTGGACATCGAGGACGTGTCGGTGGAGTTCCCCTCCCCCGCCGTTTCCGGTTCCGCGGGTTCGTCCGGTCCGTCCGGCCCTTCCGCGGATGACGACGGCGCCGCGACTGCCGCTTCGTCGGGCGCCTCTTCGCCTGGCGCCTCCGGTCGGACACGCGTGCTGCAGGACGTCACGTGGTTGATCGCTCCCGGGGAGCGCACGGGCATTCTGGGCGTCAACGGCGCGGGCAAGTCCACGCTCCTGGGGCTCGTCACGGGTGCCGTGGAGCCCACCACGGGGCGGGTCAAGCGCGGGAAGACCGTCAAGATCGCGACCTTGACCCAGCAGCTCGCCGAGCTCGAGGACGTCGCGAACGACCGGGTCTCGGACGTCGTCGCCCGGAAGAAGACCTCCTACGTGACCGAGGGCAAGGAGATGACCCCCACCCAGCTCTTGGAGCGGCTGGGGTTCTCCTCCGCGCAGCTGAAGACCCCGGTCAAGGACCTCTCGGGTGGACAGAAGCGGCGCCTGCAGTTGCTGCTCATCCTGCTGGACGAGCCCAACGTGTTGATCCTGGACGAGCCCTCCAACGACCTGGACACGGACATGCTCGCCGCCATGGAGGATCTCCTGGACACGTGGCCCGGGACCCTGCTGGTGGTCTCCCACGACCGCTATCTCCTGGAGCGGGTGACCGATCAGCAGTACGCGGTAATCAACGGCCGGTTCCGGCACCTGCCCGGCGGGGTCGAGGAGTACCTCAACCTCTCGGCGACCGCGGCGTCCGGCACCGCAGCCGGTTCCTCCGGGGCATCCAACCCGCTTGCGGCGTCCTCTTCCTCCTCTGGCACTGCCCCTGCCTCCGACGGCGCCGCCCCCTCCGAGCCGCGGCTGTCCGGCGCGCAGGCGCGGGCCGCGCAGAAGGAACTGGGCGCCGTCGAGCGCAAGATGCAGAAACTCGGCGAGCAGATCAAGGCATTGGACGGGACCATGGCCGCCGCGGACCCCTCGGACTTCGAAGGGCTCGGCAAGCTGGCGGCGCAGAAGTCCGAACTGCAGGAGCAGCTGGACGAACTCGAGCTGCGATGGCTCGAGCTGGGCGAGGCGCTGGAGTAGACGAGCGAGCCGGAACTCACTCGCTCCAGGGGTTCGCCTTGATGATCTCCACGAAGTTGTCGCGCTTGAATTCCGGGTCGAAGTGCTCCAGCACGTCCGCGTTCATGTTCCCGAACGTGGAGTGCGGGCGGTGCACGTTGGCGTCGTTGAACGCCTTGAGGATCCGGTTCTTGAAGTCCGGGCGGGGATGGACCTCCACCACGGCCTGCCGTTGGGCGTCCGTGAGCTCGTCGAAGTGCATGCCCAGCACGTCCGTCTCCACACCCGCACTCACGAGCGCAATCTCCGGGGCCATGAACTCGGGCACCCCGGGGGTCGTGTGCAGCGCGATCCCGAGCCACGCGTTGTGCGCCCGCTCCTGCGACGCACCGCGTTCCAGGAGGAACTCGCGGACCTCGTTCGCGCCGTCCACCTCGAAACGCAGCATGGAGTCGGAGTAAGTATCCGTGAGGCCGCGATCGTGGAACATGGCCGCCGCATACAGCAGCTCGTGGTCCACGCTCAGGTCCTGGGCCTGCCCCACGAGCGCGCCGAAGAAGAACACGCGGCGGGAGTGGTGGTAGAGCAGGTCGTCCTCGCTGTCCCGGATGTACTCGGTGATCTCCCGGGCGAGTTTGCTGTCAGGGACGGAGATGCCGGAAATGGTGTCGGTCATGAGCTGAGTCCTGTTCTGGGCGGGCCGTGCATGGGCGGGCAGGGGCCGCTGCAGCTGAGGAGCCGCGCTGCCCCACCTCTCCATTGTGAGCTCGCTGCACACCCGTCCGCCAGGTCCACAGTGACAGGAACCCCTCGGATTCGGACATACTGAACACATGACAGCCCGCCATCACGTCGTCGTTCTGCTGTTCCCCGGGGTCACCCTGCTGGACGTCTCCGGACCCGCTGAGGTTTTCGCCGCGGCCAACTCCGCGGGTGCCGACTACGCGGTGCGCTTCGTCTCGCCGTCCGGCGGAGACGTCGAGACGTCGGCGGGCGCGCGGATCGCGACCGAATCACTCGCGGATCTGGAGGGCGCACCCCGGGTCGGCACGCTGCTGGTTGCCGGTGGAGAATCCCTCGCCACGCGCCCGGTGCCGGACGGCGTCGTCACGGCAGTGCGCGCCGTCGCCGACCATAGCGACCGCGTGGCGAGCGTGTGCACCGGGGCGTTCGCGCTGGCCGAGGCGGGCCTGCTCGACGGACGCCGGGCCACGACCCACTGGCGTCACGCCGCCGAGCTGGCCCGCCGCTACCCAGTAGTGACCGTACACCCCGACGAGCTGTACGTGCGCGACGGAGCCGTGGTCACGAGCGCGGGCATCTCGTCCGGGATCGACCTCGCCCTGTCACTCGTGGCCGTGGACCACGGGCGGAACTTGGCCCACGGCGTGGCCCGGGAACTCGTGGTCTACATGCAGCGCGCGGGAGGGCAGTCCCAGTTCTCGGCCGCGCTGGACTGGCCCGCGCCGTCATCCGCTCCCCTGCGCGAGCTGTGCGCCGATATCGTGAGCGACCCCGCGGCCGCACCCCCGGTGGCGGAGCTGGCCCGGCGCGCGCACATGAGCGTGCGCCATCTGAGCCGGCTGTTCACCGCGGAGTTGGGCGTATCGCCGGGGAAATTCGTGGAACAGGTCAGGGTCGAAACCGCCAAGTCTCTGCTGGACCGCGGGCACGGCGTCATGGACACCGCGCGACTGTCCGGCTTCGGCACGGACGAAACCCTGCGCCGCGCGTTCGTGCGGCACTTCGGCGTCACGCCCAGCTACTACCGCGGCCGCTTCCCGACCGATCCAGTCCGGGAGCCTTACAGGTCCACGACCTCGAACTCGAGCAGCGACGCACCCGTGGCCACCGGTTTGCGCTGACCCCCGGCGTGGGCGGCCTTGGCATTACCGTCCCGCCACGCCTCGAAGTCCTCCTGGGTGGCCCACGTGGTCACCACGAAGTAGCGGTTCTCCCCCGCGACCGGGCGCAACAGCTGGAACCCCTCGAAACCGGGCTCACCGTCCACCGCGTGCTTGCGCGCCGCGAACCGGGCCTCGAGCTCGGCGCCGGCACCCTCGGGGACCTCGATGGCATTGATCTTCACCACGGACATGACTGCCTCCTGTCGTTCGTCATCACTTCTCTCCCAGGCTAACGACGCCGCCTGACCGGTTACTGCGACGAGGTTCCGGACCAGGCGGCGTCACCCGGCGACGTCGGACACGAGTTCGAACTCGGCGCGGCCCTCCGCGACGTCGGCCCGCACGAGACGCACCCGGACCTCCTTGCCGAACGGCAAATCGGGGGCCTTGAGGGTGACCTCAACGGCGGGTTCGCGGATGATGATGGTGCCGCGAGCACCGTCGTCCTTGACCTCCACGACGGTGGCCGTGAATTCCTCGCCCACGTGCGCGGACAGCGCCAGCGTCTCGACCATGTTCACGATCCCGCGCTCGTACGCCGAGGCCTTGCGCGCGGACGCCTCCATCTCGGCCGGCAGCTGCGGCAGCGCCTCGAGCACCCAGTCGGGAACGGGGTTCCCGGCGCTGATCGTGAGGCACACCTCGCTCCCGTAGCGGTCCACGAGTCGGCGCAGCGGCGCGGTCACGTGCGCGTACGACGTCGCGATGGCCGAGTGTTCGCGATGCTCCGGGGCCGCGCCGTGGAACGCCTCGTAACCGGCCCCCCGAAACAACAGGGTGCACGCGTGCAGCATGGCCGCGTGGGTCCCGAGCTGCGGATCGAGTGCGCGCACGAATTCCGGGTAGCTGACGTCCTCGGGCCACGGGATGCGCAGGGCGGCCGCCGTGGCCCGCAGTTTGCGGATCGCGGAGTCGGCCGCGCGGGGCAAGATGCGCAACAGGCCCGTGCCGGCGTCGAGCATCAACTGCGCGGCGGCGATGCCCGTGAGCAGCGAGATCTGGGCGTTCCACCCCTCCACGGGCAGCGCACTGCGGTGGACCACGCGCCACTGCTCGTGATCGATCATCACTTCCTGCTCGGGGATGCGCAGGCTCACCCCGCCGCGTTCCCGTTCGATCCGTTCCCGTAATTGCCCCACGGTGCGCAACAGTGTGAGGGACGGGTCCGCGGTCCCCGCGTCCAGCCGATCCTGTACTTCTCGATAGGTCAGCTGGGCGCGGCTACGCACGAGGGCCCGCCGCACCGATGTGCTGCGGAGTGCGCCCTGTTCGTCCAGCCCCAGTTCCCACAGCACGGCGGGGCGCACGGTGTGCGGCAGCAGACTCGCGGCGTCCTCCGAGAGTTCGGGAGGGTGCAACGGCGTGCGCTGGTGCGGGGCGTAGAGGGTCTGGCCGCGGCCGTGGGCCTCGACATCGATCGGATCGCCCGGGTGCACGAACGCGGCGACGTCGGCGATCGCGTACCACACGGTGAAACCCGTATCCGCGGCGCCGATGAGCACCGCTTGGTCCAGGTCCCGGGAGCCCTCCGGGTCGATCGTGACGAGCTCGAGGTCCGTGCGGTCCAGAGACGGTAGGCGCGGTGCGGCGGCAGCGGCCACGGCGGCGTCGTGCACGGCCGGTGGGAAGTCGTCGGGGATGTTGAGCTCGTGACGCAGGGCCTCGAGTGCGCGCACGAGTGGCTCGGGAACGGGATGGACCTGCTGCGGACGGATGGCCAAGATTGACTCCTCACCCGGGGGCTCGGGGAGTGCACCGCCCGGGCCGGCCCAGACCTCGAAACCGTGGTGACGCGCCTACGTTGACCCGATTCTGCCCCGGGACACCCCGGCGGGCGGGTTCATTCGCGCGATTCGACCCGCGCGCCGGGCACGGGGCCGGTCACGGCGAGGGCGTGGCGGTGTTCCCGCACGAAGTCGAGCACGAGGCGGCGCGCGGCATCCCGCGAGCGCACCAGGAAACACACCGTGGGGCCCGACCCGGATACCCATCCGGCGAGCGCACCCAGTTCCACGCCGTGGTTGAGCAGCCCCTCGAGTTCGGGTAGCAACTGGATCGCGGGGCCCTGGAGGTCATTGCGGATCCGGGCGGCGAGGGCATCGGGGTCCGCGTCGGCCAAGGCCGTGAGCACCGCGGTGGGGACGGGGTCGGGGGCGATGCCGGTGCGCGGGGCACTCCTCGCCGATGCGTTCGTCACCGTGTGATTGGCATCCCACTGGCGGTACACGGCCGGTGTGGACAGGCCCTGGTCCTGGGGGACGAACACAAAATGCAATTGCTCCTCCGCGGCCACCGACTCCAACTCGGTTCCCGTGCCGCGGCCGATCGCGGCACCTCCCAGGAGCATGAACGGCACGTCGGCGCCCAGGCCGGCGCCCAGTCGGAGGAGTTCGTCCGTATCCATTGGGGCGATGCCCGCGTGGCGGGCCACGAGGTCGTTGACCGCCACGAGCGCGGCGGCGGCGTCCGCGGATCCCCCGCCCATGCCGCCGGCGACCGGCACGGCCTTGCGGACATGCAGCTCGAGTCCGGGCACGGGGACGTCCAGCGCCTCGCACACCGCGAGCGCGGCCTTCACGGCCAGGTTCGTCCCGTCCAGGGGGACATCGGAGAGGCGGGCGGTTCCCTCGCTCACCATGCGGGCGTACTCGCTACCGCGCTCGGCCTCCACGGTGATGCGGATCCCCACCCCACGACGGGCGAGCGCGGGATTCACGGAGGCCGTCACGGTTTCCCGCAGGTCCACGGCCACGAAGAAGGTCTCCAGGGGGTGGTAACCGTCCGGGGTGGGGCTGCCCACGTGCAGCACGAGGTTCGTCTTGGCCGGGGCGCTCGCGCTGACCCGGGTCGGTGTGGGGCTCATGGGTGCTCCCCCGGGTCGGTGGCAGGTACGTCGTTCACTCCGGACCGGTCTCGGGGCGCGGTCTCAACGGCTTCCGCGGGGTGCTCGTCCGGCGCCGTCCCAGTGGCAGACGCGGTTCGTGGAGTCGTGAGGTTCCCCGGAACTTCTCCGGGTCGGCTATCGGCTCCGGCCACTTCCTCCGTCCGCTCTGAACTTACGGTCCCGGCGGCCGCCGCGATCCGGGCGAAGTCGGCGACGTCGAGCCGCTCACCGCGCGCGGCGGGGTCCACACCGGCGGCGCGCAGGATCTCCTCGGCGCGGGCACCGGACCCCGCCCAGCCGTTCAGCGCCGCCCGTAAGGTCTTGCGACGCTGGGCGAACGCGGCGTCTACCACCGCGAACGTGTCCCGGCGCAGCGACTCGGCGACCGGGGGCTCTCGGCGCTCGAAGCGTACGAGCCCGGACGCGATCTTCGGGGCGGGCCAGAACACGTTCTTGCCGATCACCCCGGCCTTGCTCACGTGCGCGTACCAGGTGGCCTTCACGGACGGCACGCCGTACACGCGCGACCCGGGCCCGGCCGCCAATCGGTCAGCGACCTCGTCCTGGACCATCACGAGCCCGTGGCGCACGCTCGGGAAGGTCTCCAGGATGTGCAGCAGCACCGGCACGGCCACGTTGTAGGGCAGGTTCGCGACGAGCGCGGTCGGCTCGCCGGGCAGCTCACGCACGCGGGCGGCGTCGGCCTCCACCACGGACAACCGGTCCGCAGCGCTCGGGAAGAACCGTTCCACGGTCTGGGGCAGCTGCCGCGCGAGGGGCGGGTCGATCTCCACGGCCGTGACCGACGACGCCGCCAACAGCCCCAACGTCAACGACCCCAGCCCGGGCCCCACCTCCAGGACGTGTTCGTCCTGCCCCAGGTGGGCGGCGGCCACGATCCGGCGGATGGTGTTGGGATCGATCACGAAGTTCTGACCGAGCGTCTTGGTGGGGCGGATCCCCGCTTGCTCGGCGAGTTCTCGAATCTCGGCGGGGCCTAGGAGAGGGCCGTCGGTACTGGGCTCGGTCACCGGTCAATCCTACGTGGCGTGCCTGCGCGATCCGCACCCGCACCTGTGCCCGCGCCCCCGCCCCGCTCACTCCCCCATACCTGAACCTTCCCTCCCACCCTCATTGGGCCCCGCGGCAATCCCACTGCACAACACGTGTGCCCCAGAAAGACACCGATCACGGGATATGGATGCCTTTTCGGGACACGGATGTGCGAGCGCGAGATCCTGCTGCCGGGAAACGGGGCACGACCCAGAGTTGCCGCCCCAACCAGGTGCGCCACTCGACTGAGCGGGCGGGATCTCGGAGATCGTCGAACACGATGATGCGAAGTTTCCACCCCAGATCTCGGAGCACCTCGTTGCGATACATCTCGTTCTTGTACGCGTGGTGGTTCTCGCTGTGCACCCGCCCGTTGAACTCAATGGCTGTCTTGTGTTCAGGCCACGCCAGGTCGAGCAGGCTGTAACCCAGGCGTGTGTCCACGCGAAAGTTCATAACGGGACACGGCAGGCCACACGCCAACAGCATCAACCGCGTCAAGGTCTCCATGGGAGAAAGCGTGGGAAATTGCGTGCTCTTCAATGCCGTGCGCACCGCCATGACCGCACGGGATGTCGGAGGCAGCGTCTCCAATGCCGAGTAGATGTCCGCCAGCGAGGGCGGCTCCCCACAGGATTGAGACGTCCACGCGGGTGTCGAGTCCACCGGCCTCAGATCACGATGCACCAGCAACGCATCCAGTGCGGCGGTGAAGCGCCCTGGGTTTCGTTCCGAGGTCAGGACGCAACGGGCGCTACGTCGTGGTCGTGAGTGTAGGCTA
>NZ_JAVKPU010000014.1:0-71246 GCF_040981025.1 Kocuria sp. CPCC 205261 | reverse complement strand
GACACACTATTGAGTTGACAAACAACAAACCACACCACCAGACCCCTCACCAGGGCCACAACGGTCGGTTGCGATCTACAAGCTTAGCTGCGGATGACCCGGGCTGCAACTCGAAATGAACTCTCGATTGCTTCCTGCTGTCATCGCTCTTCAGCGGCTTGCGGGGAACCATCCTAGCACACCTTCTCGCCGTTGTGCGCGGCTCGTCAGTGGTGGGATCGACCCCGTTTCGTTGCCCCGTTCGGCCTTCGCGGCCGCTGCCGTGGCAACTCGGAAGACATTACACGCCCCCACCGGAGACGGCAAACCTGGGACGGCGAACCCTCCGGAGAGGGAGAACCCTCCGGAGACGGAGAACCCGCGGGAGCACGTGCTCCCGCGGGTTCTGCATTCAATGATGCGTGACCTGATCAGTCCCGGTCGCGCGCCGTCGGGCTGGTGCTCGCACCCTTGGCCGGCTTCAGGAACAACACCGCGAGCGGAGGGACGGTGACCTCGGCGGACGCCGGCTTCCCGTTGTATGCACCCTCGGCCGCGGTGACCCGGCCCAGGTTGCCCACGCCGGAACCACCGAAGATGTCGGAGTCCGTGTTGAGCACCTCGTCCCACTCCCCCGCCCACGGCAGACCCAACCGGAAGCGCTCGTGGGTATTGCCCGCGAAGTTGGCCACGCACACGAGCGGGTTGCCCTGGTCGTCCCATCGGGTGAAGGACAGCGTGTTGCGCTTGGCGTCGTTGGCGTCGATCCACTCGAAACCGGACGGGTCATTATCTCGTGCGTACAGGGCCGGGGTCTCGCGGTAGATCTCGTTGAGGCTCTTCACCAGCTCCTGCACGCCGTGGTGCGGTGGGGTCTCGGAGAGCCACCAGTCCAGGCCGTGCTCCTGGGACCACTCGGACTCCTGGGCGTACTCGGTGCCCATGAAGATCAGCTGTTTACCCGGGTGGGCCCACATGTATGCGAGGTACGCGCGCACGTTGGCGAGCTGCTGCCACCGGTCACCAGGCATCTTGCGCAGCAGGGAGCCCTTGCCGTACACGACCTCGTCGTGGGAGATGGGAAGGATGAAGTTCTCCGAGTAGGCGTAGACCATGGAGAACGTGGCCTTGTTGTGGTGGTAGTGCCGGTTGACGGGATCCTCGGCCATGTACTCGAGGCTGTCGTGCATCCACCCCATGTTCCACTTGATCCCGAAGCCGAGACCGCCGGCGCTCGTGGGTTTGGTGACCCCTGGGAAGGACGTGGACTCCTCCGCAACCATGACGATCCCTGGATTGCGCCGGTACGCGGTGGCGTTGGCCTCCTGCAGGAACGCGATGGCCTCGAGGTTCTCGCGTCCGCCGTACTGGTTGGGCTCCCACTCGCCGTCGTTGCGCGAGTAGTCCAGGTAGAGCATGGAGGCCACGGCGTCCACGCGCAGCCCGTCCACGTGGAACTCCTCGAGCCAGTAGTTCGCGTTGGCCACGAGGAAGTTGCGCACCTCCCGGCGGCCGTAATCGAAGATTAGCGTGCCCCAGTCCTTGTGCTCGCCGCGGCGGGGGTCCGGATGCTCGTAGAGCGGTTGCCCGTCGAACTTGGCGAGCGCCCACTCGTCCTTGGGGAAGTGGCCGGGGACCCAGTCCACGAGCACACCGATGCCGGCCTGGTGCAGCTGGTCCACGAGGTAGCGGAACTCGTCCGGGGAACCGAAGCGCGACGACGGCGCGTAGTAGCCGGTGACCTGGTAACCCCACGAACCACCGAAGGGGTGCTCCGCGACCGGCATGAACTCCACGTGGGTGAAGCCCTGCCACGTGAGGTACTCCACGAGTTCGCGGGCGAGATCCACGTAGCCGAGACCCATGCGCCACGAGCCGATGTGCATCTCGTACACGCTCATGGGTGCGTTGTGGGGATCCTTGGCCGCGCGGGCCTGCATCCACGCGTCGTCCTGGAACTCGTAGGAGGACTCGAACACGCGCGACGCGGTGGACGGCGGGATCTCGGTGCCGAAGGCCATGGGGTCCGCCTTGTCCCGCCACGAGCCGTCCGCCGCCCGGATCCGGAACTTGTAGGTGTCTCCGGAGCCCATGCCGGGCACGAACACTTCCCACACACCGCTGGAACCCAGCGAGCGCATGGCATGCTCGGAACCGTCCCACCCGTTGAAGTCACCAATCACGCGCACGGCCCGGGCATTGGGGGCCCACACCGCGAAGCTCACGCCGGAGACGTCCCCCATGGAGGACGGGTAGTGGTGCACGTGGGCACCGAGCACGGTCCACAGGGTCTCGTGCCGGCCCTCGCCGATCAGGTGCAGGTCCAGCTCGCCCAGGGTGGGCGCGAAGCGGTAGGGGTCGTCGACCTCGGCGGGCTCCTTGCCCGCATAGGTCACTAGGACGCGGTAGTCGGGGATCTTGCCCTCGTCGTGCGCGGGGACCACGCCGGTGAAGATCCCACCCCACTCGTGCTCGAGGGGGAACGTCCCGTTGAGCGTGCGCACCGAGACGTGCGTCGCGAAGCGTCGCAGGGTCCGGATGGTCACCGAACCGTCCGGGTTGAAGTGCGCCCCGAGCACCGCGTGGGGATCGTGGTAGCGCCCCTCGGCCACCGCTGCGAGCACGTCCGCGCTCACGGGCACGGGCCCGCCCGCGGGGTGCTCCCGTTCCGACGCCGCTGCGACGCTCTGCTGGGAAGTCCCGGCCCGAGTCGATGCGTGGTTCCCGCCCGCAGTCTCCGCCGGAGCCGTCACGTCATTACCGTCGGCGGTCCGAGCCGACGCGTCGTTCGTCCCGGTCGCCTCCGACGCAGCGCCCCGCGCGTTGCGCGGTTCCGCCGACGGCGCCCGGCCGTCGGCGTGCTGCGCGGACTCGGATGCCGGGGTCGGCGTGGATTCGGGGCCCGTAGGAGTCGACGACGCCGCGGGGCCGGTGTTCTCGGGGTGTTCAGGGGTCACGAAATCCTCGGTTCTGGATGCAGGTGTGTGGCTCTCGTGTGTTTCACGCCTCACGTTACGGGAGCGCGCACGTTCAAGCGAACGCACCACGGCACCGGCCGGGACCGCGACCCAGCCCGGGCGGTTACGCTGCTCGTAGACCACTTCGTACAGGCCCTTGTCAAGCCACAGGGCGCGGAAGAGCACCGAATCCCGGTCCACGCCAGAACCGCTCGTGCGGGCGTACCCCTCGAGGAACGCGTCCGAGACCGCGTCGGTCCAGGCGCTCATGTCCTCGTCCCGCTCGCGCGCGGCCATGGCGCCCGCATAGTCGAACGAGCGCAGCATGCCGACGACGTCGCGCAGGGCCACGTCCGGGCGGACACGCTCCTTAATGGGTCGTAGGGGCTCACCCTCGAAGTCCAGGATCCGGAACCCCTGGGCGTCGTTGTGCAGCACCTGGCCCAGGTGGTAATCACCGTGGATCCGTTGCAGGGCGGGGATCTCCCGCATCCGGGACAGCTGCTCGAGCAGGTCCTCGACCTCGGCCTGGTAGGAATCGAAGTAGTCCCCGCAGGACTCCCACGCCCAGCGGATCCGCGAGGCGAGGTCGTCCAGGAACCGGCGCCGAGCATCGTCGTTCGCGGTGACGGGGTCGAAGGCGCCGAGGAGGTCGGCGTGGACGCGCGCGGTCGTGGCACCCAGCTCGGCCGCGAGCTCGGAGAAGTCCCGGGCATGGCTCGCCGCATCCAGGGCCATGGCCCACGCGTCCCGCGAATCGGCCAGGAACTGGGCGGCCACCGCGAGCTGACCGGACGTGGTGACCAGGCCCTGGCGCCACTGGGCGTCGAGCCATCCAGCCGTGGCCGGGACCGCGGTGGAACCGTGCGACGTGAGTTTGACGCCCACCTCCACGTCCGGGTTGCGCCCCTCCCCCACCACGCGGAAGAACTTCACGATCACCGCGTCGCCGCCCAGCGCCGAATCCGAGTCCTCCGCGTCCTGCGGGGTGAGGATCACGGACGTGTTGGACTGCTCTGAGGAGATCACCCGCACCTGATCCGCGGAGGCAATCCGATAATCCGTGTTCATGGCCCCGGTGTAGCGGCCGTGCAGGCCCATCCCGTGGCGCAGCACCCCGCCCTCGGTCAGCTGCGCATCCATGATCCGCAGCACCCGGTCCATGAAACCTGGGTCCCCCACGGCGTCGTAGAGGTGGAACGTGGCCGTCTCGTCCGCGGTGGTGCTCTCGCTGCCCTGTGCATCGGCGCGGGCCCCACTACGACCGGACGCGCCGGCCTTCTCCTGGGCGCCGGCGGTTTGACCGGCCTCCGGGGAGTCCTCCGAGGTGATGGGTTGGGCGGTCCGCGAGCGCTCCGAGCGGCGTCGTTCGCGGAAAGAACCCGCGTGCGAGATGGCGCGGCGCAGGAACGAGGCCGAGGCCTCCGCACCCGCGATCAGCTGCTCGGGCAGGGGACGGTCCGGGCCGCCGGAGCAATAGCTGCCGATCGCGAAGCGCTCGAGCTCGGGCAGGGCTTCGGTGCTGCGCACGACCGGTACGTTGAGTAATTCGCTGCGCTCGCCCACCGTGGCCTGGACCAGGAACATGATGCGTTCCGTGCCGCGATGCGATCCGGTGCCGGAATCCAGGGTCGCGCGGCCCACGACGCTCAAGCGCAACTGGTCCGGGGTGGCCGTGAACGGGAACCACCGCTGCCGCGGCAACCAGTCGCGCAACCTGTCGAGAAATTGCTGATCCGTCATGGAGGGTCCCCCGCTTTCGTCTGGACAATCACTGCTTCGCGCGCGGGCCGTACCCGCGCGCGCTCACTCGTTGCGCGCGGGCTTGATGATGGGCATGGCCACCGTCTCGGGGTGGGAACCGTCCGTGCCGGGGGTCATGCGCAACCGGAGCCAGAAGAAGTCCTGCGAACCGAGCGTGATGCGGTAGTCGCCCTGTTCCGAGAAGGAGCCGAACGGTTCACCGCCGAACAGTTCCCGGGTGCCCCGGCCCGCGTACTCGGCCAGGTGCACGCTGCAGCTCGCGGGGACGTGGGAAAGGTTGAACACGCACAGCAAGGTCTCCCCCACGCCGTCGTCCGCGTCCTGCGGGCTCAAGCGGCGCAGGAACGCCAGGACGGATTCGTGGTCCGTGCTCACGTTGACGTAGTCCCCCAGACCGAACGCCGGGTGCGCCTTGCGCACCATGAGCATCTGCCGGATCCAGTGCAGCAGGGAGGAGGACGACGCGAGCTGCGTCTCCACGTTCGTCTGCGTGTAGTTGTAGACGAGCGACTGCACGACCGGGAGATAGAGCTTGCCCGGATCCGCGGTGGAGAAGCCGGCGTTGCGGTCGGGGGTCCACTGCATGGGTGTGCGGGACGCGTCGCGGTCGTCGAGCCAGATGTTGTCCCCCATGCCGATCTCGTCCCCGTAGTACAGGAACGGCGACCCGGGCAGGGACAACAACAGCGCGTGCGCGAGTTCGAGCTCCGCGCGGGAGTTGTCGAGCAGGGGTGCCAAGCGGCGTCGGATACCGATGTTCGCGCGCATGCGCGAATCCGGGGCGTACCACCCGAGCATGGCCTGGCGTTCCTCGCTCGTGACCATCTCGAGCGTCAACTCGTCGTGGTTGCGCAGGAACGTGCCCCACTGCGTGCCCCGCGGGATCTGCGGCGTGTGCTCCATGGTGGAGACGATGGGCGAGGCCTTCTGATCGCGCAATGAGTAGTAGATCCGCGGCATGATCGGGAAGTGGAAGCACATGTGGCACTCGGGCGCCTGCTCCGTGCCGAAGTACTCCACGACCTCGTGCGGCATCTGGTTGGCCTCCGCGATGATCACGCGGCCGGGGTACTCGCGGTCCACCATCTCGCGCAGCCGCACGAGGAAGTCGTGGGTCCCGGGCAGGTTCTCGCAGTTGGTCCCCTCCTCCTCGATGAGGTAGGGGATGGCGTCCGCGCGGAAGCCGTCGATGCCCATGTCCAGCCAGAACTTCACGACGTCGAACACGGCCTCGACGACCTTGGGGTTCTCGAAGTTCAGGTCCGGCTGGTGGGAGAAGAACCGGTGCCAGAAGAACTGCCGCCGCACGGGGTCGAAGGTCCAGTTGGAGACCTCGGTGTCCACGAAGATGATCCGCGCGTCCTGGTACTTCTCGTCCGTGTCCGACCACACGTAGAAATCGCCGTACGGCCCCTCCGGGTCCTCCCGGGAGGCCTGGAACCACGGGTGCTGGTCCGAGGTGTGGTTCAGCGGCAGGTCGGTGATGACCCGCAGACCCCGCGCGTGGGCCTCCGCGACCAGTCGCTTGAAGTCGCTCACGGTGCCGAACTCGTCCAGCACGGAGTAGTAGTCGGAGATGTCGTAGCCGCCGTCCCGCAGCGGGGACTCGTAGAACGGGGGCAGCCACAAGCAATCGATCCCGAGCCACTGCAGGTAGTCGAGTTTGTCGATCAGACCCGAGAAGTCGCCGGAGCCGTCACCGTTGGCGTCCGAGAAGGCTCGCACGAGCACCTCGTAGAACACGGCCTTGCGGAACCAGTCCGGGTCGTGCGCGAGCCCGGGAGCGTTGAGTTGGAAAGGAGTGGTGCTCATGGTCGGCTGGACTGCCCTCTCGGAGAAACGTGCGTGTCGGTCGTGACGGGTGCGGGGTGCCGGCCGCCGTGGTGCGCCGCGCTCAGCGGTCGGGGCGCATCGCGACGGCGCTCGCTCACTTGACCCCGCGGCGGACGCTGAGCACGTGCGCGGGTTCCACGTACGGATCCAGGCGCACGTAGTTGTGGGTGCCCCACTTCCAGCTCGCACCGGAGATCAGGTCGTCCACCCAGAAGGAGCCGTCCTCGTTGAAGTCCTGGCCCCGCAGGTCCAGGGAGTCGAGGTCCAGCCACACGGTGGCCTCCCGCGCGCTGTGCGGGTCCGTGTTGAGCACCACGATCACGGTGTCCCGGACCTGCTCGCCGTCCCGCTCCACGGTCTTGGTCTTGCTGTAGGCCACGATGGCGTCGTCCGTGGAATTCTGCAGCGTGAGGTTCTGCAGGTCCCCGAGTGCGGGATGGTCCTTGCGGATCCGGTTCAGGCGCGTGATGTACGGCGCGAGCGACTCGCCGCGTTCCACGGCGGCGTCGAAGTCACGCGGGCGCAACTGGAACTTCTCGTTGTCCATGTACTCCTCCGCCCCGGGACGAGCGACGTGCTCGAACAACTCGAAGCCGGCGTACACGCCCCACAGCGGGGACGCGGTGGCCGCCAGGGCCGCGCGCACCTTGAACGCGGCCGGGCCACCGAACTGCAGGTACTCGGTGAGGATGTCCGGGGTGTTCACGAAGAAGTTGGGCCGGTAGAACCCGGAGGTCTCGTGGGAGATCTCCTGGAGGTACTCCTCGATCTCCTCCTTGGTGTTGCGCCACGTGAAGTACGAGTAGGACTGCTGGAACCCGGCCTTGGCCAGCCCATGCATCATGGCCGGACGAGTGAACGCCTCCGCGAGGAACACCGTGTCCGGGTGGTTCTTACGCACCCTGGCGATCAGCCACTCCCAAAACCACAGGGGCTTGGTGTGCGGGTTGTCCACGCGGAAGATGTTCACGCCGTGACCGATCCACAGCTCCACGACCCGCAGTACCTCGGCGGCGAGGCCCTTGGGGTCGTTGTCGAAGTTCAGGGGGTAGATGTCCTGGTACTTCTTGGGCGGGTTCTCGGCGTAGGCAATGCTGCCGTCCGCGCGGGTCGTGAACCACTGCGGGTGCTCGGCGACCCACGGGTGATCCGGGGACGCCTGCAGCGCGAGGTCCAGCGCGACCTCGAGACCGAGATCATGGGCGTGCGCGACGAACGCGTCGAAGTCCTCGAAGCTCCCGAGGTCCGGGTGGATCGTGTCGTGACCGCCCTCCGGCCCACCGATGGCCCACGGGGAACCGGGGTCCTGGGGTCCGGCCGTGAGGGTGTTGTTCGGCCCCTTGCGGTGGTTGCGCCCGATCGGGTGGATGGGCGGGAGGTACGCGACGTCGAAGCCCATGGCCGCGGCCCGGTCCAGGGCCGCGATGGCCGTGCGGAACGTCCCCGGGGTCCACTCGCCCGTCTCGGGGTCGTACGTGGCGCCCTCGGAGCGCGGGAAGAACTCGTACCACGCACCACGACCCGCGGCCTCGCGCTCGACGCCGAGCGGGTAGCGCGGGGACGAGCTGAGCAGATCGCGCAGCGGCCGCTCACGAACGTAGTCCAGGAGCTGCGGGGACGTGGCGATCTCCCACCGCTGTTCCGGCGTGCGGTCGGTGTCCGCCATCGCTTCGGCGGCGTCCTCGAAGACCCGGGCCTCATCGGTCGAGCGATCGGACTCCTTGGAGGCGGCGTCGAAGAGCAGGGCCGCTTCCTGGAACATGAGCTCGACGTCCTGGCCGACCCCCAACTTGATCTGCGCGGCGTGGTGCCACGTGTCGTAGAGATCCGACCAGCCCTCCACCGCGAAACTCCAGGGGCCCTCGTACTCGGGACGCAGCCACGCCTCGTAGCGGTCCGTCCCGGGGGCCACGAGCGTCATGAGTCGGCGCTGGGTCTCACGGCCCTGCGGGTCGTACAGCACCGCGGTCACACCGAGGGAGTCATGACCCTCGCGGAACACGGTCGCGCTCACCCGGATGTCCTCACCGGGAACGGCCGTGGCGGGGAAACGCCCACCCTCGATCACGGGGCTCACGTCCGTCACGGGGATCCGCCCGTACACGAGATCGTCCGACGGGAAGTCCGCCAGGTGCTCGTCGTCCCCGGAATCGGTGTCCTGCTCGGCCGGGGCCTGCGCCGCGGCTTCGGCGTGCGGATCAGGTGCGGACTGAGTGTCGGGCTCGTACTGCGTGTCGGGCTCGCGCTGCGCTCCGGGTGCGGACTGTTGGTCGGATGCGGGCTGCGCCTCGGATTCGGTGTCCTCGGTAGGTGTTACGACCGCGGCGACCTCCTCGGCCGCGCCCGGTTCCGCATATGCGTGGGCGTCCGGCTGCCCGGCACCGGCGGACGACGCCGCTTCGGTTGCCTCCGGCGCGGACGGGACGCGAGCGGCATCGTCGTGGGGCTCCGCTCGGCGTACCGAGGGGGCGACGTCGGGAACGCCCGTGGCCGGGACCGGCGGGGTCAAGCGGGACCCGACGTCCGGGTGGGCATCGCCCGCGTGGGGATCCGGCACGGGATCTGAGGACGGACGGCGGCCCTGGGGCTGTGAGTTCTGCTGCGACACGAGACCAACGTTAGCGACAAACGCCCCGATTCATAAGGCCGTGGCCGTGGTCCCCGAACCGCGACGGCGACGCGCTCGCGTCACACGTCGGACCCCGTGGAGCGGCGGGGCCGAAGCCGCTAGGCTCGGGACCGTGAAGGCCATCCACAGGTTCACCGTCCGCACCGTCCTGCCCGAGTCGATCGCTGCACTCTCACGATTGGCCAAGAACCTCCGATGGACGTGGCATCAGCCCACCGAGGACCTCTTCGCCGAACTCAACCCGCACGCGTGGGACGCGGTCCACGGGGACCCCGTCAAGCTCCTGGGCTCGCTCACGCGCGAGGAGATCCAGCAGATCGCCGCGGACCCCGAGCTCGTGGCACGCATCCGCGACCTCGACGCCGATCTGGACACCTACCTCACCGAACCCCAGTGGTACCAGCGCACGCAGGGCGAGGACGCCCCGGCGGCCGTGGCGTACTTCAGCGCCGAGTACGGCATCACGTCCGCGCTTCCGCAGTACTCGGGCGGACTCGGGATCCTCGCCGGGGACCACTTGAAGACCGCGTCCGACATGGGCGTGCCCGTGGTGGGCGTGGGATTGCTGTACCAGGCCGGGTACTTCAAGCAGTCGCTGTCCCGGGACGGCTGGCAGCAGGAGACCTACCCGGTGCTGGACCCGGATGAACTCCCTCTCACCCTGCTGCGCGAAGCGGACGGTACGCCCGCGCGCGTGGTTCTCCCGCTGCCCGAGGGCCGGACGCTGTCCGCGCAGATTTGGCGGGCGGACGTGGGCCGCGTGCCGCTACTGCTGCTGGACTCCAACATCAGCGAGAACGACGACGCCGCACGCAACGTCACCGACCGGTTGTATGGCGGCGGCAGCGACCACCGGTTGTACCAGGAACTCTTGCTGGGCATGGGAGGGATCCGGGCGCTGCGCGCGCACAGCAGGATCACGGGTGCGCCCACGCCGGAGGTCTACCACTGCAACGAGGGCCACGCGGGTTTCCTGGGCGTCGAGCGGATCCAGGAACTCATGAACCCCGGGGCCGACGCCCAGGCCATGATGTGGGAGGAAGCACTCACCGCGGTGCGCGCCGCGACCGTGTTCACGACCCACACCCCGGTCCCGGCCGGCATCGACCGCTTCGAACGCGATCAGATCGCCCACGTCCTCGCCGCGGGGCTCGCCCCGGATGTCCCCTCCGAGCGCGTGCTTGAGCTGGGTGCGGAGACCATGCCGGGCGGTGACCCGAGCAAATTCAACATGGCGGTCATGGGGTTGCGGCTCGCCCAGCGTGCCAATGGCGTGGCCGAGCTCCACGGTGCCGTGTCCCGGTCCATGTTCCACGGGCTGTGGGAGGGCTTCGACACCGAGGAGGTCCCGATCACCTCGGTGACCAACGGCGTGCACGTCCCCTCCTGGATCGACCCCGCCGTGTGGCGCATGGCCGTGGACCCGGAGGAGAACGACACCAACCCGGCCGCTCGTTGGCGCAGGATCTACAATGTGTCCGACGCCGAGCTCTGGGCCACCCGCCGCGCCCTGCGGGAACGCCTCGTGCACGACGTCCGCGAGCGTCTACGGGCCTCGTGGAAGCGCCGCGGTGCTGCGGACGCGGAACTGGGCTGGACGAAGTCCGTGCTGGACCCGGACGTGCTGACCATCGGTTTCGCACGCCGCGTCCCCACGTACAAGCGGCTCACGCTCATGCTGCGCAACCCGGAACGGCTCAAGCGGATCCTATTGGACCCCCGCCGCCCCGTGCAGTTGGTGGTCGCGGGCAAGTCCCACCCCGCGGACGAGATGGGCAAGCGGATGATCCAGGACCTCGTACGGTTCACGGACGATCCGCAGGTGCGTCACCGGATCGTGTTCCTGCCCAACTACGACATCGCCATGGCGCGTGTCCTGTTCCCGGGGTGCGACGTGTGGCTCAACAACCCGCTGCGTCCGCTCGAGGCGTGCGGGACCTCCGGGATGAAGGCCGCGATCAACGGCGGGCTCAACCTTTCCGTCCTGGACGGGTGGTGGGACGAGATGTACGACGGGCAGAACGGCTGGGCCATCCCCACCGCGGACAACAAGGCCGGCACGGACGAGCGCGATGACATCGAGGCCGCCGCGCTGTACGAACTCATCGAGAGCCACGTGGCACCGCGGTTCTACGGTGACGGTTCCGAGGACGCCACGACCGCGGCCGGACCCGACACCGCGCCGTCGCGAGCGAGCACCGTGCCGCACCAGTGGCTCGCCATGGTGCGCCACACGCTCGCGACCCTCGGGCCCAAGGTCTCCGCCCGGCGGATGCTCACCGACTACGTCAACGAGCTGTACGTCCCCGCGTGCGTCGCCGGCCGGCGCGTGACCACGGACGACGGCGCCCTGGCCCGCGGCACGGCCCACTGGGTCGAGCGCGTGCGTACCGCGTGGCCGCAGCTGCGGATCGAGCACGTGGACGCACACGGTGTGCGCCAGGAACCGCAGATCGGTGACGAGCTCACGGTCAACGCGTACGTAGATCTGGGCGAGCTGACCCCCGAGGACGTGACCGTGCAGGTCAGCTACGGGCGCGTCTCGGAAACCGATCACATCCACGAACGGTCCTACGCCACGCTCGAGGACGTGACCGAGCTGGGTGGGGGACGCATGACGTTCTCCGGGCCCATCACGATCGACCGCTCCGGCCCGTTCGGGTACACCGTGAGGGTGTTGCCGCGCCACGACGAGTTGGCCTCACCGGCCGAACTCGCTCTCGTGCGCAACGCCGGGGACTGACGTCCGGCCCGCCCGGTTCACGCGATCGCGAACATCGCGATGCTCTGTGCCGGGACCGTGAGCTCCTCCCCGGCACGCCATCGGTTGCCGGTCAGTTCGTCGAGCTGAGGGTCCGTGGCGAGCACGAGCCGGTACGAGGCCCCCTCCACGTCCGAGCCGGCCAGGTTCTCGAAGCGCGGCAACACCGCGGCCACGGGCGATGCGGTGCCGTTGAGCACGAACAGTCCCGCGAGGTCACCCCCGCGCGCGCCGATCACGATCTGCAGCGCACGGACCCCGTCCGTCTGCCACAGATCGTCGCTCATGGGCTCCCCGGAACTCGCGTACCACTTGAGCACCACGTCCCGGGGGCGCGTGGGGAAGTCCCGGGGTTGGCTCGCCAGGAAGGCCCGGCGGATCCGGATGAGCCGCTGGGTCGTGCGTAGCATGGACCGATCCAGGGGTGTGAGTCGCCAGTCCACCCACGAGAGCCGGTTGTCCTGGCAGTACGCGTTGTTGTTGCCCTCCTGGGAGCGCAACAGCTCGTCCCCCGCGGTGATCATGGGGATGCCCTGCGAGAACAACAGGGTGGCCATCATGTTGCGCGCGGTGGCCGCGCGGGCGGCCCGCACGCGCACGTCCGGGGAGAAGCCCTCGTGGTCGTGGTTCCACGAGTGGTTGTCGTTGGTGCCGTCCGCGTTGTTCTCGCGGTTGGCCTCGTTGTGCTTGGCGTCGTACGCCGTGAGGTCGTAGAGCGTGAACCCGTCGTGCGCGGTGATGAAGTTGACCGAGGCCAGCGTGGTGCGCCCGTGCGGGGCGAACAGGTCCGCGGACCCGGAGATCGCCCCGGCGAGCCGACCGGCGGTGCCCCCACCGCCCCCGCGACGCATGGTGCGCTGACCCGAGAGCCAGAAGTCCCGCACGGTGTCCCGGTAGTGGTCGTTCCAGTCCGCCCAGCCGGTGGGGAAGCGCCCGGTCTGCCAGCCACCGGCGCCCACGTCCCACGGTTCGGAGATCATCCGCACGCCCTGCAGCACCGGATCCGCGGCGATCGCCACGAAGAACGGGTGGTTGCGCGTGAAGTGGTGGTGCTCGTCGCGGCCCAGTTCGGGAGCCAGATCGAAGCGGAAGCCGTCCACGTGGCACTGCGTGACCCAGTAGCGCAGGGAGTCCAGAGCCATGCGCACGACCTGGGGGTTGCCGAAATCCATGGAATTGCCGCACCCGGTCACGTCCACGTAGTTGCCGTGCTCGTCGTGGCGGTAGTACTCCCAGTCCCCGAGCCCGCGCCAGCAGTACGGGCGCTGCGTGGGTCCGCCTTCTGCGGTGTGGTTGTACACGACGTCCAGGAACACCTGCAGCCCCGCGCCGTGCAAGGCGTCCACGGCGGCCTTGAACTCGTTGAGCACCGCGGTGGGCCCGGCCTCCTGGGCGGCCTTGGTCGCGTACCCCGCATGGGGTGCAAAGAACGCGAGGGTGTTGTACCCCCAGTAGTTGGTGAGCCCATTCGCGGTCAGGTGGGCCTCGTCCAGGTGGGCGTGCACGGGCAACAACTCCACCGCAGTGATCCCCAGGCTGCGCAGGTACTCGAGCATCACGGGGTGCGCGAGTCCCGCGTAGGTGCCGCGCAGCTCGTGAGGGATCCCCGGGTGCAGCATGGTAAGGCCCTTCACGTGGGCCTCGTAGATCACGGTCTCGCGCCACGCCGGCCGGGGCCGGTCGTGGTCGCGCCACTCGTGGTCCTGGGCGACCACCACGGAGACGTACTCCCCGCCGTAGGCGTCCGCACCGGGATTGACGACGTCGCGCGGTGGCGCCACACGCGTCAGTCCCCGCCCGTAGGGGTCCAGCAGGACCGGTTCGTACGCCGGATCCGGCACGGGACTGCCCTCGGGCCGGGCACTCACGAATCCGTACTCGGTCCCCTCGGGCATCGCGGGACACACGTCCCGTGCGAGCTCGCCCGGGGTGAGTTCCACCTCCGGCACATGGCGTGGGCGCGAGACGGTCGCGTAATGGATCCCGTGGTTCTCCCCCGCGAGCCGTAACCGCTGCCACGATTCACCGGGGCGCCGGAACATGAGGTCCACCTCGGTCAGTCCCGGGGCGTACACCGCGACGTTGGCGGTCCCGTCCCCGGACGGGGAGGGGTGGACGCCCAGCGGATAACTACGCGCTTGCACGCCGGCGCGCGATCTCGTACAGCGTGATCCCCACCGCCATGGACGCGTTGAGGGACTCCATCGCGGATTCGATGGGGATCGACACGATCGCGTCGCAGTGCTCTGTCACCAGGCGGGACAGGCCCTTGCCCTCGGAGCCCACGACCACCACGAGGGGCTCGGTGGCCAACTCGAGCTGCGGCAGGTCCACATCCCCGCCGCCGTCGAGGCCGACCACGAAGTAGCCCTGCTTCTTGCAGTTCTCGAGCGTGCGCGTGAGGTTCGTGGCCTTGGCCACGGGGACGCGCGCCGCAGCACCCGAACTCGTCTTCCACGCCGTGGCCGTGACCCCGGCGGAGCGGCGCTCGGGCAGGATGACCCCGTCCCCGGCGAACGCGGAGACGCTGCGGATGATCGCACCCAGGTTGCGGGGATCGGTGATCCCGTCCGCCGCGATGAGCAGGGGCGGGCGGGAATCATCGCCCCGGTCGGCCATGAGGGAGGCCGCGAGCTCGTCCGCGTCCTGGTAGTCGTACGGCGGGACCTGCAGCACCACACCCTGATGGATCGCGTCCGCGGAGAGCCGGTCCAGCTCGCCGCGCGAGGCCTCGAGCGTGGGCACCTGGGCCTCGGCGCACAACTGCAGGATGTCCTTGACGCGGTCGTCCATCTCGATCTTGGTGGCCACGAACAACGTCTTGGCGGGCACCCCGGCGCGCAGGGCCTCCAGCACGGCATTGCGCCCCGTGACGAGGTCCTCCTTGATGGGCCCGGACCCCGTGCGGGACGGACGCCGGTGCAGGTTCTGCTGCTTGCGCGCGACCGCCTGCTTGGCCTTGTACGCCTTGTGGTAGACGCGGTCCTCGGCCTTGGGCGTGGGGCCGCGGCCCTCCAGGCCCTTGCGGCGCTGGCCGCCGCTACCCACGACCGGACCCTTCTTCTTGCGCGTGGCTCCGGGTCGGTTCTTCTGGGCCATGGTCAATACTCCGTGTCTGTCACGGGTCACGGCCCGCGGGCCGCCCCGGGGTGGTCGGCGATCTGGCTCCAGTTTAGGCCAGGCTCATTCCCCCACGGACCACTCGGACCCCCGGGCGCCGTCCTTCACGACGACGCCAGCAGCGGCCAGCTGGTCCCGGATCCGG
Organism: Kocuria sp. CPCC 205261; assembly: GCF_040981025.1. Taxonomy (NCBI): domain Bacteria; kingdom Bacillati; phylum Actinomycetota; class Actinomycetes; order Micrococcales; family Micrococcaceae; genus Kocuria; species Kocuria sp. CPCC 205261. Next base: position 56,058 of record NZ_JAVKPU010000014.1, on the reverse strand, counting down.
TCCGCGAGCGCCCAGTCCTTCGCCTCACGCGCGGCGGCACGCTGGGCCAGCAGGTCCTGGACGAGGGAGTCGAGCGCGCGGTGCTCGGCGCCGTCGGCGTCCCGAGCGCCGTCGAGACTCATCAAGGGGAGCAATCCCAGGACGTCGGACATGCCCGCGATCGCGGAGACGAGCGGCTGGGCGGTCGAGGCCTCCGGGCCCGAGAGAGCCGTGTTGGCCGCGCGCACCGTCTCGTGCAGCACCGCGAGCGCACGGGGCACGTTGAGGTCGTCGTCCATGACCGCGACGAACTCCTCAGGCACATCCATGTGCTCCCAGGACACGCTGAGTCTGGAATGCTGCGCGGCCGCGAGGACGGCTTCCACGCGCTCGACGGCGGCGGTGGCCTCCCGCAGGGACGTGGGCCGGTAGTCCAGCACGGAACGGTAGTGGGCCTGGCCCAGGTAGTAGCGCACGGCGAGCGGCCGTGCTTCCTCGAGCATGCTCGCCGGGGAGACCGTGTTGCCGATCGACTTGGACATCTTCTCGCCCTCGTACGTCACGAGCCCGTTGTGCAACCAGAAGTTGGCGAACGGGCGGCCCGCCGCGGTGGACTGGGCGAGCTCGTTCTCGTGGTGCGGGAAGCGCAGGTCTAGGCCACCGCCGTGGATGTCGAAGTGCGCGCCCAGGTATTTGTGGGCCATGGCCGAGCACTCCAGGTGCCAGCCGGGGCGGCCGCGGCCCCACGGGGAATCCCACGACGCCGTGGCGGGTTCGCCCTCCTTGTGTCCCTTCCACAGCGCGAAGTCGCGGGGATCGCGCTTGCCGCGGGGATCGGCGTCCGGGGCGTCCTGCATGTCCTCCACGCGTTGCCGGGTGAGTTCGCCGTAGCGGGGCCACGAACGGACGTCGAAGTAGACGTCGCCGGAATCGTCGAGTGCGGGGTACGCGTGCCCGGCGTCGATCAGCTCCTGGATCAGCGAGTGCATCTCCGGGACGTGGCCCGTGGCCCGGGGTTCGTACGTGGGGGCCTCGATACCGAGCGCGGCGTAGGCCCGCCCGAACACACCCTCGAACCGGTAGGCCAGCGCCCACCACGGTTCGCGCGGGTGGTCACCCTGGTAGTCGTTCTCGAACGAGGCGTGCGCGTTGGCCAGGATCTTGTCGTCGATGTCCGTCACGTTGCGCACCGTGGTGACCTCGTAGCCACGGAAGCGCAGCCAGCGGGCCAGGATGTCGAACACGAGCGCGGAACGCACGTGGCCGATGTGCGGTGCGCCCTGCACCGTGGCACCGCAGTAGTAGAGGCCCGCCTCGCCGGGTCGCACGGGGACGAAGTCCTTGACGGTCGCGGAAGCGGTGTCATAGAAGCGCAAAGTCACCCTGCCAGTCTAACGGGGTGGCGCCGCACGCTCGCGGCGGGCGGGTTCGGTCGGCCGGCACTACTGGCGCCCCCCGGTGGACTCGACCGGTCTGCTGGGTTGCGGCCGGTGGGCTCGGTCGCCGCCCGTTTGGGCTCAGCCGCGCGGGAACACGATCGCGGTGGCGATCGCCGCGAGACCCTCGCCCCGGCCCGTGAGCCCCAGGGCGTCCGTGGTGGTCGCGCTCAGGTGCACCGGCGCGCCGGCCGCTTCCGTGAGCACCGCGGCGGCCTCGTCCCGCCGCGGGGAGAACTTGGGTCGGTCGCCCACGAGCTGGACGGAGACATTGCCCACCCGGAAGCCGGCCTCGGTCACGATCCGCACTGCCTCCGAGAGGATCCGACACCCCGAGGCCCCGGCGAACTCCGGGCGGTCCGTTCCGAAGTGTGCTCCCAGGTCCCCCACGCCGGCCGCGGAGAACAGCGCGTCCGCCGCGGCGTGTGCCACGACGTCCCCGTCCGAGTGCCCGCTCAGTCCCCGCTCGCCGGGCCACATGAGTCCGGCGATCCACAGCGGAGTGCCTTCCGGGCCGAAGGCGTGCACGTCCACCCCGATCCCCACGAGCGGGACGGGGAACGGCCGGGGTTCCGGGGTCGATGGATCGGCGGGGCCTGGGGTTGCGTCAGTCATGCGGCCATTGTGCCGGACAGGCCGAGTCCCGCTCACGCACGATCGCGTGGGCGAGTACCAGGTCCAGGGGACGGGTGATCTTGAAGGACTCCTCGTGCCCGGCCACGAATTCCACGGGGTGTTCGGGGGCGAACAGTTCCACAAGACTCGCATCGTCCGTGATGCCTTCGGGATCCCCTGCGGAACCCGTCACCGTGGTGGCCGTCTCTGCCGTTCGAACACTGTGCCCGAGCCGGGGGTCCTCCCCCGTGGCGTCCAGTGGGCCGTCCGGGAGCAGACCGGCCGCGCGGTTCACCCGTTCGAGCAGTGCACGGTCGAAACCCTGGGGTGTCTGGACGCTGCGCAGCCCCGCCCGGTCCACCGTCCCGGTACTGCGCCCGTGGGTGTCCACCCCGCGCACGGTGTCGGTCACCGGGGTCACGGGAACCACGGCCTGTGCACCCGTATGCAGGGCGGTGACCACCCGCTCGAGGACGGCGGGCGGAGTGAGACAGCGAGCGGCGTCGTGCACCAGGACGTGGGTGACACCCGCGGGCAGGGCGGTCAGTGCCGCCGCGACCGACTGGGCGCGTGTGGCACCCCCGGTCACGGCCGCGGCCCCCGCGGCGCGCGCGACGGCCGTGAGGTCCGTGTCTCCGGCGGGCACGGTCACGATCACCGCGGCACCGGGCAGGGTCCCGCACACCGTGGCAAGCGCGTGCTCCAGGATCGGTCGACCGGCCACGGGGACGAGCGCCTTGGGCATCCCGTACCCGAGCCGCGTGCCGGAACCGGCGGCCACGACAATGACGGCGAGCCCGTCCATGGCGGACGGGCTCGCGAGGTCGGAAATCTGGGACACGAAGACGTGCTACGGGAATCAGGCCGCGGACAGGATGTCGTCCAGGCGCTTCTCCGCTTCTTCCTCGTCGATCTTCTTGGCCAGTGCCAGCTCGGAGGTTAGGATCTGGCGGGCCTTGGTCAGCATGCGCTTCTCGCCGGCGGAGAGGCCCTTGCCGCGATCGCGGCGCCACAGATCACGCACGACCTCGGCGACCTTGAGGACGTCGCCGGAGGCGAGCTTCTCGAGGTTGGCCTTGTAGCGGCGCGACCAGTTGGAGGCTTCCTCGGCGTCCTTGGCCTGCAGGACCGCGATGACCTCCTTGAGGCCTTCCTCGTCCACGACGTCCCGCACACCCACAAGATCGACGTTCTCCGCCGGGACCTCGATCATGAGATCGCCCTGGGTGACCTTCAACCGGAGATACATCTTCTCCTCACCCTTGATGGTTCGAGTCTTGATCTCCTCGATAGTTGCGGCACCGTGGTGCGGATAGACAACCGTTTCGCCAACCTCAAAAACCATGCACAAACCCCTTTCAGCCCGCCAAGTCTACCACGGTGTATGATTGCCCACCTTTCCGCGAGCCCCGTCCGTGGCCGCTCCACGAACCGCATCACGGGGCCTTATGGAGGCCACCCGGGAAGCGCCCGGGCGGGTGTGCGTGACCCGGCCGTGCGGCGTCGTCGTCACTCCATAAGCGCGCGTACCACGGGCCCACGGGCGCGCCACGAACGGGGCGCGGATGCAGACGATCCGTGGCCAAACCGATAGACTGACTGCAGATTTTGCACCCGCTGTCAGAGAGCCCGAGGAGTTCGTGCCGTGAAGAACGCCGCCCACAAGAAGTTGCAGCACCTCGGAATGGGTGCGGCGGCACTCGCCGTCCTGACCGGTGTGAGCGGGTGCGCGTACATCAGCCCGCAGGCCACCATGGACAGCTACGCCCCGACGGACGGGATCCAGATGGAGCTGGGTGACGTCCAGCTGCGCAACATCCTGGTCGTCGCCGAGGACGAGAACTCCGAGGGCCGCGTGTTGGGCACCCTGATCAACACCGGCGACCAGACCGAGACCGTCACCATGGACGCCAATGGCGCCCGCGCGAGCGTGGAGGTCCCCGCCAACCAGGAGGTCGTGCTCGAGAAGTCCCGGCCCGTGCTGTTGGACCGCGCCGGCGCGAACCCCGGCCTGATGGTGGACACCACGTTCACCGCGGACGACCAGGACCAGACCACCCAGGTCCCCGTCCTGGACCACACCTACCCGCGCTACGCATCCTTCGTCCCCGGCGGCGCACCGTCCACCCCGGCCAACCCCTCCAACACCCCGGCCCCCGCGGGCGAGGCGCACGGCGGGCACTGACCTCTCATACCACCCGCGCCAACCGGCGCGATCGAGCGAGCGCCCGGGCCCCGAACACGAGGGTCCGGGCGCTCGCTTTCTCAGACCGGTGTACAGACGTAAGAACCGCACCCTGCTAAGGGTGCGGTTCTTACGTCATACGGGTGCCGCTCCGTGGAGGCGTCGGGATCAGGGCTCGAACTTGTACCCGAGACCGCGCACGGTCACGATGTGCTGCGGCGCGGACGGCTCCGGTTCCACCTTGGAACGCAGCCGCTTGATGTGCACGTCCAGGGTCTTGGTGTCCCCCACGTAGTCGGAACCCCACACCCGGTCGATGAGCTGGCCCCGGGTGAGCACGCGGCCCGCGTTGCGCAGCAGCATCTCCAGCAGTTCGAACTCCTTGAGCGGCATGGCCACCGGCTCCCCGCCCACGTGGACCACGTGACGCTCGACGTCCATCCGCACGGGACCCGCGGCGACCGTGGCCGTGATCAGTTCCTCCGGTTCGGAATGCCGCCGCAGCACCGCCCGGATCCGCGCCACGAGTTCGCGCGACGAATACGGCTTGGTCACGTAGTCGTCCGCGCCGAGCTCCAACCCGAGCACCTTGTCAATCTCCGCGTCCTTGGCGGTGAGCATGATAATCGGGACCGTGGAGCGCTGCCGGATCTGTTTGCAGACCTCGGTCCCTGACTGGCCGGGCAGCATGAGGTCCAACAGGACGAGGTCCGCGCCGGTGCGGTCGAACTGCGCCACGGCCTCGAGCCCGTCCGCGACCACGGTGACCTCGAACCCCTCACGGCCCAGCAGGTACGCCAACGGGTCGCTCAGGGATTCCTCGTCCTCGATCATGAGAATCTGGGTCACGCGCGCTCCTCCACTCGCTGTTTACGCAGCCCTCCGCGCGGGGGCTCCGCCTGGTCCTCGGGTTCCTCCATGGGCGGCAGCACGAGGGTGAACGTGGACCCCCGGCCCGGCTGGGACCACACGGAGACCTCCCCGCCGTGCTGCGCCATGACGTGTTTGACGATGCTCAATCCCAGACCGGTACCCCCGGTCTGGCGGGACCGAGCACTGTCCACCCGGTAGAAACGTTCGAAGATCCTGTCCTGCTCGGTCTCCGTGATGCCGGGGCCCTGATCCGTGACGGTGATGTGCGCCATCCCCTCCCGCTCCCGCAGGCCGATGCCCACGCGGGTGTTCTCCGGGGAGTACCGCACGGCGTTGTCGATCAGGTTGCGCACCGCGGTCACGAGCATGTCCGGGTCCCCGAACACGGGGGTTTCGATCCGCCCGCCCACCTTGATGCTGATGTTCTTGGCCTCCGCGGCCAGTTTGTTCCGGTCCACGGCCTCACGCACCGCGCGGTTGAGATCCACGGCAGTGCCTTTGGCCACCACGTCCGTGGCCTGCAACCGGGACAGTTCGATGATGTCCTGCACGAGCGCACTCAGCCTCATGGACTCGCGCTGCAGGCTCGCGGCGAAGTGGCGGACCGCGTCCTGGTCTTCCGCAGCGTCCTCGATGGCCTCGGACAACAGGCTGATGGCGCCCACGGGCGTCTTCAACTCGTGGGAGACGTTGGCCACGAAGTCGGTGCGGATGGACTGGGCGCGCACGATCTCGGTCTGGTCGTCCGCGAGCAACAGGATGTACTCGTCCGCGATGGTCACGACCCGCACGTCCAGCACGATCGACCCGTGTTGGAACTGCCCGCGGGTCAGCTCCAGGCGCTTCTCCTCCACGACGCCGTTGCGGCGCGTATTGCGGATCATCTCCAGCAGGTCCTGGTGCACCACCGTGTGCCCGCGCACAATCCCGTACGCGTAGGACGCGGGGGACGCGCGCACGACGCCGTCCACGCCGTCGACCACGACGTACGCGAGGCCCAGTGCCGCGAGGATCTCCGCGGTGCCCTCGGGCAGCGTGGGTTCCTGGACGTCCGCCAGCGAATGACGACGCCGCTGGCTCACCCGCACGGCGATCACCCCGCTGATGCCGAGCAAGAAGCCGATGAAACCGGCCAGCAGGGCAATCGACGTATCGCTCACGGTGTCAGCTTAGACGGCCCGCCCGGACGCACCCCGGTGATCCGCGCGCCGTGGGGGCCGGTTCAACGAACGTTCACCTGGGGATGACGATTCGTTCACGGCAGCCTGTGAACCTGGTCGGGCGCGTGCGAATTCGTCGTGCCGCTCCCCCGATGACATCCCGATGGCACCCGGCCCACTCAACCCGCGTAGGCTACGGACCAGGACTTGCCATGAACGAAAGGACGCCCCCTGTGCGTAAGGTTTTCCAGGCTGAGCTCCACCAGGTCGGTGAGGAGCTGATTCAGATCGCCACGCTCGTGCAGCAGGCATTGGGCAGCGCCCGCACCGCATTCCTCGACGCCGACATCCAGGTGGCCGAAGAGGTCATCTCCAACGACGCTCGCATCGACTTCCTGCAGAACGATCTCGATGAGCGTTCCATCGACATCCTGGCCCTGCAGTCCCCCGTGGCCTCCGACCTGCGCATGATCGTGGGCGCGTTGCGTATGAGTGCCTCGCTCGAGCGCATGGGCGACCTGGCCCGTCACCTGGCCCAGCTGGCCCGGTTGCGCTTCCCCGAGCCCGTCCTGCCCGAGGCCATGCGCGGGCACTTCGAGGAGATGTTCGACATCGACGCGCGTCTGGTCGAGCGCGTGATCTCCGTGCTCGAGGACCGGGACATCTCCGAGGCGGACCAGATCTTCGCCCTGAAGTCCGAGCTGAACCTCAAGCACCAGCAGGTGTTCGAGATGCTCGCGGATCCCAACTGGGATTCCTCCGTGCCCACCGCGGTGGACGTCACGCTCGCTTCCCGCTACCTCGAACGCATCGGTGACCACGGCGTCTCCGTGGCCCGCAAGGTCTCCTACCTCGTGACCGGCGACTGGGCCCCCGCGACCGACAGCCACCCCACCGGCCACGGACACATCGGCGCCGACGCCGGCGAGTGAGCGGTGCGGGTCCCGGTGGCGTGAGCCGCCGGGACCCGTGACGGCGCGCCCCGGGTGGGATCATCCGGGGACCGGCCCGAGCGGCGTCGTCCGATGGCTCCGAACGGCGGCGTACACGCGGCCCCGCGAGACACGGCGACAATGAGAATCCCCGGCACCGAAGTGTGCCGGGGATTCTTCACGGTGCCAGAAGGGTTACTTCTTGCCCTGGTTAGCCACGGCCTTGATGGACTCGGCGGCGGCGTCCGGGTCCAGGTAGCGCCCACCGGGGGTCACGGGCTTGAGGTTCTGATCCAGCTCGTAGTACAGCGGGATGCCCGTGGGGATGTTCAGCCCGGCGATGTCGTCGTCCGAGATGCCGTCCAGGTGCTTGACGAGTGCGCGCAGCGAGTTGCCGTGCGCGGCCACGAGGACCGTCCTGCCGCTCTTGAGATCGGGGACGATCTGCTCCTCCCAGTACGGCAGGAACCGCTCCAGGACGTCCTTGAGGCACTCGGTGCGGGGCAGGTCGGCGACGTCCGCGTAGCGGGGATCCCCGGCCTGCGACCACTCGGAGGAATCGTCCAGGGCGGGCGGCGGGGTGTCGTAGGAACGGCGCCAGACCATGAACTGTTCCTCGCCGTACTGCTCGCGGATCTCCGCCTTGTTCTTGCCCTGCAGGGCACCGTAGTGGCGCTCGTTGAGCCGCCACGACCGCTTGACGGGGATCCAGAGGCGGTCCGCGGCGTCGAGCGCGAGGTTGGCGGTGTTCATGGCGCGGCGCAACAGGGACGTGTGCACCACGTCCGGCAGCAGCTGGTTCTCGGCGATCAGTTCACCGCCGCGGGTGGCCTCGGCGCGGCCCCTGTCCGTGAGCGGGACGTCCACCCAGCCCGTGAACAGGTTCTTCTCGTTCCAGTCGGACTGACCGTGGCGCAGCAGGATGAGCTTGTGGGTAGCGGAATCGTTAGCCATGGGGCCATTGTCCCACCCCGGGGCCACCGAGGGAACGCGTGTCGTGACGTGCGCACTACAGTGTGGGTGTGCCAACCCAGCCCCGCCCCGTGGGATCGATCACCCGCGGGACCACGAACCCGAACCGCCTCCGGCGCGCGGACCGGTACCTCACCGGGATCCTGGGCCCGCTCGTGCGCCGGGCATACGACCCCCTGCTCGTGGACCTGGGGTTCGGGGCGGCCCCGATCACCGCGGTCGAGCTGTGGCAGCGGGCGCGCACGGTGCGCCCGGACGTGGAGGTCATGGGCATCGAGATCGACCCGGACCGGGTGGCCGCGGCCCAACCCAACACCCGCCCGGGGCTGTCCTTCCGGTGCGGGGGCTTCGAGATCCCCTCGGGGTCACGCTCCCCGGTCTTCGTACGCGCGTTCAACGTGCTGCGGCAGTACCCGGTGGAAGAGGTCCCCGCCGCGTGGCACCTCGCGTGCGGGCGGCTCGCGCCGAACGGGGTCCTGATGGACGGCACGTGCGACGAGATCGGGCGCCTGGCCACGTGGTTGTGTTGCACCGTGGAGGGCCCCCGCACCTTCACCGTGAGTATGCGCCCAGGTGCGTTCACCGTGCCCTCGGACGTGGCCGCGCGACTGCCCAAGGCGTTGATCCACCGCAACGTCCCGGGCGAGCGGGTCCACGCATTCCTCGCGGCCGCCGACGCCGCGTGGCTGGCCAACGCGGCCCTGTCACCATTCGGTCATCGACAGCGCTGGACGGCGATGTGCCGGGACCTGCGCGCCGCCGGGTGGCCCGTACTGCACGGGCCCCACCGGTGGCGGCTCGGGGAACTCACGGTGCCGTGGTCCGCGGTCGCGCCGGACGAACCGGGATGGCGCGTCGAGGGCTGACCCACCGAGCCCGTGGGAGGTCGACCCCACGGTGGCTCGACATGCGCTCCGGGAGAGACCTCGAACGGTAAATGCCTACTACTAGTACCCGGGGTTCTTGGACTCACCTGAGACGGCGGGGCGCACGTCCGCGAGGTACACCCCGGCGATCGTCGCGGCGATCAGCATCAGGATCAACGACCCGGTCCCCGGGACACCCACGGCCAGCAGCGTGAGGGTGGAGAACACTGCACTGAACACGGACACCACCGCGGCGCCACCTGTCAGGGCGAGCCAGAACGTCTTGGTCCGCTTCCACGCGCGTTCGAACTGCACCGCCGAACGCCGCAAGCAGTCGAGCACCGCGAGCAGCGCGAGGACGGCCACCACCAGGGTGATGGCGTAGTCCAGGTAGTTCGCCAGAACGATGGCCCAAGGAATGGAAGTCACGGGGTCAGTCTATCGATCCGCGAGCGCATTGAGTCCGGCCCGGAGGTCCTCCCAGAGGTCCTCCACGTTCTCGATCCCCACGGACAGGCGCAGCAGGTTCTCGGGGACGGTCTCCGGTTCGTCGTGGTGGCGACGACGCCGCTCGATCAAGGACTCCACCCCGCCCAGGGACGTGGCGGGGGTCCACACGCGAAGGTCCGTCAGGAGACGTTCGGCCGCAGCGACGTCGCCGTGGGGGACCACCGAGATCACCGAACCGAAACCGCCCTGCAATTGCGCGGCAGCGCGCTCGTGGCCGGGATCGGACGCGAGGCCCGGGTAGCGCACGTGGGCCACGGCGGGATGGGCCTCGAGCCGGCGGGCCAGTTCCGCGGCGGTGGCCATGGAACGCTCCACGCGCACCGCGAGGGTACGCACGCCGCGCAGCGCGAGCCACGCCTCGAAGGGCCCGGGGATCCCGCCCTCGAGAGATCGCTGGGAATGCAGCCGTTGCCGCAACTCGGGCGTGGCGCACAGCACCGCGCCCATCAACACGTCCGAGTGACCGGCGATGTACTTGGTCGCGGAATGCACCACCAGATCCGCTCCCACGCCCAGGGGACGCTGCAGCAGGGGCGTGGCGAACGTGTTGTCCACGCACGTGAGCACCCCCTTTTCCCGTGCGGCGCGCACGAGTGCGGGCACGTCCGCGATCTCGAGCATGGGGTTGGTGGGGCTCTCGACCCAGAGCATGTCCGCGCCGTCGAGTGCCGCGGAGGTGGCCTCGGTGTCCGTGATGTCCACGGTGCGCACCGTGAAGATGCCGCGCTCCTGCCATGTGTGCGCGAGTGCCACGCTGCCCTGGTAGCTGTGGCGCGGCAGCACGAGCGTGCCGCCCACGGGCACGAGGGTGAGCACCGCGGTGATCGCGGCGAGCCCGGACGCGTAGGACAGCGCGGGGCACGGGGCCTCCTCGAGCTGGGCCAGGACGTCCTCGAACGCCTCCCACGTGGGGTTGGTCAACCGCGCGTAGGTGCGGTCCGCGGGGTCGAGCTCCCCGGTGCCCCGGTAGGTGGAGGTCAGCACCACGGGCGGGTTCACGGGCGCGTCGTGTTCGTGGTCGGGGCGGCCGCCGGCGACCACCACGGTGTCTTTACGCATTGCTCCAGCCTAATCCCGCGGCGCCGTGCGGCCCGTCCTGTGGACGCCCACGGCACCGCTGTAGCTGTCGGGTGCGATCGCTACAGTGGGGGCGTGAAGCAATCAGCGGGCGGGGCCCTCATCGTGTTCGAAGGCGGTGACGGCGCCGGGAAGTCCACCCAGGCTGCGGCGCTGGTGGCCGCCCTGCGCCGCGACGGTCGTACCGTGACGCTCACGCGCGAGCCCGGGGGCACACCCCTCGCGGAATCGGTGCGCGCGCTCGTGCTCGATCCTTCCCACGCGCCGGTGTCCGCGGTGACCGAGGCACTGTTGTTCGCGTCCGCGCGCGCGGACCACGTGGCGCGCAGGATCCGCCCCGCCCTCGAGCGCGGGGAGGTCGTGATCTGCGACCGGTTCGTGGACTCCTCCGTGGCGTACCAGGGGGCGGGACGCGGGCTGGGCACCGAACGCGTGCTCGAACTGAACCGGTGGGCCGTGCAGGGTCTCGTCCCGGAGCTCACCGTGCTGTTGGACGTGGACCAGACCACCGCCGAGGCCCGACGCCGCGAGCGCGCCCTGGCCACGGACCGCATGGAGTCCGAGGCGCGGGCGTTCCACGACGCCGTCAACGCGGCCTTCCGCGAGCTCGCCGCGCATGCACCCTCCCGCTACCTGGTCCTGGACGCGTCCGCGCCCGCGGCCGAGCTCACGGACGCGATCGTGGACCGGGTCACCGGGATCCTCGCCGAGCGCACAGAGGTCTCCGCGTGAGCGTGTGGGACGAGGTCGTCGGTCAGCCCCGCGTGGTGGAGCAGTTACAACGCGCGGCCCGCGACAACGACCCGACCCACGCGTGGCTGTTCACCGGGCCCCCGGGCTCCGGTCGCTCCACGGCCGCGCGCGCCCTGGCCGCAGCGCTGTTGTGCGAGCACGGCACGGGCTGCGGCGCGTGCCACGCGTGTCGCACGGCGTTCGCCGGGACCCACGCGGACGTGACCCATTTCGTCACGGAGAACCCGCAGATCAGCATCGAGGAAGCCCGCGAGCTCGTGGTCAAGGCGCAGGACCGGCCCTCCGTGGGCTCGTGGCGGATCATGATCGTCGAGGACGCCGACCGGATGACCGAGCGCACCTCCAACGTGATGCTCAAGAGCATCGAGGAACCCCCTCCGCACACCATCTGGTTGTTGTGCGCCCCCTCCCCCATGGACGTGCTCGTGACCATCCGTTCCCGCTGCCGCCCCGTGACCCTCAAGGTCCCGTCCCCCGAGGACGTCGCCCGGTTGCTCGTGGCCCGGCACGGGGTCCCGGAGCAGCGCGCCATCGAGTGCGCGCGGTTGTCCCAGTGCCACGTGGGCGTGGCCACGCGACTCGCCCTGTACGACGACGCCCGCACCCGCCGCCAGGAGGTCGTCTCCCTGCCGCTGTCCATGCACGGGGTGACCCGGGCGGTCAAGGCCGCGGACCGCTTGCACCGCCTCGCCGTGGACGAGTCCACCGCGGACGCCGAGGCCCGCAACAACGAGGAACGTGCGCAGTTGCTCGCTGCCATGGGTGCCCCCGAAACCGGCCGTGTGCCACCCGCCATCCGGGGTGCCCTCAACCGCCTCGAAGCCGATCAGAAGCGACGCTCCCGGCGCATCCAGACCGACACCCTGGACCGCTTCCTGATCGACCTCACCACGTTCTACCGGGACGTGCTGAGCGTTCAGCTCGACACCGGGACGGCCCTGATCAACCAGCACCTGGGTGAGCAGATCCACGGGTACGCGACCAACACCACCGCCGAGCACACCTTGCACAAGATCGACGTGATCAGCGAGACCCGGCGCCGCATCCGCACCAACGTCAGCGCACAACTCGCGTTCGAGGCCATGATGGTGGCCATCGTCTGAGCCGAGAGGACCCCGTGAACCGTTCCCTCCCCCGCCGCCTGGCCGTCCTGCTGTGCACCGCCGCGCTGGCCTTGACCGCGTGCGCCGATCCCTCCCGGGAGTCCGGCGCCCGGGGCAGCGCGGACCCGGACGTCACCTCCGGCGTGGACTCCGCGCTGACGTCCTACTACACCCAGACGCCGCAGTGGCGGGAGTGCACCAAGACCTCCGAACGGCAACAGTTCCCGAGCGGTCTGGAGTGCGCGGGCATCACGGTCCCCGTGGACTACGCGAACCCCTCCGCCGGTGACACCACCGTGGAGATCGCCCGGTTGAAGGCCACCGGTTCCTCCCCCGTGGGTGCCCTGTTCCTCAACCCCGGCGGGCCGGGCGGATCCGGCGTGGACATGATGGGCTCCGCAGACTACTTCACGGCCAAGGAGGTGCGCAGGAAGTACGACCTCGTGGGGTTCGACCCCCGCGGTGTGGACCGTTCGGACGGGATCCGCTGTCTCACGGATCGGGAGATGGACCAGTGGCGTTCCGAACCGGCCTTCGACCCGCGCCGGCAGTCCCTGGACGAGGTGCGGCAGAGCTCCCGGCAGATCGGTGACAAGTGCCACGAGCACTCCTCGGCCGTGGTCTCCCACATGGACACCCAGAGCGTGGCCCGGGACCTGGACGTCCTGCGCGCCGTCCTGGACCAGCCCACGACCCACTACCTGGGGTTCTCCTACGGCACCGAGATCGGCGCCACGTACGCGCACCTGTTCCCCCAGCGTGCCGGGCGCATGGTGTTGGACGGCGCCGTGGACCCCACCCTGGACGATCGCGCCACCACGCTCGCGCAGGCCAAGGGCTTCGAGGACAACCTGCGCCACTTCGTGGCCGACTGCCAGAAGACGAACAACGACTGCGCCGTGGCCGGCGCGGACGTGGACGCGGGGATGGCCACCATCCAGCGCATGTTGCGCTCGGTGGCCCAGGATCGCCCCACGGTCTCGGACGGACGCTCCGTGACGCCGACCAATGCGATCGAGGGGATCCTGGTCCCCCTCTACTCGACCGCCTCGTACCCGCAGCTGAACTCCGCCCTGCAGCAGGCCCTGGACGGCAACCTGGACGCGCTCATGGCGTTCTCCGACTCCAATCACGGGCGTGAACCCTCCGGGAAGTACACGTCCAACGTGTCCATGGCGTTCACGGCGGTCTCCTGCCTGGACACGGTGTCCAACGACGTCACGGACGAACAGATGGCCCGGGCGGCCCGTGAGATGACCCAGCAGGCCCCCACGTTCGGTCCCTACCTGGGTTATGGTGCGGCCGCGTGCCAGGGCTGGCCGGACAAGCCCGTCAAGCCCTTGGACACGTATCGGGCGGATCTGGAGACTCCCACCCTGGTGATCGGCACGACCCACGATCCCGCCACCCCGTATCCGTGGGCCCATTCTCTGCAGCAGCAGATGGGCGACGCCCGTCTGCTCACCCACGAGGGGTACGGGCACACCGCCTACACCTCCGGCAACCCCTGCGTGACCCGCGCCGTGGACGACTACCTCCTGGACGGCACCCTGCCGGACGAGGGTGCCACGTGCGGTGACTGAGGCCCGCCGCCGGGTGCCATCCACGCGGCCACCGGCCCCTGTACCCGGGTGATCCGTGATTGGTGGTGTTCCGGCCCGATCTGATACTGTTTCCGGGTGCATCTGGGCCGCAATGGTCCCGGTCACGCCGCCTTAGCTCAGTCGGTAGAGCGATTCACTCGTAATGAATAGGTCGCCGGTTCGATTCCGGCAGGCGGCTCCATGGACCATCCCCGTTCTCCCCGGTAGGACCTGCTGCGCGGAGGGCGGGGATCGTCATTTCCGCGCCCGCTCCCTGTCTAGTGCGGCCGGCCCCTGTCACCCACCCTCCGCCGGCCGGCATCTGTGGTTTCAGGCCTGTGGGTCCTTACGCCGGTGACATATTGGCAACGATTTCGCGCAACACTTCCTAAACACAACGCTGTTCCATAACATATGTGTCAGGACGTTGTGGCTCTGGCTGCCCAATGATCCAGGACAGGGGACACCATGGCGCCCCGGGGGTTCCTTCAATCGGCCGAGATCCACGACCGACGGGCAAGGGGAACCCCCGGAGCCCCTCCCGAGCCTGAGACGCCACCGTCCACACCCGCATTTGTTGCCTGCGGGCATCGGGTGCGCTGAGGGTGCAATACCTCTGAGACACCGCTCATCCGACGTGAACGTCAACCACCCAGGGGAACGTCAACCATCCCGAGAGACGTAACGGGTCCGGTCACACACCCGTTACCCGGTGGGACCCTCAATTTTCCGGCGAGTGCTCCGCATGCTCACCGAGCAGCCGCTCCGCCGCAGTTACGTACTCCGTCACGACCGTTGAGCGGCGTCGGATGGCGCTCACACCCTGCGATGGTGCCGAGAGCTGCTCGGGGGACCCAGCGGCGTCGCCCCCGCAACCTGACTCACCCACGAGACCCGACGTCCCCTCCCCCGCCACACCCGACGCGGACGAATGGGCATGGGAACCCGCGGCGAACCGCGCCATGGTGAGCGCCTCCGCGGCCTGGGCCATGGAATTGCCGGCCCGGGAGAGCTGCCGGTGCACGTCCGAGAGGTAACCGTCCGTGGAGTGCGGGATGTCCTGCGAGCGCGATGGGGCGCGCACGTGCGCTTCCATGCACACGGCGCGCACCCTGGGCAATAGATCCGCGAGGTCGTTGGCCACCGGCACGGCGGCGGCGCGCAGTTCGGGGTCGCGCACGGATTCCAGGATCTGGTGGTAGCGGTCCAGGCCGCGCTTGAAGCGGTCGTGGGCCCGGCGCCAGACGCCCTCGCCCAGTTCACGCTCGTCGCGGCGCGTGGCCCTGTAGTCGCTGAAGAAACCCACCGATACCCCTTTCCGATCCGCCACCCGCGGGCAGCAGTCCATGGTACCGCTTCAGCAGCACCGGCCCTCGGGGTGCGCCTCCTGCCAGTCCTGGTAGTCCCGCCAGAATTCGCGTTCCGTCATGAGCGGCGTCCCGCACCCCGAGGCCCGGTGGTACTGCACGTAGTGCTCGTACTTGTCCGCACCGAGCACCCCGTTGCCGAAGCGCAACGCGCCGCGCCACCACGAGCCGACGCGGGCGAGCATCGGGATCTGCGCCGCGCCCGACATCAGTGGTGTCCTCCGCCGGTGGGGGTGCGCTGCTCGATCGGCAGCGCGTCCCATTGCTTGACCAGGGCCTTCTCGGACGGTGTGGCTCCCAGGCCCGACGGCGCGTAGAAGCGGGACTCCACATAGGGGTCCTCGTGCGTGCGGCGCTCGTGCCCGCGCAACGCCTTGACGGCCTCCACGACGGCCATGATCACCACGATGATCGTGAGCACCACGAAGAGGATGGACAGGGTGCCCTGCACGAACGTGTTGCGCACGACCGCTTCCATGGCCTCCACGTTCTTGGCGGTCCCGAAGCTCGTCTGTCCCTGGGCCAGTGCGTCCTTGAACGCGGAGTGGTTGGCCCAGTAGCCCACCTTGGGGTCCGGGGAGAAGATCTTCTGCCAGGACCCCGTGACGGTAACCAGGACGTCGAAGGCGAGCGGCAGCAGGATGATCCACAGGTACTTGAAGCGGTGCAGGTTAGCCGCTATGGCCAGACACACCGCGAGCGCGATGGCCGCGAGCAGCTGGTTGGCGATGCCGAACAGCGGGAAGAACGTGTTGATACCGCCCAGCGGGTCCGTGACGCCCAGGATCAGGATGGATCCCCAGCCGGCGACCATGATGGCCGTGGTGAGCCACGCACCCGCGCGCCAATCGGCGTCGCGGAACTTGGGGATGAAGTTGCCCAGGGTGTCGGTGAGCATGAAGCGGGCCACGCGCGTGCCGGCGTCCACCGCGGTGAGGATGAACAGGGCCTCGAACATGATCGCGAAGTGGTACCAGAAGCTCATCATGGAGGCCCCGCCGAGCCACTGGTGCATGATGTGCGACAGCCCGAGCGCGAGGGTGGGTGCGCCACCCGTGCGGGAGATGATGGTCTCTTCGCCCACGGCGTCCGCGGTGCCCTGCAGCAGTTCCGGGGTCACGTGCACGCCGGAGAGACCCAGCGAGTTCACGAACGCCGCGGCGCCCTCCACGGTGCCCATGGTGGCCGCCGGGGAGGAGTTCATCGCGAAGTAGATGCCGCGGTCGATCGACACCGCCGCCACGAGCGCCATGATGGCCACGAAGGACTCCATGAGCATGCCGCCGTACCCGATGAACCGGGTCTGGCGTTCCTTCTCGATCATCTTGGGCGTGGTCCCGGATGCGATCAGGGCGTGGAACCCGGAGAGCGCACCGCACGCGATGGTCACAAACAGGAACGGGAACAGAGAACCGGAGAACACGGGCCCGTCCGAACGGCCCGCGAACTCGCTGACCGCGGGGACTGTGATCTCCGGGCGCACCACCACGATGGCGGCCGCGAGCAGCACGATGGTGCCCACCTTCATGAACGTGGAGAGGTAGTCGCGCGGGGACAGCAGCAACCACACGGGTAGCACGGCCGCGATGAAACCGTAGACGATCACGCACCACGCGAGGGTCACGCGGTCCAAGGTGAACAATTGGGCGCCGAGGTCCGTGCCCGCGACCCAGCCGCCGGCAACGATCGCGGCCATGAGCAGGACGAACCCGATGATCGAGACCTCCATGACCTTGCCCGGGCGCAAGTACCGCAGGTAGACACCCATGAACAGCGCGATGGGGATCGTCATCCCCACGGAGAACACACCCCACGGCGACTCGCCCAGGGCATTGACCACCACGAGCGCGAGGATGGCCACGATGATGATCATGATCGCCAAGGTCGCGATGATAGCGGCGTACCCGCCCACCACGCCGAGCTCCTCACGGGCCATCTGACCCAGGGAACGGCCACCGCGGCGCATGGAGAAGAAGAGCACCAGGTAGTCCTGGACCGCACCGGCCAGGATCACGCCCACGATGATCCAGATGGTCCCGGGGAGGTAGCCCATCTGGGCGGCCAACACCGGTCCCACGAGCGGGCCCGCGCCGGCGATGGCCGCGAAGTGGTGGCCGTAGAGCACCCGCCGGTCGGTGGGCATGAAGTCCTTACCGTTGGCGTTGTACTCCGCCGGCGTAGCGCGACGGTCGTCCGGGCGGGTCAGCTTCCGTTCGATGAACTTGGAGTAGAAGCGGTACGCGATGAAGTAGCTGCACACCGCCGCGAAGACGAACCAGATGGCGTTGATGGACTCACCACGCGCGAACGCGATCATGGCCCATGCGATCGCGCCCAGCAGGGCGATGCCCACCCAGATCACGATCCGCAGCGGGGTCCAGCGAGTCTGCTCGTGTTCCAGGACCTCGGGGTCCACGTGATTGGGGGGAAGGTCGGTGCGACCCTCGCCCGCGGGCCGGGGTGCGCCCGCCGATTGCTGATGTGTGGTGCTCATGGGGAAGGCTCCGGATCTCGTGCCAACACGCTGGCAGAAGCGTGAGATTGTTAGCACGAGTGTATGCGAGCTGGACCACATTGTCCCGGCATTGGCACCCTGTCTCGGGCACCCCGATCACACGGTCAGCAGCACCTTGCCCACGTGCGATCCGCTGTCGAAGTACTCGTGCGCTTCACGCACCTGGTCGAGCGGGAACGTGCGCGCGACCAGGGGGCGCACCTGTCCGGACGCCACGAGCGGCCACACGTATTCGCCCACCGCCGCCATGATCCGCGCCTTCTCGTCCGCCGGGCGTGCCCGCAGGGTCGTACCGATCACCGCGGCCCGCTTGTTGAGCAACCGTCCCACGTTGAGTTCGCCCTTGATCCCGCCCTGCATCCCGATGATCACGATGCGCCCGTTCGTCGCCGCGGCCCGGAGGTTGGGCTCGAGGTACTTGGCGCCGACGACGTCCAGGATCACGTCCGCGCCGTGGCCGTCCGTGAGTTCGTGGACCCGCTCCACGAAGTCCTCGTTTTTGTAGTTGATGGGCGTGGCGCCGAGCTCGCTCACGACGTGCATCTTCTCGTCACTGCCCACGGTCGCCAGCACCGTGAGCCCCAGGGCGCGGGCCACCTGGATCGCGTGCGTCCCGATCCCGCCCGCTCCGCCGTGGACGAGCAGGGTTTCCCCCTCCCGGGCCGCGGCGGCCATGAACACGTTGGAGTACACGGTCGCTGCCACCTCGGGCAGCCCCGCCGCGGCGACGGGGTCCACACCGTCGGGCAGCGGGAGGACCTGCCGCCACGGCGCGACCACGCGTTCGGCGTAGCCGCCCGAGTCCACCAGGGCGACGACGCTGTCGCCCACCGCGAGCCCCGCCGCCTCCGGGACGTCCGCCCCGAGTTCCACGACCGTGCCCGACACCTCCAGGCCGAAGATGTCCGTGGCGTCCGGCGGGACGGGGTAGTTGCCGTTGCGCTGCATGACGTCCGCGCGATTGAGCCCCGCGGCGGTCACGGCGATCAGGACCCCCTCTGGGATCAGCTGTGGCTCGGCGGTCTCCGCGGCCTCGAGGACCTCCGGCCCCCCCGATCGGACATCGCGTACTGCTCGCATGGCACTTCCTTCTCTGACGACGGCGTTGTACCCCATTCTCCCGCAGCGGCATCACCCGCGCCAGGGGCGCACCACCGCACCCCTCCCTCCCTGCACCGCGCCGAGGGCATTGGCCCCCCGGGCGCGGCGCATGGAATAATGGCGATTCGTTCACCCGCGCCGCCGCGGGAGCGCGCGACACTGGAAGGTTGTCCGAGCGGCCTAAGGAGCTGGTCTTGAAAACCAGTGTGCGGTAACCCCGTACCAAGGGTTCAAATCCCTTACCTTCCGCCCAGTTCGAAAGCCCCGGATTCCTGTTCCGTCAGGAATCCGGGGCCTTCGTATGTCCGGCCCTACTGGCACGGATCAGTCGCCCCGCCAGCCCTCGGGTTCATGGGGCGCGCGGCGGAGCACACGGCGGTCCACCAAGGTCGCCCCACGTCAAAGAAGGTTTGTCGTTTGCAAGGGTCCTGGCCGCCTCCGAAATAGACAGCAGGCCGTGAGTTGCCTCACAGTTCGGCCCGCACCCATCCAGCCAAAAGGCCATCCTCATGAGGAGGTCCGCTCTCCTCGCCCTTCCCACTCTCACCCTGGGGGCTCTGGCGCTCACACCCGCGGCCGCGGGTGCCGTGAACCCGATGAACCACGCGCCGCCCCTGGCCACGGACGTGCCCATCGCGTGCGGCCAGTTCGTGTCCTCGCACATGGCGATGCCCGGAGGCCCCGCCGACACCGGGGCAGACGGGACCGGCCGTGGTGCTGGGCCACGTGAACGCCACGGGCGGTGGGCCAGGCGTCTTCGCGGACCTGCCCGTCCTGACGCCGGGGGACGAGATCCGCGTGCAACGTGCAGATGGCACGCAAGCCCAGTTCCGGGTCACGCACGCGGAACGCTACGCCAAGGACGCCTTCCCCACGATGCGCGTCTACGGGAACACGGCGGACCCGCAACTGCGGCTCATCACGTGCGACCGCTACGACCCCGCCACCGGCACCTTAGACGAGAATCTCGTGGCCTGCGCGACCCTCGTCACC
This sequence comes from Kocuria sp. CPCC 205261, assembly GCF_040981025.1. Classification (NCBI taxonomy): domain Bacteria; kingdom Bacillati; phylum Actinomycetota; class Actinomycetes; order Micrococcales; family Micrococcaceae; genus Kocuria; species Kocuria sp. CPCC 205261. Next base: position 36,038 of record NZ_JAVKPU010000014.1, on the reverse strand, counting down.
AGGTGAACCACCCAGCGGTTCCCGAAGTGCAGTCCGGGCGCGGAGCTCAGAGCCCCACGACCTCCCGCAGCTGTTCACTGATCCGCTCGAGCCGCGCCGCGGCCTCCTCGCGGGGAACGGTACCGCCCTCGGGAACCGGGAGGACGACCTCGAGGTAGCACTTGAGCTTGGGCTCGGTCCCGGAGGGCCGCACGATCACGCGGTCATCGGCCTCGGTGCGGATGAGGATCCCCTCGGTGGGCAGCATCTCGGGCCCGCCCTTGGACAGATCCGTGTACTCGACCACGGACGAGCCCGCGATCTCCCGCGGCGGGTTCTCCCGCAACCGGTCCAGCCCGCGGGTGATGAGCGAGAGATCCGCCACCCGGAACGTCAACGGCGCGGTCGCGTAGAGCCCGTGGAGCGTGGCGAGCCGGTCCAGTTCCTGCTGCACCGTGGCGCCCCGGTCCTTGAGAGCGGCCACGTAGGAGGCCACCCGCACGGCCGTGGAGATCCCGTCCTTGTCACGCACGGCGCTGGGATCGGTGCAATAGCCGATGGCTTCCTCGTACCCGAAACGCAGCCCGGGGGTGCGGGCGATCCACTTGAACCCCGTGAGGGTCTGACGGAACGAGAGCCCGTGGTGCTCGGCGATCCGCCCGAGCAACCGCCCGGAGACGATCGAGCACGCGAGGGTGTCCCCCGCGCGATCGGGATCCGCTGCGGCGTTCTCCCCCAGCAACGCGCCGAGCTCGTCGCCGCTCAGTCGCCGCCAGTCACGTGCGGGATCGCCCGTGCCCGCGCCCGTGGGGATGGCGACGGCGCAGCGGTCCGCGTCCGGGTCCAGGGCGATCGCGACGTCCGCGTCCTGGTCCGCTGCGAGTGCCACGAGCAGGTCCATGGCCCCGGGTTCCTCCGGATTGGGAAAGGCCACGGTCGGGAAGTCGGGATCCGGCTCGGCCTGTTCGGCCACCACGGAGACCCGCTCGAAACCGGCGCCACGCAGTACGGCGAGCGCGGTGTCCAGGCCCACGCCGTGCATGGGGGTCAGCGCGATGGAGATCTCGGAACGGGCCTCGGGGTCGCGCAGGCACCCGGCGCGTTCGATGTAGCCGGCGACCAGATCGGCGTCGGCGGCTGAAACACGCGAGGAGTCCCGGGGAACGCGATCCGCGGGAGGGGCGGCGGCCATGTGCTCAGCGATCAGGGCGTCGTCCGGGGGCACGATCTGCACGCCGCGCTCGTCGTCGGAGCCCACCGCGCGACCGCCCAGGTAGACCTTGTACCCGTTGTCCGCGGGCGGGTTGTGGGACGCGGTGACCATGACGCCGGCGTCCGCGCCCAGTTGTCGCACGGCGTAGGCCACGAGCGGGGTGGGCAGCCGGGACGGCAACCGCACGGCCCGGCATCCGGCGGCGGAGAAGACCGCAGCGGCGTCGGCGGCGAAGTCCTCGGAACCGTGGCGCGCATCGCACCCGACCACGACCAGGGGCGCGGGCCCCGCGCGCTCCGTGAGGAAGGAGGCGAGCCCGGCGCTCGCGCGGATCACGACCGCGCGGTTCATCCGCGATTCCCCCGCGCCCACGGCCGCGCGCAGCCCGGCGGTGCCGAACACGAGCGGTCCGGAGAAGCGCGAGTCGAGCTCGGCGAGCGCGGGCTCGTCACCGGAGGCGGCGGCGTTCGACAGCTCGGTGAGTTCGTCGCGGGTCGCGGGATCGGGGTCGTGCTCGACCCACTGCCGCACCCGCTCGAGCAGCTGGTCGCTCATCAGGAATCGAGCCCCTCGAGCACCGCGCGGGTCCCGGACAGCCCGAGGCGCGTGGCGCCGGCGTCGATCATGGCCAGCGCGGCCTCGGTCGTGCGGATCCCGCCGGAGGCCTTCACGCCCAGGCGCCCGCCCACGGTCTCGGCCATGAGGCGCACCGCCTCGACCGACGCCCCGCCCGCGGGGTGGAAGCCCGTGGACGTCTTGACGAAGTCCGCGCCGGCGGCCTCGGCCTCGCGGCACGCGGCCACGATCTGATCGTCGGTCAGGGCCGCGGACTCGATGATCACCTTGAGCACCGCGGGCGCGGGGCACGCCGCGCGCACGGCCTCGATGTCGTCGCGCACGCTGTCCCAGTCCCCCGCGACGGCGAGGCCCAGGTTGATGACCATGTCCACCTCGTCCGCGCCGTTCGCCACGGACACGGCTGCCTCCGCGGCCTTGACCTGGGCGGGGTGCGCGCCGGACGGGAAGCCGCACACGGTCGCGAGCTTGACCCCCTCAGGCAGGTCCACGTCCAGCCGGGACGGGGAGACACAGATGGAGTACGTCCCGAGTTCACCCGCCTCCCGGGCGAGCTCGGCGACCTGATCGGCGGTGGACTCGGGCTTGAGCAGGGTGTGGTCGACCATGGCGGCCAGTTCTTCACGGGTGATCATGCGGTTCTCCTCGCGGGGGTGGTGCGGCGCGGTGACAATGCACCACGGTGGGGCGACGACGCCCGGTCCCCGAGCGTCGTCGTTGCGGTCGGACGGTGGGTCAGGCGATGCGATCCAGCACGACGTCGTCGCGCGCCCCGGTGCCCTCGGCGGCATCGGGGTCGATCGTGGCGCCGCCGTGGAGGGACTCGAGCGCGCGCTCGAAGCGGTCGGGGGTGTCGGTGTGCAGGGTGAACAGCTTCTGGCCCTTACTCACACGCTCGCCGGGCACCGCGTGGATCTCCACGCCGGCGCCGGCCTGGACGGGGTCGCCCTGCCGGGCGCGGCCAGCACCCAGTCGCCAGGACGCCACGCCCACGGACATCGCGTCCATCTCGATGAGCACGCCCGAGGTCTCGGCCAGCACGTCCTGCGTGTGCTCCGCCTGCGGCAGCTGGGCGTCCGGGTCCCCGCCCTGGGCGGCGACCATGCGCTTCCACGTGTCCATCGCGCGGCCGTCGCGCAGGGCCTCCTCGACGTCCGCGTCGTGCACGCCGGCCGCCGCGAGCATCTCGCGGGCCAACGCCACGGTCAGGCGCACGACGTCGCTCGGGCCACCCCCGGCCAGCACCTCGACCGATTCGCGCACCTCCAGGGCGTTGCCCACGGTGCGCCCCAGCGGGCGGGACATGTCGGTGAGCAGGGCCACGGTGTCCACGCCGTGGTCCTTGCCGAGCTCGACCATGGTGCGTGCGAGTTCGCGGGCGTCCTCCTCCGCCTTCATGAACGCGCCCGGACCGGTCTTGACGTCCAGGACCAGGGCTCCGGTGCCCTCGGCGATCTTCTTGGACATGATCGAGGAAGCGATCAGCGGGATGCACTCCACGGTGGAGGTGGTGTCACGCAGCGCGTAGAGCTTCTTGTCCGCGGGGGCCAGGCCGGTTCCGGCGGCGCAGATCACCGCGCCCACGGTGTCCAGGATGTCCATCATCTCGGCGTTGCTCAGATCCGCACGCCACCCGGGGATGGCCTCCATCTTGTCCAGGGTCCCACCGGTGTGCCCGAGCCCCCGCCCGGACAGCTGCGGGACGGCCACCCCGAAGCTCGCGACGAGCGGGGCGAGCGGCAGCGTGATCTTGTCCCCCACGCCACCCGTGGAGTGCTTGTCCGCCGTGGGGCGGGACAGCTCCCCGAAATTCATGCGCTCGCCCGAATCGATCATGGCCTGGGTCCAGTGCGAGATCTCCGCTCGGTCCATCCCGTTGAGGAAGATCGCCATGGCCAGCGCGGACATCTGCTCGTCCGCGACCACGCCGCGCGTGTAGGCGTCGATCACCCAGTCGATGGCCTCGGGGGACAGCGTCTCGCGGTTCCGTTTCATGCGGATGACGTCGACGGCGTCGAACGCTTCAACCACCGTGATCACTCCCTCGTGTAGCTGCGGCACGGTGTCGTGTCGGCGCCGGGCGTCCCAGGACACGACCTGTCCTGCAATCCTAGGCGGCGTATCGGAAAATTTGTCAATTATAGTTTTGACAAATGTTCGCGCCGCGGCGGATCCCGTCGCGGCGCCGGAAGTCGAAAGCTGGGGTCACCGTGGACCGTTTCCAGGGCCTGGTGGGGATCGTCCTCATCCTGGGCATCATCATTCTCCTATCCCGCCACCGCACCGCGATCAAGTGGCGCACCCTGGCGGTGGGACTGCTGTTGCAGGTGGGCGTGGCGCTGCTGATCCTCAAGTGGGGTCCGGGCTACGAGGCCCTGAAATGGTTCTCCGGTCTGGTCCAGGGACTGATCGGATTCACGAACGAGGGCACGCAGTTCGTCTTCGGCGGGCTGCTCAGTGACAACAACGGGTTCGTGTTCGCGCTCAGTGTGCTGCCCGTGATCATCTTCCTGGGTGCCGTGATCGGTGCGTTGTACTACCTGCGGGTCATCCAGGTCTTCGTGCACGTGTTGGGCACGACGCTGAACAAGATCATGGGCACGTCCAAGATCGAGTCCGTGTTCGCGTCCACCGTGATCTTCCTGGGCCAGAGCGAGGCACCGCTCATGATCAAGCCGTACCTGAGCAAGCTCACCCGCTCCGAACTGTTCGCGTGTATGACCGGTGGGTTCGCCGCCGTGGCCGGATCGACCCTCGTGGGGTACTCCCTGCTGGGCGCACCGCTGCCCTATTTGCTCGCCGCGTCTGTGATGAACGCCCCCGGTTCCCTGCTTGTGGCCAAGGCCCTCATGCCCGAGACCGAGACCTCCGTGGCCTCCGTGAACACGCTGAAGGTCCGGGACACCGAGTCCAAAAACCTGATCGACGCGATCGGCAACGGCGCCATCAGCGGCGGCCGGATCGCCGTGATCGTGGGCTGCCTGCTGATCGCGTTCATCGCGCTGATCGCCTTGGTCTCCGCCGTGCTCGGCTGGGTCGGCTCACTCTTCGGTTTCGAGGGCTGGTCCCTCGAGGGGCTCTTCGGGATCATCTTCGCGCCGCTCGCGTGGGCCCTGGGCGTGCCGTGGCACGACGCCGCACAGGTGGGCAACTTCATCGGCCAGAAGACCATCCTCAACGAGTTCGTGGGCTACACCGCGTTCGGCCCGGAGATCCCCAACCTGGATCCCCAGTCCGTGCTGATCACCACGTTCGCGCTCGCGGGCTTCGCCAACCTGTCCTCGATCGCGATCCAGATCGGTTCCATCGGCGGGCTGGCCCCGGACCGACGCGCGGACGTGGCCCAGCTGGGCTTGTTCGCCCTGCTCGGTGGGTTCCTCACGAACATGCTCAACGCCGCGCTCGTCGGCGTGATCATGGGGCTGTGACGTGGCTGCACGGCCGGTGACCGGAGCGCCGTCGTGGACCTGACCGCGCGGGACGTCCAGTCCCTGGAGGCGGCCCGGCTCTACCACGAACGCGGCCTGTCCCAGGCGGAGGTGGCCCGGACACTGGCCATGTCTCGCCCCACGGTGTCCAAACTGCTGCAGCACGCGCGCGAGCGCGGTTTCGTGAGCATCGAGATCCGGGACCCCCGCACGGTGTCCACGGACGTGGGGCGCGAGCTGTGCTCCGCGTTCGGGCTCGCCCAGGCTACCGTGGTGGCCGATGCGGAGACCGAGCACGAGTTGCTGCACAACCTAGGTGTCGCCGGGGCGCGCATGCTCGAGGAGAATGTGGCCGACGGCGATCTCGTGGGGATCACGTGGGGTCGCACCATGCGCGCCGTGGCCCAGGCGCTGACCCCCCAACCGCGTAGCGGCGTGCACATGGTCCAGCTCAAAGGCGGCAGCAGCCTGGCCTCACCGGCGGCGGGGCACTTCGAGACCGTGCGGATGTTCTGCACCGCGTTCAACGCCTACCCCCACACGCTGCCCCTCCCGGCGCTCTTCGACAGCCCCGAGGTCAAACGCCTCGTGGCGCAGGACCGGCACATCGAGTACGTCCTGGACTTGGGCCGCAGCGCCCGGGTGGCGGTGTTCACCGTGGGCTCCGCCGGACGGGACGCACCCCTGCTCGCACGCGACTACCTGACCACCGAGGAGCGGGAAGGGGTCGCGCAGCGCGCGGTGGGTGACCTGTGTTCGCACTTCATTGACGACGCCGGCAACCCCGCCGTGCCCGAGCTCGACGCCCGCACCGTGGCCATCCCCCTGGACTCCCTGCGGCACAAGGAGATCCGGATCTGCGTGGCCGGCGGCGCGGCGAAGACCCCGGTCCTACGCGCGGCACTGCGGGCCGGGTACGTGTCCCACCTCGTCACCGACGAACGCACCGCCCGCACCGTCCTGGGCTGAGCCGGCGGCGCGGTAGTGGTGGGACCCGCATGGTTCGACGTGATCCCGGCGGTGTCGGCCCGAGCCACACCCGTCCCGGTCCCATGGCGCGCGGTTGCTCCGCGCACGGTCACTCCCCGTATGACGCCGCCCGGACCGGATCACTGCCGCGCGCGCGGCTCCCCCAGGATCTCCCGGGCGATGGCGTCCGCGTCCGCGATGGTCCGGGCACCCAGGTGGGCCGGTGCACCGGCCTCGGCCGCGATCGACACACCCCACTGCACCGAGGACAGTTGCAGACCGATCACGTGGATGCCGGGTTCCACCGCGTCCTTGTCCCCCACGGCGCGGTAGACGAACGAGCCGGCCGCGGCGTCGTCGTCGTGGGCACCCCGCGGACGCTCGCGCGAGACGTCCAGACCCGTGCTCGTCTCGGGGCTCGCGCCGTCGCGCGTCTCCATGAGTTTCGCGCGCACCAGGCCGCGCTCGTGCATGTGCGTGAGCAGCGGGGAGATGTTGCGGTGGACGTCGTTGCTCGGGGACATGGCCTCGATCATCCACCGTGAGCGCACGGGTGCCGCCTCGACCCACGGGGACGCGGCCACGAAGTAACCCTCGGAGCGGTCCACCACGAAGCGCGGTTCGGGACCCAGGAACCGCACGATCCCTGCGCGGGTCAGCGCGGCGAGCTGCTGGATCCGCAGCACGGGCGGTCCGGAGGCCAGCCCCTCCACGAAGGGTTCGAACTCGCGCTGCAGCTCGTGGACCCAGGACGAGTCCGAGATGCCGATCTCCGCAAGGACGCACTTGAGCACGCTGCGCGCGGCATTGAGGGAAGCGATCGCCATTTTGACGGGATCGTCCTCACCCTGCAGGGACCCGTGGACGTCCCGGTCCAGGTAGTGCACCACGGCGGCCGCGTACTCGTCGTGGCTCGCGAAGCTCACGTCCTCGAAGGGCCGAGCGAGCCGGGCCTGCTGCAGTTGCCGCCCGGGGACCACCGAGTCCGAGATCAGCGCATCGCTCTTGCGCGCCCAGTTCACGTCCGTGCGATCCGTGAGGATTTCATCCAGCCGGTCCAGGAACGCCCGGGGGTCCCCCAGGAACGCGTCCGGTGCCGTGCGCGCGAGCACCACGTAGTAGTTCCACACGGCGTCCTTGCGGATCAGGGGTCCGAGTTGCCGGTCGAAGGACAGCTCGCCGGGGCTCGAGGCCGCAACGTGGCGCACCGCGTCCACGGTGAAGAAGCGGGTCTGCAACGACGCCGCGTAGTACCCCCGGAGCCGCGGCTTCGCCCGATACGGCGTTCCGCGACGCGAGCCCGCCACGATCTTCGGTTCCCGTCCGGAGGGGTGGTACACCAACCGTTCAGGGTTGTCCAGATCGGTCGTGAAGCGGCCTCCCCGCCCCTCGGTGAGCTGGGCGAGCGCGTCGCAGAAGTTCAGGCCCATGCCCCGCACGAGCACCGTCTCGCCGTGCGGTAGATCGGGCCACGCGGCGTCCGCGGGCACGGTGGGCGGCCAGTACGTCAGTCCGTGTTCGGCGGCGCCGTCCACGAGTTCCTTCTGGGACGGACGCAGGTGCGCGTCCAGGTGGCCCAGCGCGAGCACGACAGCGTCCGCGGGCAGCACCACACCGCCCGCGAGTTCCACGGAGTAGCGATGACGCCCGTCCGTCCTGACCCACGCGTCCACGGCCTCGGCGCGGTGCACCGTGAGCTCCACGGTGCGCGGCAGGTTCTCCCGCAGGGTCGCGAAGACCCACGCGAGGTAGCGCCCGTACGTGGCGCGCGGCGGGTACCCCTGCGGGGTCAGCCGCGCGAGTTGGTCGCGTTGCTCGTCCGTGAGCGGGCTCACCGGGGTGATCTCCCCGGCGACGACGCCGCGGCGCCACCGTTCGAAGCTCACCCCCCGCAGGGACTCCAGCGCGGGGACTGCCAATGCGCCGTCGGCGGCGATCACGGTGGGGAAAAGAGAAGGGGTGTTCATGAGGAACAGCTCCGACTGGTCGGTGCGCCACACGTGCCCCGGTCCGGGAGGAAAAGGATCCACCAGGTCCACGTGGACGCGGATCCCATGGGCGGCGGAGTGCGCCGCGAGCCGTTCCACCACGGACAGGCCTCTGGGACCCGCTCCCACCACCACCACGCGTTGCTGAATCACCACGTCCTTCAGGATAACGAAGGGTGACCCCCGTTCGGGCCGGGCATGAATCCGACGTGGACGTCCGGCCGGTGTCGCGCTCGAGTGCTCGACGGACCGACCAGCACACCACCCGCGGGCGTGCCGCGGGCCTGGCGGAGCGCTCCCGATGCGCATGTGCACGCGCTCGTCTGTGACCGTTACCCTTACAGGGGCCCGGCCCCGGAAGGCCCGCCCGACCCCGTCCGCTCCAACGCTGGGAACCTCTCCATGTCCTCTGCCGCTCCGGCCGAACCACGCACGCTCGCCCCCCAGGGCACCACCGGGACCATTGCGGTGCTGCTCGTGGCCGCGTTCGTGGTGATCCTCAACGAGACCGTCCTGAACGTGGCGCTGCCCCACATCATGGGAGACCTGCACGTGGACGCCGCCACAGTGCAGTGGGTGACCACGTCCTTCATGCTCACGATGGCCGTGGTGATCCCCACCACCGGGTTCCTGCTACAACGCTTCAGTACCCGCGCGGTCTTCGCCCTGGCCATGGGCAGTTTCGCGGCCGGGACCCTGCTGGCCGCGCTGTCCCCGAGTTTCGGGGTGCTGATCGCCGCGCGCGTGATTCAGGCCTTCGGCTCGGCGATCATGCTCCCGCTGCTGATGACCACCATCCTCATGCTCGTCCCCCAGCAGCGCCGCGGGGTGGTGATGGGCAACGTGTCCATCGTGATCTCGGTGGCCCCCGCCCTGGGTCCCACGCTATCCGGGTTGATCCTGGCGCACTTCCCGTGGCGCACGGTGTTCTGGTTCGTACTGCCCATCGTCCTGCTGGCCCTGGTGATCGGCCTGCTGCGGTTGCGGGACGTGAGCGAACGCGGGAGCCTCACACTGGACCTGCTGTCCGTGGTGCTGTCCGTGCTGGGCTTCGGTTCCCTGGTCCAGGGCCTGTCCGTGGTGGGGGCCGCCGGTTCTCACGCCGGCGCCGAGTCCGGCTGGCTTTCCACGACCGCCGGCGGTGCCACCGTGCTCGCGCTGGGCGTGGTCCTCGTGGCCCTGTTCGTGTGGCGGCAGATCCGGTTGCAACGCAAGGACCAACCGTTCCTGGACCTGCGCACGTTCCGGCACCGGGACTTCACGGTCTCCGTGGCGGTGCTCGCGCTCGGCATGATGGCGTTGTTCGGCGGTGTGATCGTGTTGCCCCTCTACCTGCAGACGGGCCGCGGGCTGGACACCCTGCAGACCGGCCTGATCCTGCTGCCCGGTGGGCTCATCATGGGTCTGCTGGGACCGCTCGTGGGTCGGTTGTTCGACGCGTTCGGCCCCCGCCCCCTGGCTGTTCCCGGCGCCGCACTGTTGACCCTCGTGATGTTCGGCTTCTCCCGGTTGCAGTCCGACACCCCCGTGTGGTGGATCGTGACCCTGCAGATCTCCATGTCCGTGGGGCTCGCGCTGATCTTCACGCCCGCGTTCACCTCCGGGCTGAACCCGCTGCCGCCGCAGTTGTACTCGCACGGTTCCGCGACGCTGTCCACGTTGCAACAGGTGGCCGGCGGCGCGGGCACGGCGTTGCTCGTGGGCGTCCTGCAGGCCGGCACCGTGATTCACGGACAGGCCGATGGCACCACCGTGACCGATTCCATCCCCGGTGTCCACGCGGCATTCGTCACCGCCACGGTGATCGCGGCGATCGTCCTCGTGCTCACGTGCTTCATGCGCCGCTCCACCCCCACGGAACTGACCCGCGTGGGGGACGACGCCGCTCGGTAATGTCCGCGCGCGGATGCCGCAGCGCTGTCGTACCCCGCCCACGAACCGCTCGAGAACATCCGAGGCCCGAAAAGGCACGCTGCCAATCGGTGGCGTGCCCTTTCGGGCCAGGAATGCAGCGGGTGGATCACCGCGGGGCGGTCACTTGATGCGGGTGACCTTGACACCCCCGCGCGGGGTCCAGGTGTACTGCGTGCGCTCGCCCGTCTTGATGTTCTGGAACCGCTGGTAGGCGCCGGTGGACGTGCGGACCTCCGGGGAGATCGGGTACCCCGCCTTGGTCTCGTACCCCTTGCGGACCCAGACCCGGCCGATGCCCGAGCTCTCGACGATCGGTTGCGCACCCGTGCGAGCGCTCCACAGGATCTTGGTGGTCTTGCCCGAACGCGGGTCCACGAAGCTTTGGTAGTAGCCTCCCGTGGCGGTGCGCTGCTCGTTGTTGAACGGGATGCCCACCGCGCGGGCACCGCCCAGGCCCTCGTGGCGCGAGCCGATGCCCGTCCACGTGCGGACCTCGCGCACCCCAGTGCGGGAGGACCAGTAGAGCTTGGTGGTGCGCCCGTTCTTCACGAAGTGCTGCACGACGCCGCCCACGCCCGTGTCCCGCTCCCCGGTGGTCGGATTGCCGTAGACGCCCGCCCCACCGTGGGACTTGTAGTACGTGGCGATCGCCCCGCGCGTGGTGGGCGCCACCGCGCGGGCGGCGCGCACCGCGTCCACCTTGCGGTAACCGTTCACGTTCACGCCGGTGTCCCGCAGGGTCTTGCGGATGGCCTCCACGCCGATGTTCGGGTTGCGTTCCTTCATGAGCGCGATCACCCCGGACACGTGCGGCGCCGCCATGGACGTCCCGCTCAGGTCCCCGTACGAGGGAGCGCCCAGGCTGAACGCCCCCGTGTTGACCGTGGACCAGATCGGCGCGTTGGTGTCCCCGCCCGGGGCTGCGACGTCCACCATGGGCCCCCAGTTGGAGTAGCCGGTGATCCGGTTCTGGGACGACGTCGCGGCGACCACGATCGCGCCGCCACAGTTGGCGGGGGCGGCGAGATTGGCGCTCTTGCCCGCGTTCCCGGCCGCGACCACGAGCGGGACCCCGATCTTGTGCATGCGGTTGACCGCGTTCTGCATGACGGGTGCGCACGTGGGAGCGTCCCACGCCTCGGAGAGGTTCACGACCTTGGCGGGGGTCGTGTTGCGCGGGACCCCGGGGATGGCGATGCCCGCGGACCACATCACACCGTCCGCGATGTCCGAGACGTACCCGCGGCCGTCCGCTCCCAGGACGCGGGCGTGCTGGATCCGGGCGTCCGGGGCCACCGCGGCGATACCCGTGCGGTTGTTGGTGTGGGCCGCGGCGATCCCGGCCACGTGCGAACCGTGCCACCAGTTGGGCCGCCCGGGGCTCCAGTCACCCTCGTCCTGCGGGTTGCCGTCCCGGCCGTTGCCGTCCCGCGAGTGGTACAGGTCCGAGAGGAAGTCGTACCCGCGCACCGTGCGCTGAGTGAGGTCCGGGTGGTTGATCTGGCCCGTGTCCGCGATCCCGATCACCACGCCGTTACCCGTGCCGTGCGACCACGCGGAGGGCACACCGATGTTGCGGGGACCCCACTGGTAGTTCCAGTAGCGGTCGTTCGGGGCGGACGCCGTGTGCGCCGCGAGCCCGTTGACCACGATCAGGTCCGGTTCCGCCGATTCCACGGCGGGGTCCTTCTCGAGGGTCTCGACCACCGCTTGCTGCTCCGCCTTGTCGAGCATCGTGTCGGATTCCACGACCTGCTCGGCGTTGCCCGTGGTCTTGACGATCTCCGGGTCCTCGATCTCGGTGGCCGTCTCCACCTCGGTCAGGACCTCTTCCTTCTGCGCCTCGGGGACGTGGTCCTTGAACTTCACCACGACCCGGTCGGTTTCCGCCAGGACCTTGCCCTGGGCGCCCGTTCCTCTTCCGAGGGATTCGACGCCGCCCACGGTCGGGGGTTTCGTCTGAGCTTGTTGTTCCGGGGTGGGTCCCTCCGGGGGTGCCGCCGAGGCGGGTGCGGCCGTGGCCAGCAACAGCGCGGAGACGGACAACGTGAGAAGTGTTCGTGCGGAGCGTCGTGGCATGATGTCCCCCTCGGGAATCAGCTCGCGGAGGCGGGATCAGCACCGGATCGAGGTGGCTAACGCCCGTGGGCGGGAGCACCGGACTGCGAGTGCCACGGACTTTACCAATGTAAATATCGCGAGGGTACCCCCGACACGAACGAGGGCCCCACATGACGTGTGGGGCCCTCGACATTTCGCGGAGACGGGGGGATTTGAACCCCCGGTCCGGTTTAACCCGGACCCTTCATTAGCAGTGAAGTCCATTCGGCCGCTCTGGCACGTCTCCGTGTCGTTCGTGATGCTCTGTTCCATGAGAACGAGCTCATCCCAAAACAACGGACGTCAGCTTATCGGCACGGTGCGCGAGCGGTCAAAGCGGCGGGCGCGTCGTTCCCACCGGGATGCAGCGGCAGCACACCCCGGCGTGGTAGTCATAGTGCGGGGCGTTGTGCTCCGTCCGCTTCCGCCCGAAAGGTCTTCGTCCCGTGCGATCACTCGTTGTCACCGCGTGGTTCCCCGACGCGGAAACCCCCAGCCGCACCCCCTTCATCGTGGAGCACTGCTGGGCGCTGCAGGACGCGGGCCACGACGTCGCGGTGGTGCACGTGAACATCGGTCGACGCACGCGCACCACGGAGCAAGAGGTCTACCAGCGCATCCCTGTCACCCGCGTGTGGCTCGACGTGACGGATCCGCGCTCCTACGCGCACGTGACCCGCGTTCTCTCCGCCGGGCTGCGCGGCGCGGACGTGCTGCACACGATGGCGTTCTCCGCGGTCCTGCTGAGCGCACCGGCCTGGGCCGTGCGACGGCTGCCCTGGGTACACACCGAGCACTGGAACGGAGTGGTCAATCCCGCGAGTGTGAATCCGCTGTGGCAGCGGTTGGCGTGGCTGCGACATGCCTTGCGACTGCCTCACGCGGTCACGGGCGTGACCGCCGAGCTGTGCACCGAGATGGCGCGCTTCTCCCGCCCCGGGGCGACCCACGTGGTGCCGTGCGTCGTGGAGAACCCTCACCCGGCCGCCGAGTTCCCGGCGAGCCCGCCCCTGCGACTGGTGGGCGTGGGGGCACTCATCGAACGCAAACGCCCTGTCCTGGCGTTGGAGACCGTCGCGGAACTGGTGCGCCGCGGAGTGGACGTGCACTACACCCTGGTGGGCAAGGGCCCCCTCATGGAGTCCCTCCCGGAGACCGCCCGTGAGCTGGGCATCGAGGACCGGGTCGAGCTGACCGGGGCGGTCCCCCCGGCGGAGATCGCCCAGCGGCTCTCCGACGCGCACATCTTCTTCCTCCCGAGCGCCCAGGAGAACTTCTTCACTGCGGTTGCCGAGGCGATCGCGGCCGGACGGCCCGCCGCGGTCCCCCTGAGCGGTGGGTTCGACGACTACTGCACCCCCGAGAACTCGGTGCTCACCCACAGCTGGGACGTCTCCGTACTCGCGGACGCGATCGAGACCGCGCGGGACCGCTTCCGTGAGGCCGATCCGGCCGCCATCGCCGCCACCGTGCGCTCCCGGTTCTCCCGTGCGGAGATCGGTGCGCAGTTCTCCCGGCTCTACCGTGCCGTGACGCGGGACGCGTCCGGTCGACACGCGAGTCGATAAACTCCACGATGTGACATCCTCCCCCACCTCAGGCTCCCCCTCTCGGCGGTGGCGGGGAATCCTCTTCCCCCCACCGAATCACGAGAACCGGGACAACCCCATCGGTTCGTCGTTCGCGTTAACCGTGATCGCCGTGTTCGTGCAGGGACTCTCCCGTTTCGGATACAGCCTGCTGGTGGGCAACATCCTGGGCAGTGAGATCCTGGGGCGGGTCAACCTGGCCATCTCCCTGGCCCTGTTCCTGGTCCTGCTGTGGCCGCAGGCCTCGGGCAACGCGGCGGCCAAGTTCATCGCCATGGCGCGCGGTCAGCAACACCGCGAGGAGCAGTTGTCCGTGGCGGTCTACACGTCACGCACCGCGGCCCTGGCCTCGGCGGTGCTGGCCGTGGTGGCGGTCGTGGTGGCCACGTACTTCCTGCACCTGCCCCCAAGCTACGCGCTGTCCGCGGGCCTGCTGGTGATCGCGCTGTCTGCCTACAACTTCGTACGCGGTGTGCGCACCGGCAACAACCAGTTCGTGACCACGGCCGTGTGGGACTGCATCAGCTCGGGGATCACCCTGACCCTCCTGCTCGTGGTGCTGCTGGGTGGTTTCACACCGCTGCTGCTGGTGCCGCTGAGCCTGGGCTACCTGATCTACGCGATCCCGGGCTGGCCGCACCGTTCCGGCGGCCCGCTGCCCACATCCCTCAAACGGCAGATCAACTCGTTCACGGCGTGGGCGTCCATCAACATCCTCACCGCTTCGGGTCTGCTGCAGCTGTCCATGATGCTCGGCAAGCACTACGACACCCCCGCCGCGGTGGGTCAGTACTCCGCCGCGGTGAGCATCGCGACGCCGGCCAGCATGCTCTCCTCCTCCATGCTCGTGGCCCTCGCGCCGGCCGTGGCCCGCATGTTCACCGCCGGGGACATGGCCGGCATGAAACAGCAGCTCGACTCCATCCTGCGGGTCATGGTGCTCATGTTCCTGCCCGTGTTCGGCGTGGGCATCCTCTGGGCGCCATACGTGATCCACGGGCTCTACAACGCCCGCGCCGAGGAGTTCACCGGGGCCGTCCCCCTGCTCATCGTCCTGTTCTTCGCGGTCTCCGCCACGAGCTTCAACGCCTCCAACTCGCGGCTCAACGGCGGAGAGAGCTGGGGGGTCCGCGCGCTCGCGGCGTGCAACGCGCTCGGGCTGATCCTGGGCGTCGCCACCGTCCTGTGGTGGGGTCCGCGGCTCGGTGTCATGGCCGCGGCCATGGGGTACCTGGTCGGCTGCCTCATCAGTGCGGTGGGGCCGCTGATCATTGTGTGGGTCCACGACCGCATGAAATGGTCCGGTCTCATGTTCCGGGTGATGTTGGGGTACGTGCTGATCCTGTCCGGGCTGTGGCTCGTGTTCACGCACCAGGGCGTGCTCGTGACCGTCCTGGCGACCGTGGCTTTCCTGGCGCTGTGGTGTGCGATCTCATGGCGTGATCTCGCACCGCGTGTGGCCATGGTCATGCGCAGGTTCCGTCGCGCCTGACCCCATCACGACGGCGGTCGGTTCAGTTCCGCGACCCCGCGGCGAGCGCCCAGCGGTAACGCAGCATCTGGACGGCGCTCGCGGCGACCACCCGCAGGGGTGCCTGCCGGCCCAGCACCCGGGTCCAGCGCTCGGTGAGCAGCGCCCCCGGCGTGGTGTAACGACGTCGCTCGGCCAGGGCCGCGAGCAACTCCCGCTCCCCCGCCCCCGGGGACAACAACAGCGCGACCCGCAGGTCCGCGCGCGAGAGCTGGTCCGTCACGTGCGGCGCGTACTGCGTCAGTTCTTCGAACACGGCATTCGCCGACCGCGCGTAGTGGGCGTCCCAGGCCCCCGAGCGCACGGCGTGCTCCAGAGCGGGGAAGAAGTTCACGCGGATGTACTTGAGGATGTAGGACCGCTTCAGCTCGTCCGGGACCCCTGCGAACCAGGGTTCGCGACCGAGATCCAGGGCGGCTGCCACGGTTTCTCGAATCGGGAGGAGCTGGCGCGAGATTCGGTCCGTACCATCCGCATGCATCAGCACCCCGGGGAGACCGGGCGCGAGATCGATCCGGTGTGCCCCCGTATAAAGGGCCATGACGAAGGACTGGTCCTCACCCGTTCTCGCAGACTCGTCAAAGCGAGCCCCCGTGCGCCTGACCGCGGACATACGGATCAGTCCGAATGCCGTGCTGCGATACCCCAGGCGGTCCTTCACGGGATCCAGATCCGAACGGCGCAACGGCCTGACGATGGGGGTGATGTCCACCCTCGGGTTCTCGTGGTGCTGGAAGGGCATGACCAGGTCGCTACCACGCCGCTCGGCGATCCTGAGCCACCGGGTCACCGCGCCGGGATCCAGGGTGTCGTCGCTGTCCAGGAAACTGATGTAGCGCGCGCTGGTGCGTCGTAGCGCCTCGTTGCGCGGCACGGCCGCGGTACCCCCCCGGTCCTCGGACTCGATGACGTCCACCACGGCGCGTTGCTCGACGCTCAACATGGAATGCACCTGCTCGGCGGTGAGATGATGCGCGACCGCCGTCACCCGGCACTGACCGGGGGCCGCACCGGGGGCCGCACGCAATGCCGAGGACACGGCCCGCTGCAAAGGTCGCGAGGTGGAGTGGACCGGGATCACGATGTCCACGAGCGGCGGTTGCGGGTGTTCGACCATGTCGCAAGGATAATTTACACACGTTTCCCGTCGCCTGGGTGTCCCCTTAAGAGTGCCCGATCCATCCCGCGGCGGCCCGATTCACCCCTGGGCGGCGAGTACGAACGGTAGCACCGCGTCCGCCCCGGCGAGGCGCAACTGCCGGGCCGCGACCGTGAGGCTCCACCGGCTGTCTACGAGGTCGTCCACGAGCAGCACGCTCGCCCGCGGCGCCCGCGCCAACTGTTCCGCGAGGGGCTCCGGGACCAGGAACCGGTCCCACACCTCGGCGAGCCGGTAGGCGCTGTTGCCGCCGTGGGAGCCGCGGGGGACGTCCGGGTTCAGTTCGAGCGAGCCCCAGAACGGCAGGTGCCCCGCGGAGGCCAGCCCGCGGGCCAGGGAGTCCACGAGCTGTGGGCGGGACAGTGACGGCATGGCCACGACCCCGGTGGGCCGTTCCTGCCAGTCCCACTGCGCCAGGACGGTGATGCTCGCGCGTCCCAGGTCCGCCGTGACCACCGAATCCACGGGATCGCCGTGCTCGTCCGATCGGAAGATCTCCCGCAACCGCTGCCCCCACCCGAGATCGGTGAGCCGGGCCAGGGCGCGGCCGCGTTCGGCGCGTTCCGTTTCCGGGATCTTCCCCTTGGCCTGCAACCCCAATCGATCCATGCCAGTGGGCCACTGCGCGCGCGGTTCCACGGGGACACCGGCCCGGTGCAGGGCGGCGTCCGCGGCGGCGGAGGCGTCGGAATGCACGGTGGTGGGGTACCACGGCCCGGCGCACACGTCGCACCGACCGCACGGTTCCGCGGTGGCGTCGTCGAGCTGACGGGTGAGGAAGCGCATGCGGCACTCGCTCGTGAACTGGTAATCCATCATGGCCTGCTGTTCCGCGATCCTGGCCTTGCGCACCCGCTCGTAACGCGGGGCGTCGTAGGTCCAGGGCTGGCCCGTGCTCTGCCAGCCGCCGGAGACCCGTTCCACCGCGCCGTCCACCGCGAGCACCTTGAGCAACAGCTCGAGCGGGGTGCGTTTGATGTTGACCCGCGGCTCGAGAGCCGCGACCGACAACGGGCCGCCGTTCTCCGCGAGCGCGGTGAGCACCGCGGTGGCCTTCTCCTCGGTGGGCATGGACGCGGTGGCGAAGTACTCCCAGATCTCCCGGTCCTCGCCGCCCGGTAGCAGCAGGACGTCCGCGGTGTCGGTCGCGCGCCCCGCGCGGCCCACCTGCTGGTAGTACGCCACCGGGGACGACGGCGCTCCCAGGTGCACCACGAAACCCAGGTCCGGTTTGTCGAAGCCCATGCCCAGCGCGGACGTGGCCACAAGGGCCTTGACCCGGTTCTCTTTCAGGGCGACCTCGAGTTCCTCGCGTTCCGCCGCGTCCGTGCGACCGGTGTAGGCCGCCACGGGATGGCCCGCCTCCGTCAGCGCTCGGGCAGTGTCCTCCGCCGCCCCGATGGTCAACGCGTAGATGATCCCGCTGCCCGGAAGCTGGTCCAGGTGTTCGAGCAACCAGGCGAGCCGTGTGGCGGTGGAGGGCAGTCGCAGCACGCCGAGCCGCAGGGACGCGCGGGACAGCGGACCGCGCAGGGTGAACACCTCGCCGCGGTACCCGGAGCCCACCCCAAGCTGCTCCCGGACGTCCTCGATCACGCGTTCATTGGCGGTGGCCGTGGTGGCCAGTACGGCCACCGAGTCCGAGAGGTCCGCGAGCAGGTCCTTGATTCGCCGGTAGTCCGGACGGAAGTCGTGACCCCAGTCCGAGATGCAGTGGGCCTCGTCCACGACGAGCAGTCCGAGCCGGGAGACGAGCTGTGGGAGTTGCTCGTCCCGGAAACGGGGATTGTTGAGGCGTTCCGGGGACACCAACAGGACGTCGATCTCGCCGCGATCCAGGGCCGCGGAGATCTCCGCCCACTCGGTGGGATTGGCGGACGAGATGGCCGCGGCGCGGACACCCGCGCGCTGGGCCGCCGCGACCTGGTCCCGCATGAGTGCGAGCAGCGGGGAGATGATCAGCGTGGGGCCGTAGCCCTGGGCCCGCATCAACAGCGCGGACAGGAAGTACACCGCCGATTTCCCCCACCCGGTGCGCTGCACCACGAGTGCCCGCCGGTGCTCCTGGACGAGTGCGGAGATGGCCTCGAACTGGCCGGGGTGGAAATCGGCGTGCGGGTTCCCCGTGAGCTCACGGAGGTGATCCAGGGCTCGGTCCCGGAGGGATGCGGTGTTCTCGTGCGCAGGCGCGATCATGACTCGAGTGTCCCAGCAGGTTCGGACACGCAGAAGCGACCGGAGCGCCCACCACGGCGCGAGGTGCGGCCCTCTGCATCAGGCCCCATGACGCGCCGGGTCGGGCGTACGACCCCTTAACGCGTTGCGTCCGCTGCGCCAGGACTCATTCCCCCGAAGGAGTCCATGCGGCGCAGCGGACGCATATGCCGGAGAACCGGCGCGGATCAGGTCCGCTCGAAGCACATGCCCCCCGGCATGAACCTCGTACCGTCGCCTCACGGGTGACCCGGACACACCACGCCCCCCAGCGTGGAACGCGTACGAATCCGTCATGGACGTACGGCCCGTATTCCCCCCGGTCATGACCGCACATCACTGAATGTCCCGTGTTGCGACATGAATATGCTGGCACGCCCGCTCCAGGATTTCCAGCGGTCACCGCGTCGCGCAAGACCCATCGCAGTTTTGTGGACAAATCAACTCAAGCGTATGTTCTCCCATGTCGGAGGCCGATTCCCTGCTTCCATTGCGCGCAATCGACCGGACGGCGGCGCTGATTCGTAGCGCAAAATGGGGACAGCTCGGACGCCCCAAATGCCCGTCATGGGGACCCGTGTCAGTGGTCGTCGTCCTTCTCGACCCGCTCGGCGTTCCGCTGACCGTGCGTCAACCGCTCGATGTCCGCGTGGCTGTCGAAGTTCGACCCGAGAGCACCGGCGATCGTGCCGAGCGAAGCAGAGAGCCACGCGATGTCCACGTAGTTGCTCAGCGAGGGAGAGACTCCGATCACGGATTGCATGTATCCGACTTCGATCACCACCAGAGCGGCCACGAGGATCCCCGCCATGAGCACGGTGTAGAACGTGAGAACCGTCACGAGCAGCGTGGCGATCGTGGAGGCGTTGTACATCGCGGCCTCCACGCGACTGCCGAGCCGCCGGGGCGGGTCCCACAGGCGGTTGCTGAACATCAGCCACCCCACCATGGCCCCAACCGCCAGGAGCGAGATCAGGGCGAGCCGCCACGAGGGCAACGCCAGGGACATCTGCCAGATGGAGGAGTAGAACACGCCGAACGCGCCGGTGGCCGACGCCGCCGCCCACATGCGCTTGAGCTTGGTGACGTCCTGGAACGGCTGGTTGGTGCGCACCATGCCCAGGACCAGGCGGATGCGACCTGGCCACCACCACGGCGACGCAATGAACACGGAACGCCCGGTGTCCACGTCCTGCTCGTGGACCACTCCGAAGCGCACACGCCGGTCCTGGACGTCCGGGAGGTCCTGATGGGCCAGGGTGTCCAGGGAGTCGAAGATGGCGCGTTCCAGTTTGGTCGTGAGCCCCCGCCAGCCCAGCGCGGGCAGCGAGATGATCACGAGCCCGTCCTCGAAGTGCAGCTCCGCCATCTTGGGCAGCTTGCCCGCCCGCCGGGGGATCTCCGTGATCACGACCTGGAAATCGGCCTCGCCCTCGCGGGACCACGCGCGCACGGCGTCCACGTCCAGGCTGTTGTCGGGGCGCAGGGGGATGGTCCTGTCCCGGCGCACGAGCTGGTAGTCCCCGAAGCCGTCCCCGCCGTGGCGTTGCTGCAATCGACTGAAGATCGCGGAGCACAGCCCGGGATCGGTGAAGACGTCTACGCGATAGGCCGGGTCCATGCGCCCCATGATCCCAGCCCGCCGGCTCGCCCCACAATCGACAGTGGGCTTACCGTTGCGTGACGCCCCCGTCCGCACGGATCCCGGGCACACTGGTGCCATGGACATGACCGTGACCCGCACCGGCCCCGCTCGCCCGGCGGACGTGTGGCAGCACTACGAGCGCCTCGACCTGTGGACCGTGTGGGCTCCCCACCTCACGAACGTCCGCGCCGATTCCGCCACCCTGGCCCCCGGCACCTCGGGCGTGGTCACGGCCCTCGGCGTGGTACCCGCGGCGTTCCGTGTGATGAGCGTCCGCGCCAACCTGCATTCGTGGTCCTGGCGCGTGCGCGTGGGTCCCGTGACGCTGGAGCTCACGCACGATGTCGCTCCTACCCCGAGCGGCGGTTCCCGCGCGGACGTCAGGATCCAGGGCCCCGCCCCCGTCCTGCTGGCCTACCGCCCGCTCATGGGCTGGGCGCTCGCGCGCCTCGTACGGGTCGGCCCGGCGCACTGAGCGCGACTCGGCCAGAGGCGCTGCACGCGGGCAGGTCCGGGGCACCGAAGGCCGCTTGCCCCGGGCCCGGAATGCGAGCGGACACGGAAATGCCCCGCGCGATCGTGATCGCCACGGGGCACATGGTCTCCGGTTCCGGGAGGTGGTGCGCCCTGTGGGGCTCGAACCCACGACCCATGGATTAAAAGTCCACTGCTCTACCAACTGAGCTAAAGGCGCGTGCCCAGCCGCGAGTTCCCGCCACCGAGCACGGCTACTCTACCGCAGCGCGGGCGCATTTCCAGTTCGGGAAGCGGCCTCCCGCGCGGCACCGACGGCAACCACGGGCGGGCCCAGCGGGCCGCACCGCGCGGCGCGACGAGCCACCGCGCCGTGGGCGAGCGCGCGGCGTCGTCGTCGACCGGGCCCGTCCGCAATATGGGACCCTGGGAGGAGACGACACCCGGGGCGTGCGCAGCCCGCCGCGGGGTTCCCGCCGAGCCTTCGAGGAATGACCCATGAGCACCGTTGCGATGTCCAAGCTGGGCCCCTCCCCCGTCACCGAGTACCTGCGCCGCGTGGTGGAGGACCTGCGCCCGCTGACGGACGGCACGGTGAACAATTCCGTCCCCGAGCTCGCGGCCGCGGACGAGAACATCGTGGGGATCGCCGTGGCCACCGTGGACGGCGCGCTCTACCAGGCCGGGGACACCAAGCTCGAATTCTGCATCCAGTCCATCTCCAAGGCCTTCACGTATGCCCAGGCGCTCACGGACCGCGGCCCGGAGGGTGTGTTCGAGAAGATCGACGTGGAACCGAGCGGTGACGCCTTCAACGAGATCTCACTGCAGCCGGAGACGGGACGCCCCGCGAACCCCATGATCAACGCGGGCGCGATCGCGGCGACGTCCCTCGTGCGCAACACGTCCCACGGCACGCGCATGGAACGGATCCTGCGGTTGCATTCCCGATGCGCGGGCCGGCAGCTGCGGATCAACAAGAACATCCAGTCGCAGGAGCACAAGGCCGGGGACCGCAACCGCGCGCTGGGCTGGCTGCTCGCGTCCCGGGGGATCATCGAGGGGGATCCCACCGGCGCGCTCGAGGACTACTTCGGCCAGTGCTCGATCATGCTCAACTGCGTGGACCTGGCCCGCATGGGTGCCACGCTCGCGGCCGGCGGGCGCAACCCCGTGACCGGCGAGCGCGTCCTGGACCCCGAGGTCGTCTCGGACGTGCTGTCCGTGATGAGCACGTGCGGGATGTACGACGACGCCGGGCGCTGGGCCATCCGCGTGGGCCTGCCCGCCAAGTCCGGGGTCAGCGGCGGCGTGGTGACCGTGCTCCCGGGGCAGCTCGCGGTCGCGGTGTTCTCCCCGCCCCTGGACCGCCACGGCAACTCCGTGCGCGGCGTGGCCGCATGCGAACGGCTCACCAAGGACCTGGACCTGCACTTCGCCCGCACGGAACGCAACGGGCACTCCACGGTGCGCTCCGAGTACACCCTGGCGGAAGCGCCGTCGTTGGTGCGGCGCAACGAGGCCGCCACCGAGGTGCTCGACGCGCACGGCGAGGACGCTCGGATCATCGAGCTGCAGGGCGATCTGCGCTTCGCCGGGGCCGAGACCGCGGTGCGCACGGTGCGCGACGCCGCCCGCAGGTCCAGTTACGTGCTCGTGGACATCCGGCAGGTGGACGATATGGCCCGCTTCGTCCTGCCCATGCTCAGCCGCACCGCCGAACAGATCGAGAAGACGGGCCACCACATGGTGCTCGTCGCGGAGAAGAGCGGTGAGAACACGCGGAACCTGGAACACCCGCTCACGGTCTTCGCCACGCGCGCCGAGGCCCTCACGTGGGCCGAGGACCAGATCCTGGAGCGCTTCGGCGGCCCCGAGTGCACCCCGGACAAGGTGCACTCCACCCGTTCCGAACTGCTGAGCACGCTCGGCGAGGAGGACGTGGAGCGCATCCGCTCACGCACCGAGTCCGTGGACTGGAAGGCCGGGACCACGGTGTTGCGCACGGGCCAGAAGTTCAACGGCGTGTACATGGTCACGTCCGGCAACGTGGAGGTCTCCCGGCGCTCACCGCAGGGTGACCGCGTGGAACTGGAGGTGATCGGCCCGGGGATGAGCTTCGGTGAGATCGCCCTGGGTACCAATATGCGCCACCTGGTGAGCTTCACCGCGCTCACGGACGTCTCCGCGCGCAGGCTCTCCCCGGAGGCGATCCAGGGGATCGAGGAGGAGGACCCCCGGCTGGCCCTGCGGTGGTGGCGCGCGGTGTCCCAGCAGGCCCTGCTGCGCATCGAGGAACGCTGGCGTCAGCAGGCCGGGGAGACGCACACGGTCGACTGATCCGCCGAGCCCCGTGAAAGGTGCGCGGCGTACACTCGGGCGCATGTCCGAACGCCGCACGCATCATTCGCCCGTGAAGTTCTCCCCCGAGAAGTTCGACGCCCACGAGGGCGGCACGGACCCCGCCCGAGTGTCGGAGGCGGCCCACCTGGCCGCGCAGGCGCTCGTGTCGCGGGGCCGGGAATCCGCGGATCCGGTGGTCCACGATCGCCTCGTTCGGCTCACGGACGAGCAGGGTCTCGAGGGGATCGCGGAGATGTGGGCGCAGGCCCCCGCGGTGTCCCTCCCGGGTGCGCTGTGGCGGCTCTACGCGCTGCGCGCCGCCGCCCGCAAGGACCCCTACCGCATGGGCCGCTGGTTCGCCGCGGGCAAGCAGACCGCGCAGGTGTCCAACGTGGTCGCGGGCGTCGCGGACCCGCCCGGCGCGGAGGAGATCTGCGAGGTCGCGGACGCCATCCTCTCCGGCGCGTTCGACGGCGAGTTCGACGTCGCTCTCGAACGCTCCG
Organism: Kocuria sp. CPCC 205261; assembly: GCF_040981025.1. NCBI lineage: Bacteria > Bacillati > Actinomycetota > Actinomycetes > Micrococcales > Micrococcaceae > Kocuria > Kocuria sp. CPCC 205261. The sequence continues at coordinate 12,413 of NZ_JAVKPU010000014.1, read as the reverse complement.
CCGCGTTCTGCCGCGTGATCGCCACGGGCCAGGAACGCACGCTGGACATCTCAAGCCTCGGCGTGCGCGATCCGTGGCGCCGCATCCCCCGCCTGATCCGCACCGCGGAGGAACTCGAGTCCGCGGCCGCCGCGTGGCGCAGGGGTGCGCTCGAGTAAGGGCCTGCCCTCCGCGGGGCGTCCTCGTCCGGACGGACCGCTTTGCGGCACCCCCGGGGTCGGGGATTATGCTGGAGGCAGGTGTCGGGCCGTGGCAGCCCCGGGCTCCATCATTTAGCCGCTACGAGCGGCCTTCCGCCGAGAGGCGCTCCCGGTCCGGCACCGCCCCCCTCAACAAGATCCACATGTCTCCCCGGTTAACTTTCGTTCGGTACAGTGACGGCCGAAAGGTGAACGGTTCAACGGGAGGACGAAACGGATGGCCTTTCGGATCTTCCCGGAGGACGAGCGGGTGACCGAGCTCCTGGTCCAGATGTCCCAGTGCGTGGGCACCGCGGTGGATCAGCTCGCCGAACACATCGGGCAGATCGACAAGACCTGGCAGCGCCCCATCACGGACCTCCTGGACACCGAGGACCGCTGCACCAACCTTTACTTCTCCCTGATGACCACCACGCGCTCCTCGTACGTGGTGCCCATCCCGCGTCAGGACGTCTACATCCTGGGGCAGTGGCTGTTGCGAGCCGTCCAGTGCCTCGTGGCGAGTGCCGAGACCCACCAGCTGTACAAGCTGGAGCGGCCCACCTCGCACGCGACCGAGCAGCTCGCGGTGATCCAGCACATGTCGCTCATGACCACCAAGGCCATGGGCCGGCTGACCAGCTTGAACGAGCTGGACGACTACTGGTTCGAGATGATCCGTCTCACACGCCAGGCCGAACGGACCCACCGGGTGTACCGCGCGAGCTTGCTGGATCAGTTCAAGACGGCCCAGGCCATCCGCCGCATGGACGCCGCCCGCCAGCTCTTCGATGCCGCACGCGCCCTGGGCCAGGTCTCCGCAGAGGTGGGCCGGATCCTCGTGGCAGAGTCCTGACTCGCCGTGACAGAGTTACTGGCCGTCGTAGGCATTCTCCTGACCCTGGTCTTAACGGTCGTCAACGGTTTCCACGACGCCTCCAACGCCGTGGCCCTGCCCGTACGGTTCAACGCCCTGACACCCCGTGTGGCTCTGTGGACCGGAGCGGTGTTCAACCTCATGGGCGCCCTCCTGGTGGGGCTGGTCCTGGACCGGCTGATCTCGTTCGAGATCCCCATCCCCCTCAACGACGCGGGCGTGGTGGCCCTGTTGTGCGCCCTGTTCACGGCCATCGGGTGGGACCTCCTCACGTGGTGGTGGCGCATGCCCACGTCCTCCACCGCCGCGATCGGCGGCGCCGTGGTGGGTGCTCTGCTCGGAGCACGCGCCGCGGGGCTCTACGACGAGCACCTGGCCATGGGCTCCTACTTCTCCTGGAACGTGCTGCTGCCCCTGCTGATCTCCCCCGTGATCGCGTTCGGGCTCGCGTTCCTGCTGGTCGTGCCCATCGTGTACCTGGTACGCCACGAGACCCCGGGACGCGTGAACTTCCGCGCCGGGGTCGTGCAGGCCACGGGTGCCGCGGCCATTCACTTCGGACACGGGATCCAGCACGCCCGGCGCACGCTGTGGATCCTCTTGGTCCTCCTGCTGATCGTGAACCCCAACCTCTCCCGGGACAGCATCCCCGTGTGGCTCACGGTGCTCGTGGGGGCGTGTCTCGCGTTCGGTACCCTGCTGGGCGGCTGGCGGATCTCCTACACCCTCTCCGCACGCATCGTGACGCTGGATCCCCTGCGCGGAGCGGCGGCGCAAACGGTGTCCGGCGCCCTGCTGTTCGTAGGGGGGTTCCTCTCCCCCATTCCGCTCTCTACGTCCCAGACCACCACCGCGGCGATCCTGGGCGCGGGTTCCGCCCAGAAGTTCCGCACCGTGTATCACGCCACCGTGCTGCGGGTCATCGCCTCGTGGGTCGCCACGGTCCCCGTGTGCGGCCTGGTCTCCGCCATCCTGTTCCTGGCGGCCTCCCCGCTGATCCAGGTCCCCGCGGCCTGATCCGTACCCGCGGTTCGCTCGGGGCACGCGTCACGATCGGGGCACGCGGAGGCTGACGACGTCGCACGGTGCGGATCGCTGCGCGCTCCCGGTGCGTGCGTCGTCGTACCCCGGGTCCGGCCGGAGCGCCGTCGTACCCCCGGGCGTGCACGCGAACGGTGCCCTCCGAGACGGAGGGCACCGTTCGCGTGCGCGAGGACGCGGATCAGCCGAAGCGGCCGGACACATAGTCCTCGGTGTCCTTCTTCTGCGGGTTGTTGAAGATGTCCGTGGTGGGCGCGTACTCGATCAGACGGCCGGGCTTGCCCGTGCCCTCGATGTTGAAGAACGCGGTCTTGTCCGACACACGGGACGCCTGCTGCATGTTGTGGGTCACGATCACCACGGTGTAATCGGTCTTGATCTCGTTGATCAGGTCCTCGATCGCGAGCGTGGAGATGGGGTCCAGCGCGGAGCACGGCTCGTCCATGAGGATCACGTCCGGCTTGACCGCGATTGCGCGGGCGATGCACAGCCGCTGCTGCTGACCACCGGAGAGACCGGAACCGGGCTTGTCCAAACGGTCCTTGACCTCGTTCCAGAGGTTCGCGCCGCGCAGCGAGCTCTCCACGAGCTCGTCCGCGTCCTTGCTCGAGATGCGCTTGTTGTTGAGCTTCACGCCCGCGAGCACGTTGTCGCGGATGGACATCGTGGGGAACGGGTTGGGGCGCTGGAACACCATGCCCACCATGGAGCGCACGGTCACGGGGTCCACGCCCTTGCCGTAGAGATCGTCTCCGTCCAGCAGCACCTTGCCCTGGGCGTAAGCACCCGGGATCACCTCGTGCATGCGGTTGAGGGTGCGCAGGAACGTGGACTTGCCGCAACCGGAGGGACCGATGAACGCGGTGACCGAGCGGGGTTCGATGTTCATGCTGACGTCCTGGACCGCCAGGAAATCGCCGTAGTAGACGTTGAGGTTTTCGACGTCGATTCGTTTCGACATGGGTGTGTTTCCTTAGATCGAATGGTCGGCCAGCACTCAGCGGCCGGCGGTCTTGGGAGCGAAGGCCCTGGCGATCAAGCGTGCCACGAGGTTGAGCAGCATCACGATCACGATCAGGATCAGCGCCGCGGCCCAGGCCCGCTGCAGGGACGGATCGGGGTTCGTGGGCGAGGTGGGCGTCATGATCTGGTAGTAGATGAACGTGGGCAGCGTGGTCATCCAGCCGGAGAACGAGTTCCAGTTGATGGCCGTGGCGAAGCCCGCGGTCACGAGCAGCGGCGCCGTCTCACCGATCACACGGGCGATCGCGAGGGTCACACCCGAGGCGATACCCGAGATGGCCGTGGGGATGACCACCTTGAGGATGGTCCGCCACTTGCGCACACCCAGCGCGTAGGACGCCTCGCGCAGTTCGTTGGGCACGATCCGCAGCATCTCCTCGGTGTTCTTGACCACCGTGGGGATCATCAGCACGGTCAGCGCGACCGCCGCCACGAACCCGGTACGGGTCGAGGGGCCGAAGATCATGCCGAACAGAGCGGCCGCGAACAGACCAGCCACGATGGACGGGATACCGGTCATGACGTCCACGAAGAACGTGATGGCCTTGCCGAGCCAGCCGCCCCGGGAGTACTCCACGAGGTAGATCGCGGTGAGCAACCCCACGGGCACCGACATGAGCGTGGCCCAGAACGTGATGGACACCGTACCGATGATCGCGTGGTAGGCGCCGCCCATCACCTGACTGGGCGCATCGGCCTGGTTGTCGTGGAAGCCCGTGACCCCGTTCATGGAGGTAAACAACATGTTGGAGGTCAGACCGGGGATGCCGTTGGCGAGCACCGTCCAGATCACGGAGATCAGCGGGATCACCGCGAGGATGAAGGCGGCATAGACCAGGAAGGTCATGAGCGAATCGGCCCCGGCGCGGGAACCCTCGATCATGCCCACGGCCAGCGGGCCGACCACCAGGAAGATCACGGTGGCGAACAGGGCCCACAGCGCGATGCTGAACCCCACCAGAGCGGCAAGCGCGGCCCCCGCCACGATCGCGGCCACGCCGATGACGGGGACGAGCCCCTTGGGGCGCTGACCGCGGGTGAGCCTTGACTGGCGGACGGGTGAGGTTCCGGGTTGGGTGGACGTGGTCATCAGTTGGCCCCCGAGAATTCCTTGTAGCGAGCGATGATGGCGCGGGCGATCATGTTGACCACGAGGGTGATCAGGAACAGCACGAGACCGGCCGCGATCAGTTCGGACAACCGCAGGCCGTAGGCCTCGGGGAAGTTCAGCGCGATCTCCGCGGCGATCGTCTGGTTACCGGACTTGATCAGGGACGCGATCATGGGCCCGGAGGACAGCACCAGGGCCACCGCCATGGTCTCGCCGAGCGCGCGGCCCAGGGCCAGCATGATCGAGGAGATGATCCCGGGGCGCGCGAACGGCAGCACGGCCATCCGGATCATCTCCCACCGCGTGGCCCCCAGTGCCAGCGCGGCCTCCTCGTGGAGCTTGGGCGTCTGCGTGAAGATCTCGCGGGACATGGACGTGATGATCGGCAGGATCATGATGGCCAGCACGATGCCTGCGGTGAGCATGGTCTTACCCGTCTGGGACGCGGGCCCGTCGAAGATGGGGATGAAGCCCAGGTGCTCGGTGAGCCAGTTGTACAGCGGTACGAGCGCCGGCGCGAGCACCGTGGCACCCCACGCGCCGTAGATCACGGAGGGAATGGCCGCGAGCAGGTCGATCACGTAGCCCACCGGCTTGGAGATCTTGGCCGGTGCGTAGTGGGAGATGTAGAGCGCCACCAGGATGCCCACGGGTGTGGCGATCAGCAGGGCGATCACCGCGGCGATGAGCGTGCCCACGATGAGCGGCCAAATGTAGTGGAAGAAGCCCTGCCCACCGGTGATCTCCTCGGCGGGGGCGGCGAACGTGGGCAGCGCCTGCAGCAACAGGAATAGCGCGACGGCCGCGAGCACCGCGAAGATCAGGATGCCGGCGGCCAGGCTGAGTCCGGAGAAGACGGAGTCACCGGCACGTCCGGCCGAGGACTGGCGGGTCCCCGGTTTCTGGGCGCTGATGGTGGTGGACATGAACCAGTCCCTTCGATCAAGGTGTGGAACGAGCTGAGCGGTGAATTCGGCCAGCGTAGGACGTGGCGGTCCGAGATGACCGCGTGCGTGGCTGCGGCGCCGACGCGCGATGACACGCCGGCGCCGCACTCACACGTCGTCGGGGCGGATCAGCCCTTCGCGGTGATGGAGTCCACGGCCGCCTTGGCCTGGTCGCGCAGGGTCTGGCTCAGCGGGGCGGAACCGGCGGAGTCCGCAGCGGCCTTCTGCCCGTCCTCGGAGATCACGTAGTTCTCGAAGGCCTTGACCAGGTCCGCGGTCTCCTGGGAGTCGTACTGGGAGCACACGATGTGGTAGGAGATCAGCACGAGCGGGTACGCACCGGATTCCTTGGTGTCGCGCCCGATGTTGATCGCGAGGTCGTGCTCGCCGCGGCCCTCGGCCTGGGCGGAGACCTCGACGGCCTTGGCGGCGGCCTCAGGCGAGTGGGTCACGTACTGGTCGCCCACCTTGATCGCGGCGGTGCCGAGATCGCCCACGGCGGAGGAGTCCGCGTAGGTCACGGCGCCCTCGGTGCCGGAGGTCGTGGAGACCACGCCGGAGGTGCCCTTGTTGTTCTCCGCCGCGTACTCGGAGGGCCAGGCCTGTGCCGGGTCCTTGGTCCACTCCTGCGGAGCGGCCTCGTGCAGGTAGTCGGTGAAGTTCTCGGTGGTCCCGGAGTCATCGCTGCGGTGCACCACCGTGATCGGGGTGTCCGGGAGATCGGCGTCCGGGTTCTGCTGCTTGATCTGCTCCGCGTTCCAGCGCTTGATCTCACCCTTGAAGATCTTGGCGATGGTGGGGGCGTCCAGGTTCAGGGACTCGATACCGGGCAGGTTGAACGCCACGGAGATCGGGGAGATGTAGACCGGGAGGTCCATGGCGCCGTCGGGGCCGCACTGCTGCTTGGCCTGCTCGACCTCGTCGTCGGAGAGGTAGGCGTCCGAGCCGGCGAAGTTCGCGCCGCCCGCCAGGAAGGCCTTGCGCCCGGCGCCGGAGCCGTCCGGGGAGTACTGCACGGTGGAGCCGCTGTTAGCGGACTGGAAGCCGTTCTGCCACGCGGTCATGGCGGCCTGCTGGGAGGATGCCCCGATGCCGGTCAGCGTTCCGGACACGCCGCTGCTCTCGCCCGAGCCCCCGCCGCTGTTGGTGTTGCCGGTGGCGTTGTCGGAACCGCAAGCGGTGAGAGCGAGGGCACCAATGGCCAGGACTGCGGCCGAACGGCCGACATGCGAAACCTTCACTGTATTTCCCTTCGAAAGCGTGAACCGGGGAGCCCGGTGGGTGCGGACAACCGGATCTTGGAGTCCAACGCCGCTGCGTCCGCAGCGCGCCCGAGAATTACCGTAGGCAGGCGATATTGACAGATGCGGCCGGGAAGGTGAACTGGCGGTTAACAACCCCTGTGACCGGCGCCACCCCTGGCCACGGCGCCGCCCGGTCACGCGTCCCGCGCGGTACGCGTCCGTCCGAGGCGCCCGCCTAGGATGGGAGCCATGACGTCCTCGGAAGCAGCTCCGTACCGCTCCCGATTCCGTCGTGTTCCCGAGGTCGTGGGCAAGCGCGGGCGCTCCGGCTGGGCACGCATGACGTCCGGTTTCTTCCAGGCCGTGCAGATGACCGTGGCGGCCGTTGGCGCGTACGTGATCGCGGAACGGCTGCTGGGCCATCAAGGCCCCATCTTCGCCGCGACCGCCGCGCTCGTGTCCCTGGGGTACGCCAAGGGCGGGCTGCGCTACCGCCGGGTGCTGGAGGTCTCGATCGGGTGCACCCTGGGGATCGTGATGGGCGATCTGCTCATCCAGGTCCTGGGCCATGGTGAGTGGCAAGCGGCCCTCGTGTTGCTCCTGTCCCTCTTGCTCGCCCGGTTCCTTGACAACGGCGCGATCTTCACCACGCAGATGGGGCTGCAGTCCGTGCTGGTGGTGCTCCTCCCGCCATCGCAGGACGGCGTGTTCGCGCGGTCCTTCGACGCCGTGGTGGGGTGCCTGTGCGCGCTGCTCCTCGCGTACGTGATTCCCCAAGACCCGCGCCGCGAACCGCGCCAGGACCTCAGCAAGCTCATCGTGGAGTTCACCCAGGTGCTCACGGACTGCTCCCGTGCGGTCTCGGACACCGATTCGCGCCTCGCGTGGCACGCCCTCGTGCGGGCTCGTCAGACGCAGCCGCTCGTGGACTCGGTGCGCTCGGGGCTCACGGCCTCCCGGGAGATCGCCCACGCATCCCCTCTGCACCGCCGGCACCGCCGCGAGATCGACGACCTGAGCGAGAGCATCCGGTACGTGGACCTCGCCGTGCGCAACTCGCGCGTGTTCGCACGCCGCCTCGCGTCCGTCCTCAACCGCGTCTCCCTGTCCGACGACGCCGTGGCCTCCCTCTCCGAGGCCCTCGCCGATCTCTCCGACGCCATCCTGAGCCTGGATCACACGTTCTCCGCGAGTCATCCCCAGACCCGTGAAAGCTACCTGCGCCAGACGCGCAATGAACTGATCTCCGTGGCCGGTCGCCTGGAACCCGGGCTCATGGGGGTGCGGACCATGGAGGGCGAGGCACTCGTGCTGCTGATCCGTCCGTTGGTCGTGGACCTGTTGGAGTCCACCGGTCTCACCCACGAGGAGGCGATCCGGTACCTGCCCACGCTGGGCGGTCGGTGACCGAGCCATGGATCCGTGCCGCTTATGCGCGTCAGATCCGCCCCCTACGGTGACAGCATGAGCGCGAAGACCAGGAAGCCGTCCGTCTCCTACCGGTGCACGGAATGCGGCTGGACCACGGCCAAATGGGTGGGCCGGTGCGGTGAGTGCCAGTCCTGGGGCACCGTGCAGGAGATCTCCACGAACCTGGAACACGGGCGCACCCGGGCCGCGGCCAGCGTGGCGGTGCCCGCTCAACCCATCGGCCAGGTGGATTCCTCGGTGGCCCGCTTCACCCCCACGCGCGTCACCGAGTTCGACCGCGTCCTGGGCGGCGGACTCGTGCCCGGTGCGGTCATCCTGATCGCGGGGGAACCCGGCGTGGGTAAGTCCACGCTGCTCCTGGACGCAGCCGCCAAGGTGGCGGGCGGGCCCGATCCCCGCACCGTGTTGTACGTGACCGGGGAGGAGTCCGCGGCGCAGGTCAAACTGCGGGCCGAGCGCATCGATGCACTCTCGGAAAAGCTGTACCTCACCGCGGAGACCGACCTCTCCGCGGCGCTCGCGCAGGTCAAGGACTTAAAACCGGAACTGTTGATCGTGGACTCGGTGCAGACCCTCGCGAGCCCGGAGATCGAGGGTTCGGCGGGCGGGGTGAGCCAGGTGCGGGAGGTCGCGGCGAGCCTCATCCACGCCGCCAAGACCCGGAACATGACCACCCTGCTCGTGGGCCACGTGACCAAGGAGGGTTCGATCGCCGGTCCCCGGTTGCTCGAACACCTCGTGGACGTCGTGTGTCAGTTCGAGGGGGACAAACACTCGCGCATCCGCCTCTTGCGGGCCGTGAAGAACCGGTTCGGCCCCACGGACGAGGTCGGGTGCTTCGATCTCGAGGAGAACGGTATCCGCTCGGTCTCGGACCCGTCCGGCCTGTTCGTCTCCCGCACCCCCGTCCCGGTCGCGGGAACATGTCTGAGCGTCACCGTGGAGGGGCGCAGGCCGCTGCTCGCGGAGGTCCAGGCCCTGCTGGACAAGTCCAGCACCGCGCAACCCCGACGGGCCACCTCCGGCCTGGACGGTTCCCGGGTGGCCATGCTGCTCGCGGTGTTGCAGCGCCGGGCGGGCGTGGCCCTCGCGACCATGGACTGCTACGTGTCCACCGTGGGCGGTGTGCGGCTCACCGAACCCGCCACGGACCTCGCGGTGTGCATGGCGCTCGCGTCCGCCGCCCAGGATCGACCGCTGCCCCAGCGGCTCGTGTGCTTCGGGGAGATCGGACTGGCCGGTGAGGTCCGCCCCGTACCCGAGATCAACCGCAGGATCCAGGAGGTCGCCCGGCTGGGCTTCACCCACGCCGTGGTCCCGGCATCCCCCAACGGACCCGGCAAGATCCCTCCGGGCTTCTCCGTGCGTGAGGTCACCACCGTCTCACAGGCCATGGAGCTGCTCTTCCCGCCGCGGCAGGGCTGAGTCCGACGCCGTACGGCCGAGTCCGCCGGGGCAAGGCCGAGTCCGAACACACATGCCACGCGGGGCATGTTGGCCTTCGGGCGGGGCGAGCGCACATAGAATGAGGCCGTGGTGAAATCGCACGAGACTGCCCTGAGACGGACCCTGGCCAGGGTCTCCCCCGGTACCGAACTGAGGACGGGGCTGGAGCGCATCCTCCGGGGCCGCACGGGCGCGCTCATCGTGCTCGGATTCGACCGCTCCGTGGAGTCGCTGTGTTCGGGCGGGTTCGACATCGACACCGAATTCACCCCCACCAAGTTGCGCGAACTCGCCAAGATGGACGGGGCGATCGTGTGCGACAAGGAAGCCACCCGCATCCTCAAGGCCGGGGTCCAGCTCATGCCGGACGCGTCCATCCGCACCCAGGAGTCCGGCACGCGTCACCGCTCCGCCGAGCGCACCGCCAAGCAGACCGGTGTTCCCGTGATCTCGGTCAGCCAGTCCATGAGCGTCATCACGATCTACGTGGCCGATTACCGCTACGCGATCGACGGTTCTCAGGCCATCATGGCCCGCGCGAACCAGGCCCTGCAGACCCTGGAGCACTACAGCAACCGCCTCGAGCAGGTCCTGGGCAGCCTCTCGGCGCTCGAGATCGAAGCCGCCGTGACCGCCCGCGACGTGGCCCTGACGCTGCAGCGGATGGAGATGGTGCGCAGGATCTCGGACGAGATCGGGTGGTACGTCCTGGAACTCGGCTCGGACGGGCGTCTGATCTCCCTGCAGCTCGAGGAGCTCACGGCCGGGACGGGACCGGGGCCCGGCGTAGTCCTGCGGGACTACCTGCCCGAGGCCACGACGCCCGAGGTGATCGCGGAGTCCCTGGACCGGCTCGCCCGGTTGTCGTCCACAGAACTGATCGATCTGCAGCGGGTCGCGGTGGCCGCGGGTCTCACCGGGCCGCAGGGCAACTTGGAGGTGGACCTGCACCCCCACGGTTACCGGCTGCTCGAGGGCATCAAGTCCATGCCGCGTGCGGTGGCGAAACGGCTCGTGGCCCAGTTCGACGGCCTGCAGTCGCTCATGGCCGCGAACCTCGAGGACCTGATGTCCGTGGAGGGCATCGGTGAGCAGCGTGCCCGCACCGTACGCGAGTCCTTGTCCCGTATGGCCGAGACGAGCCTGCTGGAACGGTTCATGTAGCAGTCCGGGTGGCCCGGTCGCGGACGCGGCCCGTGCACCGCCCGGGCATCGCCCACCGATGGTCACCTCGAGGGCCGCCAGCCGGCCGCGCGAGCCCCGGGACCGCCGTCGCCAGTGGATCTGCGCGAGCCGCCCGTCGCCCACTTACTGCAGGCTGAAAACGGCCTGCTGGCTCGCGACGTCCCCGAGCGACGTCGTGAGGTTGTAGTACCCGGCGAGCGCCTCGGACTGGCCGGCCGGGCAGCCCTCCGCGGTGCGCACCCGGTTCCACGTGAGCCGTGCGGTCTCCTTCTGCCCCGTGTCCAGGGTGATCTGACGGTCCTCACCGGCTGCCGCGCAGTGCCGTGAATCAAAGACGGTGTCCGCACCGGAGGTCACCACGAAGGCCATGTGATTGCTACCGGCGTCCACGCGGCACGGATGCTGGCCCTTGTTCTCGAGGGTCAGTTCAAGCACCGGGTTCTGGCCCGCCGCGTAACTCTGTTCGTCGGTCGCGGCACTCACCGCCAGATCCGCGCCGCATTCCGGCGCCGCCGTACTGCTCGCACTCGGGCTGCCGGACGCGCCGGGTGCACCAGACCCGGACGGTGTGGGCCGGGCAGTGAAGTCCGCGAACTTGTTCTGGGGATCCGTGCTCGGCTGCGCCGCGGCGTCGGGCTGCTGCGTGGCATTCGTGTCGTCGGCGTCCGGTGCCGTGAGTGCGCGCACGCCCGAGACCACTGCCCACAGCAGGGCCAGGACCAGGACGACGATCACGGCGAGCGCGACCATGCGGCGTCGCCGGTAAACGTGCTCCGGGAGCCTGCCCCCGGTGTCCGCGGATTCCGCGGGGGACGTGGGGGGATCGTGCTGTTCGGAACCGGAAGCCATGGTCTCCAGGCTACCGTGGACAGTTATGAACTCGAGCCGCACACCAGCCCGCAACGAGCGACTTCACGGCATTCACGCAGCCGTGATCGAGTGGTACCGGCGGGCGTCCCGCGACCTGCCGTGGCGCGCGCCCGAACGCACACCGTGGCAGGTTCTCGTGAGCGAGATCATGCTGCAGCAGACCCCGGTGGGGCGCGTCCTGCCGGTGTGGCGCCGGTGGCTCGAACAGTGGCCGGAACCGGGCGATCTCGCGGCGGCGTCGCCCGCGGAGGTCCTGCGCGCGTGGGACAGGCTCGGCTACCCGCGCCGCGCGCTGCGGCTGCAAGCGGCTGCCCAGAACATCGCCGCAGAGCACGACGGGCGGGTGCCCGAGGACCACGCACAGCTGTTGGCATTGCCCGGGATCGGCGCGTACACCGCGGCGGCAGTGGCCGTGTTCGCGTTCGGTCAGCGCCACACGGTCGTGGACACGAACATCCGCCGGGTCGAGGCCCGGGTGTTCTCCGGGCGGGCCCTGCCGTCCCGTTCCCTCACCGCGGCGGAGACCCGGTTGGCGCAGGACGTCCTGCCGCAGGACGTCGCGGAATCGGTCGCGTGGAACCAGGCCGTGATGGAGCTGGGGGCACTGATCTGCACCACGCGTTCCCCGCGCTGCGACGAGTGCCCCGTGCGGTGGGACTGCGCGTGGGTCGCGGCTGGCAGCCCTCCCGCGCAGGAGACGCCCAGGGGCCAGTTGTGGCACGGCACGGACCGCCAGGTCCGCGGGGCCATGATGGCGGTGCTGCGCGCCGCGGACGAGCCCGTTCCCGCGCACTTGCTGCTCACGGACCTCGCGGGCTCGGAACAGATCGCCGGGGAGCACGCGGCCCCGCCCGCTGTGGTGATCGAACGGCTCGGGGCCCTGTGGCGGCTGCCCGCGCCCGCCGAACAACGGGAGCGTGCGTTGAACGGACTGCTCGCGGACGGTCTGGCCACCTCGGACGACGGCGCGGTCAGCCTTCCGGGGTGACCCGAGTCGTGCCAATTTAGTGTGTTGGCCATTCGGTGCCGGTGGCGGTGAGGATCTCGCTGGCTGCCGGT
>NZ_JAVKPU010000013.1:0-72686 GCF_040981025.1 Kocuria sp. CPCC 205261 | reverse complement strand
AGCGCTGATGGTACTGCACTCGGAAGGGTGTGGGAGAGTAAGACACCGCCGGGATTAACATGAAAGAAAGACGTGGTCGAGGCCGCACCCCCTTAGGGGGCGCGGCCTCCCACCATTTAACACACCTAAACGCACATAAAGCCCCCCGAGGAATACTCCTCGGGGGGCTTTGTTCATAGAGTGCGCCCGTCGGTATCCCACTTACGATAGTTCTCCCACATCGCGGCGAGGTTCGGCTCAGCAAGGCGATGCTTCCACGGGGCAGGGTGCGCGAGGTCGAAACAGTGTCCGTGGATAAGTGCACGCTGCACGTCCCGCTGGGCGAGGAGATCGTGCACTGTAAACGCCACGGTGGGCTTCACCCTGGCGCCAGCGGCGATGGGTTCGTTCGGGCCACCACTGGATCGGGTTCTTCTGCCGCGCCCCGATGGGAGTTGACAGCGTCACGCTCTCTCACTCTCAGATCCATCCCTCGTCCCATGCCCGCTGCACGGCCTCTTGACGGGTGGACACGTGCAACTTGGCCAGGGCCGAGGAGACGTAGTTCCGGACGGTTCCCGGTGCGAGATGCAGGGCCGCAGCCGCGTCCGCGAGAGTGGGCTGCTGCGCGGATTCACGCAGCACGTCCAGTTCCCGGTCACTCAGAGGACATGCGGAGCCCGATAGCGCACTGGCGGCGATTTCTGGATCCACGTACCGCTTGCCGGCCGCGATGTCCCGCACCACCTGGGCCAGCTTCTCGGAGGGCGTGGACTTGGGGAGGAACCCGGACACGCCCGCAGACAGGGTGCGGCGCAGTACTCCGGGACGGGCGTGGCGCGTGACCATGAGGATGCGGGTGTCCACCGAGCTCACGATGCGCTGCGCCGTGTCCACGCCATCCGTGGGCGGCATCTCCAGGTCCAGGATGCACACAGTGGGGGAGTGCTGCTGAGCCGCCCGTAGAGCCTCGGCCCCGTCTGCGACATCGGCCACCACGTCGAAGTCGTCCTCGAGGCGCAGCAGGGCAGCAAGGGCCCCGCGGATCAGGTGCTCGTCGTCCGCGAGAAGGATCGTGATCCGCTCGTCATTCATGGTCGTCTCGTGTCATGGGCACGCGCGCGGTCAGGGTGAAACCGGCGTGCGCGGGATCGAAGGTGTACGTGAGCGTGCCTCCCAGCGCCGACAGTCGTTCACGCAGCCCCGCCAATCCGTTCCCGGTGGAGGCGTCCGGCGTGGATTCCGAGGACGGGGACGCGCCGTCGTTGTGGATGACGAGTTCGAGATGAGCGCCCCCGCCCGGCAGGCGTCGGCGCCGTGCGGCACGACCGGTGGGTTCGGCGTCGTCGTCACGACCCGTGGACGAGATCAAACGCAGCGAGATCCGCGCGGAGGAGGCGTGGGAGTGCCGCAGGATGTTGGTCGTTCCCTCCCGCACAACGAGGCCCAGCACATTGCTCGTGACGGTGTCACCGCGGCCGTCCTCGGTGGAGTCGGGGAAGGGTCGTGAGCGACCGGCCCAAGTCCGCAGCATCGGGGGCAGGTCCACGTCCGTGTGGATCCCGGCCGCGCCGAGAACGGAGGACGCGTTCTCGAGCTCGTCCACGAGAGTGGTGGAGCGATAACCCTGGACCAGGGAGCGTGTGTCACGCAGGGCTTCCTGCGCGCCTGCGTGAGCCGCGAGGACCTGCTCGCGGGCGGCGTCGTACTGCTGTTTGCCGAGCAGGCGGGCCGCGAGATCCGTGGTGAGGCTGATGACCTGCAGGTGATGCCCCTGGACGTCGTGCAGGTCCGCCGCGAAGCGCAGCCGCTCGTTCGCGATGGCCAGGTCCGCGGCACGGCGCTGAGCGGCCTCCAGCTGTAGCATGACGCCCCAGACCCACAACGAGGAGGGGATGGCGAGCAGGACGATCCCCGCGTACTGGATGGTCATGGCGACGTCCATCGCGGTCGGGTTCATCACCCCCATGGCCCAACAGACCAAGAGGTACACGGGCGGGATCGCAGCGGCCACGAGGAACAACCAGCGCCAGCGGTGCTCGGGCTGCAGGCCGGCCGTCATGACCACTACGGCCAGGGGGAGTGCGGCGTAAACCCCTCGGGGGCCGACGCTCGCCGCGAGAACGGCGCACACAATCCCCAGGATCGCAGCCACACCCATGAAAGGAGTCAACACGGCTGCCCGACTCACACCCCGACGAATCCGCAACAGCCCTGCAGCCCAGCACAGCAGGCTCGTCACGCCGATGATCCCCGTCGTGACGTACGCGGCCGCCGATGGCCTGAACGCGATGGCCGCGAAGTTCAGGAAGAACACGTAGAGCAGGATGCCCACCAGCGTGAGGTAGGTGCTCCACCACACCAGGCTCATGTTCCGGCGTTGCCGCGCGAGGTCGAGCTCGTGCTGTTCTGCGCCGTGGACCGGCGCGGACGTAGGGATCGCCGACATGCCTCCACCCTAGGGGCCGGGTGATCCGGATATGACACATGTCATGTGGGCTGATGACATCCGTGGCCAAGGTGGTGACGCGGGCTCACTGCCGCGAACGGTCCCCGCGCGGAAGAGTGGTGGGCAGAAGGGCACGACAGCCCGAACACACGTCCACAGCGCGGCGCTCAAGCACCCGCCGGAGGAGAGGAAGAACGCCATGCAGTGGTTGCAGGAGAATGTGGAGGCCGCGGGGCAGACCGTTCAGGCCCTGTTCCTGATGCTGGGCGGGGCGATCCCGTTCATCGAGTCCTACGGGGCCTCGGCGGTGGGGGTCATCGCGGGGATCCATCCCGTGATGGCGGTGCTCTTCGCCGTGATCGGCAACATCGTCTCCATGACCCTGTTGGTCCTGTTCGCGGAGCGGGACCGGAAGTTCTTCACGCGCAATCGGGACGAGCGCAAGGAGCCGAGCAAACGTCAGCAGCGTTTCGTGAGGATGTTCGAGAAGTACGGGGTGGCCGGGGTGTCAATCCTGGGTCAGGCCGTGCTGCCCAGTCAGATCACCTCGTCCATGATGGCCGGGGCTGGCGTGGCCAAGGGGAAGATCATCTTCTGGCAGTGCATCTCGATCGTGCTGTGGGGTGTCCTGTTCGCCGGCCTCGCTTCGGCGGGACTCTCCGTGATCACCGGGGTCTCCTGAGCGGGTGTTCCCTGAGCGGGCCACCCGTACCGGCACCCGGCCACGAGATGACGACGGCGCGTCGCACCGTGCGACGCGCCGTCGTTATGGATCGCAGGTGCGGGCTGCGAGGTCCGCACGAGATGGTCAGACGGTCGACTCCGCGGGGGCGTCACGCAGGCGCCCGCTCTTGTCCTTGAGCATGCGGTCCATGACGGCGGCGATGGCGCCGTCGCCGGTGACATTACATGCGGTGCCGAACGAGTCGATGGCCACGTAGGTGGCGATCATGAGCCCCACGGCGGTCTCGTCGAAGCCCAGGGTGGACTGCAGGATGCCGACCGCGGCCATGATCGCGCCGCCGGGGACACCGGGCGCGGCGACCATGGTCACGCCCAGCAGCAGGATGAACCCGATGTACTGCCACGTGTTGATGGGCATCCCCGAGATGGTCATGATCGCCAGGGAGAACAGCACGATCTTCATGGTGGACCCGGAGAGGTGGATCGTGGCGCACAGGGGAATGGTGAACCCGGCGACGCGCTCGTCCACGCCGTTGCGCTTGGTGCATTCCAAGGTCACGGGGATGGTCGCCGCGGACGATGACGTGCCCAGCGCCGTGGCGTACGCCGGGAGCATGTTCTTGAGCATCACGAACGGGTTGCGCTTGGCCACGAGGCCCGCCACGCAGTACTGGATGATCAGGATCACCACGGTCATGATGAACGCCAGGATCACCACGCGCAGGAAGGTGGAGATCACCAGGACGATCTGCCCGTTCATGGTGAGGCTCAGGAACATGCCGAAGATGTAGACGGGCAACAGCGGGATGATGATCTTCTCCACGATCCGCATCACGATCGTGCGCAGCTCCCCGAACCCGCGGTGCAGGGAGTTGCCCTTGACGAACGTGATCCCCACGCCGATGCAGAAGGCCAGGATGAGAGCTGTCATCACGTCGAACACGGGTGGCATGGTGATCTCGAAGAACCCGCTCAGGGCGTGGTCCTCCGGGTTCTCCAGCCCGTTGACGGACCTGTCACCGCCCAGCAGCCACGGGTAGCTCGCTTTGGCCACGAGGAACGCCAGGAGACCGGCGAAAATGGTGGACCCGTACGCGATGGCCGCCGTCACAGCCAACCACTTGCCCGCGCCCCGCCCCAGATCCGCAATGGCCGGTGTCACGAGGCCCACGATGATCAGGGGGATCAGAAACCCCAGGAACTGGCTGAAGATGCCGTTGAAGGTTATGAACACCCGTGCGAGCCATTCCGGGAAGAAGAGGCCGAAGACGACGCCCATGACGATGGCCACGAGGACCCGCAGAAGCAGGTTTTTGGAGAGGGATCTCAAACGCATGCTTCATTATGTACGGCGCCCACCCTCCTGCGGTTCACTCCGCGCGCGGATCATCCCGCCGCGTCCCGTTCGAGTCCCGCGACCGTCCCGTCCATGGCGTTGGGAGTGCTCCGCGCACCGTTTGTAGAATGCTCTTCGAGAACATCCGGCGGTGCCAGATCCCGCCCCCGCACCATGGCCGCAGGCCGCAGTAGGAGACACCCCTTGAGCGAATCTGAACAGCACGGTTCCCACGATCGTTCCGATCGTCGACGCGGCGGGGGTGACCGCGGCGGCCGGTGGGGCCGTGACGAGCGCGGTTCCTCCCGCGGTGGGGGAGACCGCCGGTTCTCCCGGGGCGACGACGATCGTCGGGGCACGGATCGCCGTGGCTCCGATCGCTCCTCGTACCGCAGGGGCTCGGGGGGCCGTCCCGGAGATCGGGACGGTTTCGGCGGCCGAGGCGGCAGCGGACGCCGTTCATCCGGCGACGACGCTCGCAGCGGCTACCGGGGCCGGGACGAGCGGGCGGGGAGTTACGGCGGGCGCGGTGACGAGCGCAGGAATGATGACCGGCGAGGCGGCTACCGCCGTGACGACGATCGACGCGGTCCGCGCGACGGCGCTCGTGGTGAGGAACGGGGCGGCTACGGTCGTCGGGACGACAGGCGTGAGGGCAACTACGGGCGTCGGGACGAGCGTGGTGACCGGGACCGTCGTGAGGGCGGCTATGGACGTCGGGACGACCGTCGTGATGGTGGTTTTGGGCGACGTGATGATCGCGGGGACCGGGATCGCCGGGACGGGGGCTTCGCGGGCCGGGGCGGTGACCGGGCTCGCCAGGGCGGCGGGCGCGGCTTCGGAGCGCGCGACGAGCGCCGCGACTACCGTGACGACCGGCGCGGTGACGCACGTGGCCCCGAGCGCGATGACCGCCGAGATGCCCAGCCGCGGTTCGTGGCCCCGGACATCGACGCGGACGTCACGGGTCGGGAGATCGACCGGACCGTGCGCCGGGAACTGCAGGCCCTCGAGGCGAGCAATGCCGAGCGGGTGTCCAAGCACCTCGTGATGGCGGCGCGCTATCTCGACGACGATCCCGAATTCGCCCTTGAACACGCCAACGCCGCCGTGCGTAAGGCGGGGCGGATCGGCGCTGTGCGCGAGGTTGCCGGGATCGCGGCGTACGCGGCCGGTGACTACGCGCTCGCCCTGAAGGAGTTGCGCACCCACCGGCGGATCTCCGGTTCGCAGGCACACCTGCCGCTCATGGTGGACGCCCAGCGTGCCCTGGGCCGCGTGGACAAGGCCATGGAAGAGGCCATCTCGGATGCCGCTGATGCGCTGGACGCCGAGGGCAAGGCCGAGCTCGCCATGGTCGTGTCCGGGATCCACGCCGACGCCGGTGACGAACAGGCCGCGCTCGCGGCGCTCGAGATCCCCCAGCTCGACAAGAACCGCGGGTTCTCCTACAGCCCCAAACTTTTCCGCGCGTACGCGGACGCCCTGCGCGCGGTGGGTCGCGACAGCGAGGCCATGTCGTGGGATCGCCAGGCCATCGTCGCGGAGGCGGCGCTGGGCATGGGCCAGTTCTCCGAGCCCGAGATCGTGGACCTGGGTGACGACCTGGACGAGGACGACGCTCGGCGCACCGTCCGGGAGGCCCAGAAGCGACACAGCGCGGACCGCCCCAGTGATGACGCCCCCGAAGTGAGCACGGACACCGACGAGGAGGCGGCCCCTGCGCCGGAGGAGACAGCGCCGTCGGACGACGCGGCCGCCCCGGGTGACGCGTCAGCCGACAACCACGCACCCGCCGAGAGCGCCGACGGCGAGCACGGGACGGACACCGGTCATGACCGCAACTGATCCCGCCCGCGAGGAGGGGAGCGAGGACGCGACGCTCATCGAACGGTTCGACGCCTTGCTGTGCGATCTGGACGGTGTGGTCTACGCGGGACCGCACGCGATCGACGGCGCCCCGGAGAGCCTCAAGCGAGTGAAGGACTCGGGGCGCGCGGTGATGTACGTGACCAACAACGCATCCCGATCCCCCGAAGCGGTGGCCGAGCACATCTCGTCCCTCGGCGCTCCCGCTCGGACGCAGGACGTGGTGAGTTCCGCCCAAGCGGCCGCGGCTTTGCTGGCGGAGCGGCTCCCGCGGTCGGCGAAAGTGTTGATCACGGGGGCGCAGGCGCTCGCGGACGAGATCCGCGCCGTGGGATTGACCCCCGTGACCTCCCAGGACGAGCAACCGGAGGCCGTGGTGCAGGGCTTCGACCCGCACATCGGATGGGAGCACCTCGCCGAGGCCGCCTTCACCCTCGCGGACGACGCCGTGCTGTGGTGCGCGACCAACACCGACCGCACCATCCCCAAGGAACGGGGGATCGCCCCCGGCAACGGGACGCTCGTGGCCGCTGTTGCCGCGGCGTCGGGCCGGGAACCCGTGGTCGCGGGCAAACCCGAGGCCCCCATCTTCCGCGAGGCGGCCGAGCGCGTCGGCGCCCGCAACCCCGCAGTCGTGGGGGACCGGCTGGACACCGACATCCTCGGGGCCAACAACGCGGGCATGCCCGGGATCGAGGTGTTCACGGGGGTGGACTCGCCGCGTTCGGTGCTCGCCGCGTGCACGTCCCAGCGCCCCACCTACTTCCTGGGGAACCTGCGTGAGCTGTTCGAACCGTATCCCCGGGTGGACGTCACGCACGACGGCGACCGGTTCCGCGCGCGGTGCCGCGAGGCCGTCGCGGAGACCGACAGCACCGCCGTGACGGTCACCGCGCCTCGCGACAGCCTGGACGGTTGGCGCGCTGCGTGCGCCGCGTGGTGGGCCGCCCATCCCGACGTCGACGTCGCTCACGAACCGTCGCTGACGTGGCAGGACCCCGCGTGAACGAGGAACACCCCGAGCCCCCGCACACCGGCCTGGACCCCGTGGACCGCGTGCTCGCGCGTGAAGCAAACATCGCCGCGCTCCCCGTCACGGAACAGGCGGCGGCGTACGAGGTCCTGCACGAGGAACTGGAGCGGATCCTCAACGCGTCGCCGGGTTCGTTGCCCGCCGGGCTCATCGACTCCGTGACGGAGCCTGGGTCGGACGCCGCGGGGGAGCGGGAGCACCCGTGAACGATCGGCTCGACCGGGCGCTGACCGCGCGCGGTCTCGCCCGGTCCCGCACCGTGGCCGCCGCTCTGATCAAGGCCGGGCGCGTGAGTGTGAACGGGTTCGCGGCCACGAAACCCTCCGCCGTGGTCACCTCGGAGGCTACGCTCGAGGTCGCGGCAGCCGAGGGCGAGGAGTACGTGAGCCGCGCCGGGCACAAACTGGCCGGCGCGCTCGAACGGTTCCCGGACGTGTACCCCGCGGGCAAGCGCTGTCTGGATGCGGGGGCGTCCACCGGAGGGTTCACGGACGTCCTGTTGCGCCGTGGTGCGCGCGAGGTCGTGGCGGTGGACGTGGGGCACGACCAATTGGTCCCCGAACTGCGCGTGGACCCCCGCGTCCGGGTCCACGAGGGGCTCAACGTGCGCTACCTGGATTCCGCCGAGATCGGCGGCCCCGCCCAACTCACGGTGTGCGACCTCTCTTTCATCTCCCTGACCCTCGTGGTCCCTGCGCTCGCGGCGGCCACGGAGCGTGGAGGGGACCTGTTGCTCATGGTCAAACCCCAGTTCGAGGTGGGGGCGCACGCGCTGTCCCGCACCGGCGTCGTGACGTCCGACGCCGCGCGGGAAGCGGCGGTGGAGCGCGTACGGGCGTGCGCGCGCGACGTCGGGCTCGAGGTCCTCGGCACGGCGCCCAGTCCGCTGCCGGGCCAGGACGGCAACGTGGAGTTCTTCGTGTGGTGCCGCAGCCCGAAGCACTGACCGCGTCGGGGCGCTCGCGTAGTGTTGGCTGAGTCAGCCCACCGTGGGAGTCGATCGCAGGAGGATGGTCTTCAGCTCGTGAGCCGGAAAATCTTGGTGATGACCCACACGGGGCGGCACGAGGCCAAGGAAGCGGCCCGCCAGTCCTGCGAACAACTGCACGACGCCGGGCTCGTACCCGTCCTCTGCCGCCCGGACCTCGAGGCCCTGCGTGCGGACGGGTCGGACATGGCACCCGTGGAGATCCTCGAGGAGGACGTGGCGCTGCGCGAGATCGAGATCGTCATGGTGCTCGGCGGTGATGGCTCCATCCTGCGCGCGGCGGAACTGGTGCGCGGAGTGGACACCCCTCTGCTGGGCGTCAATCTGGGTCACGTGGGCTTCCTCGCTGAGTCCGAGCGTTCCGCGCTGAGCGAGACCGTGGAGGCCATCGTCGACGGTCGCTACACGGTGGAGCGGCGCATGGCCCTGGACATCACCGTGTGGGAGCAGCGCCAAAAAGTCCTGCACACGTGGGCGCTCAACGAGGCCTCCGTGGAGAAGGGCAACCGGGAGAAGATGATCGAGGTCGTCACGGAGGTGGACCGCAGGCCGCTGTCCACGTTCGGGTGTGACGGCGTGGTCATGGCCACCCCCACCGGCTCCACGGCCTACGCGTTCTCCGCGGGTGGTCCCGTGGTCTGGCCGGAGGTCGAGGCCCT
Organism: Kocuria sp. CPCC 205261; assembly: GCF_040981025.1. Lineage (NCBI taxonomy): Bacteria > Bacillati > Actinomycetota > Actinomycetes > Micrococcales > Micrococcaceae > Kocuria > Kocuria sp. CPCC 205261. The sequence continues at coordinate 63,689 of NZ_JAVKPU010000013.1, read as the reverse complement.
GCTCATGGTCCCGCTGTCCGCCCATGCCCTGTTCTCCCGCCCCCTTGTGATCTCCCCGCGCTCCATGATGGCCGTGGAGGTGCTCACCCGCACGGATGCCCGCGGTGTCCTGTGGTGCGACGGACGGCGAACCGTAGACCTGCCCCCGGGATCGCGCATCGAGGTGCGCCGGTCCGAGAAGTCAGTGAACCTGGCCCGCATGCACGCGACCCCGTTCTCCGAACGCCTCGTCAAGAAGTTCGAACTGCCGATCGCCGGATGGCGTGGCCCCATGCCCAAGGAACAGCTCGAGGCCCTCACCTCGGCCCTGTCTGTCGTGCAGCCCACCACCAAGGTGGTCGCTCAGGACGAGGAACAACTCAAGCTCAGCGTGGGCCGGGAGATCCCGCACCACAACGACGCGCCCTGGCTCGATGGCGGCCCCTCGACCGGTGACCGGACCGGCGACCGACCGGACGGGACCTCCCGGTCATGATCGAGGAGATCCACATCCACGACCTCGGCGTCATCACGGACGCCGTCCTGCCCCTGGGCCCCGGGTTGTCGATCCTCTCGGGTGAGACCGGCGCGGGGAAGACCATGGTGGTCACTGCGCTCGGCATGCTGCTCGGCAACCGCGCGGACGCCGGGTCCGTGCGCTCGGGCAGCACCAAGGCGCTAGCGGAAGCCACCGTGCGGGTGCCGTCGGACCACGCCGCTGTGGCGCTCGTGGAGGAATCCGGTGGTGCGGTGGACAGCGAGACGGTCAATGGCACCGAGGAGTCCCTGGTCCTGCTCTCCCGCACCGTCTCGGCCGAGGGGCGCAGTCGCGCCCATGTGGGCGGCCGTTCCGCACCGGTGGGCACGCTCGGCACCGTCGGTGAGACCCTCGTGGCCGTCCACGGGCAGTCCGACCAGCTACGCCTGAAGTCCCCGGCGGCCCAGCGCACGGCGCTCGACGACTACGCCGGCGCGGACGTTGCCGAGGAGCTCGCCACCTACCGCGGCAAACTCGCGCGCTACCGGGAGGTCGTGGCCACGTTGCACGTGGCCAAGGAAAACTCCCGCGAACGAGCGCTGCAGGCCCAGGCGTTGACCACCGCGCTCGAGGAGATCGACGCCGTGGAGCCCGTTCCGGGCGAGGACGCCCAGTTGGACGCGGAGAGCGAGAAGCTCACTAACCTCGAGGCCCTGCGCGGTGCGGCACTGTCCGCCCACGGAGCCCTGAGCGGATCCGACGCGGACGACGAACCGGACCTCAACGCCGTCGCCCTGCTGTCCCACGCGCAACAGGCGCTCGACCTCGTGGCGGAGTCCGACCCCGAACTCGTGGCCCTGGCCACCCGGGTGCGGGAGCTGACCGTGGTCGCCGCCGACGTCGCCGCGGACCTCTCGGGATACGCGAGCGGTCTGGACGAGGACGGCCCCGCGCGGCTCGCCGAGGTCGAGGCCCGCCGCAGTGCCCTGCGCGCGCTGACCAAGAAGTACGGTGCGAGCATCGACGAAGTGCTGTCCTGGGCGGACGAGGCCCGAACCCGGCTCGAGGGGCTCGTGGTGGACCCCCAACGCGAGGAACAACTGCGCGCGGAGGGCGAGAGCCTGCATGCGGCCCTCGTGAAGCACGCGACCAGGCTGTTGGAGCTGCGACGGGTGGCCGCCAAAAAACTCGCGGGCGCCGTGAGCGAGGAACTGAGCGCGCTGGCCATGCCCAACGCGTCCCTCGTGGTGGCGGTGGAACCCTCCGAGCGTTTCACGGACGACGGTAGGGACACGATCGAGTTCATGCTCGCGCCCCACCCGCAGGCCACACCCCGCCCGCTGGGCAAGGGTGCCTCCGGTGGTGAGCTCTCGCGCATCATGCTCGCGCTCGAGGTGGTGCTCTCCGAGGTGGACCCCGTGCCTACGTTCGTGTTCGATGAAGTCGATTCCGGTGTGGGCGGCAAGGCTGCCGTAGAGATCGGCCGGCGGCTGAAGATGCTCGCCAAGAACGTGCAGGTGCTCGTGGTGACCCACCTTCCCCAGGTCGCTGCGTTCGCGGATCAGCACATCCTGGTGACCAAGTCCTCGGACTCGAGCGTCTCGGACGTGAAAGTGCTCACGGACGAGGAACGCGTGGTGGAGCTGGCCCGCATGCTCGCGGGCCACGAGGACTCCCGTGCGGCCCGCGAACACGCGCGAGAACTCATGCGGGACGCCACCGCATGACCGACGACCCCCAACGCCCCGACGAGACACGAATGGTAGGCTCGAATCCCGTGGTGAATGCTCAGGACGCCGCCCACGAGGCAGGCACAGAAAAGAACGACGGCAAGGTGACCCGACAGATCTTCGTCACGGGAGGTGTGGCCTCGTCCCTCGGCAAGGGGCTCACCGCGTCCTCACTCGGGATGCTTCTGCGTTCGCGCGGCCTGTCCGTGACCATGCAGAAATTGGATCCGTACCTCAACGTGGATCCCGGAACCATGAACCCCTTCCAGCACGGTGAGGTCTTCGTCACGGACGACGGCGCCGAGACGGACCTGGACATCGGTCACTACGAGCGCTTCCTGGACGAGAACCTGGACGCCTCCGCGAACGTGACCACCGGTCAGGTGTACTCCACGGTGATCGCCAAGGAACGCCGCGGCGAGTACCTGGGTGACACCGTGCAGGTCATCCCGCACATCACGGACGAGCTCAAGCGCCGGATGCGCCGCCGCGCCGAGGACGAGAACGCCCCGGACATCATCATCACCGAGATCGGCGGCACGGTCGGTGACATCGAGTCCCAGCCCTTCATCGAGGCCGCGCGCCAGGTGCGCCAGGACGTGGGTCGGCGCAATGTGTTCTACCTGCACGTGTCCCTGATCCCGTTCATCGGCCCGTCCGGTGAGCTCAAGACCAAGCCCACCCAGCACTCCGTGGCCTCGCTGCGCGGTCTGGGCATCCAGCCCGACGCCCTCGTGCTGCGCTGCGACCGGGACGTCCCGGACGCGATGCTGCGCAAGATCGGTGCCGCGTGCGACGTGGACCTGGACGCCGTGATCTCGTGCGCGGACGCCCCCAGCATCTACGACATTCCCAACACCCTGCACAGCCAGGGTCTGGACACCTACATCCTGGACTACCTGGGTCTGGACTACCAGGACGCCGATCTACGACAGTGGTCCCGCCTGCTCACCGCGGTGCACGAGCCCGAGCACCACGTGACGGTCGCGCTCGTGGGCAAGTACATCGACCTCCCGGACGCGTACCTGTCCGTGTCCGAGGCGCTACGGGCCGGTGGATTCGCGAACAACGCCCGCGTGCACATCAAGTGGGTCGCCTCCGACCTGTGCGACACCCCAGAGGGCGCCCAGCGCGAACTCGGTGACGTGGACGCCGTCCTGATCCCCGGGGGCTTCGGCATCCGTGGGCTCGAGGGCAAGCTCGGCGCCCTGCGCTGGTCCCGTGAGCACAAGGTGCCCACCCTGGGGCTGTGCCTCGGGTTGCAGTGCATGGTCATCGAGTACGCGCGCGACGTCGTGGGCCTGCCCAACGCCTCCTCCACCGAGTTCGACCCGGACACGGACACTCCCGTGATCGCGACCATGGAGGAGCAGAAGCAGTTCGTGGAGGGCGCCGGTGACCTGGGCGGCACCATGCGTCTGGGCCTGTACCCCGCCGCGCTGGCCGAGGGTTCCGTGGTGGCCGAGGCCTACGGTGCCACGGAGGTCTCCGAGCGTCACCGCCACCGCTACGAGGTCAACAACGCGTACCGCGACGCCCTCTCGGAGGCCGGGCTGCGGATCTCGGGCACGTCCCCGGAGGGCACGCTCGTGGAATTCGTGGAGCTGCCCCGTGAGGAGCACCCCTACTACGTGGCCACGCAGGCACACCCCGAGCTGGCCTCCCGCCCGACCCGTCCACATCCGCTGTTCGACGGTCTCGTCAAGGCCGCTCTCGAGCGCCGGGGCGTCCAGGCCAAGGGCTGAGCCGTGGAGTACACGAGCATCACCGCCGAGCAGCTGACGGATCGCCCGGATCCGCACACCGTCACGGATTCGCGGACCGTCTACGACGGCGCCATCTGGGACGTGTGCAGCGAGTCCTTCCGCATGGCGGGCCAGGAGGAACCGCTGACCCGGGAGTTCATCACGCACCCGGGGGCGGTGTCCGTGGTCGTGCTGGACGAGAAGGAACGGATCCTGCTCATCAACCAGTACCGCCACCCCGTGCGCAAGCGGATGTGGGAGATCCCAGCGGGGCTGCTCGACGTGTCCGGGGAACCCGCGCTGCAGGCGGCCCAGCGCGAGCTGGGCGAGGAAGCGGATCTCACGGCCCGGACCTGGCACACGCTCGTGGACTTCGACAACTCGCCGGGCTCCTCGGCGGAGGCCAACCGGATCTTCTTGGCCCGTGACCTGAGCGAGGTCCCCGAGTCCGAGCGGTTCGAACGCGAGGGCGAGGAGGCGGAGATCGTGGCTGGTTTCGCGGACCTCGACGACGCCGTGGCCGCGGTCATGGCCGGGCGGATCACGTCCCCTACGGCCACGCTCGGCATCCTCGCCACGCACATCGCGCGGTCCCGGGACTGGGCCACGCTGCGCGCACCGGACGCCGAATGGACCTCGCGGCCGCGGCACGAGGGGTGAACGACTCCCTCGAGCCGCACGGTCCCATCACCGAACCACTGCCGATCGTGGACGGGGGACCGAGGGCGGGTGCGGCGCCGTCGGACTCGACGACCGAGGCGGAGGCCGCACCGGAACTGCGGCGGGCCGTGGCGCGTTACCTGGACCATCTCGTGGTCGAGCGCGGACTCGCAGCGAACACTGTGAGCGCGTACCGCCGGGACCTCGCGCGCTACCTGCAGCACCTCACGGCGACCGCCGCGCACGTGCGCGTGCCCAGGGACATCACGGCCGATCACGTGCGGGCGTTCGTGCGGAGCATCCGCGAGGGCGACGCCGGCCACCCGGCGCTGTCCGCGCGCAGCAGTGCGCGGGTGCTCGCGGCGGTGCGGGGGGCCCACGCGTTCTGGGTCACGGAGTCGAGCGTCGACTCGGACGTCGCGTCCCGCGTGAGCCCGCCCATGCCGCCGCAGCGGCTGCCCAAGGCCATCGGCGTCACGGAGGTCGAGAACCTCCTGGCCGCCCCGGACCCGGACACACCCGCGGGACTGCGGGCCCGGGCGTTCCTCGAACTGCTGTACGCCACGGGCGCGCGTATCTCCGAGGCCGTCGCACTGGACGTGGACGACCTCGCCGGTCTGCACGACGAGGACCTCGCCCTGATCCGTGTGACGGGCAAGGGCGCCAAGCAACGGCTCGTGCCCGTGGGATCGTTCGCCGTGGCGGCCCTGGACCGCTACCTTGTCCGGGCCCGCCCCGAGTTGGCGCGGCACGGTCGGGGGAGCCCGGCGGTGTTCCTCAATGCTCGCGGCACGCGGATCTCGCGGCAGACGGCGTGGAACATGGTCAAGGACGCCGCGCGCACGATCCACCAGGAGGAGCGGATCATGCCGCACACGCTGCGCCACTCGTTCGCCACGCACCTGCTCGAGGGCGGCGCGGACCTGCGAGTCGTGCAGGAACTGCTGGGTCACGCCTCCCTGGCCACGACCCAGATCTACACGCGCGTGTCCGTGGAGTCCCTGCGCGAGGTCTACGCGACGTCCCACCCGCGAGCGCGCTGAGCCGGCAGTGTCGGGGCCGCGCACTGAGCCGACCACGTCGGGAGCCGCAGCACCCGGAGTGGGTGACGTTCCGCTCGCACACCGAGCCGGCGACGTCGCCCGCCGCACCGCCCGGAGCCCGGGACATCCCGCGCATGGGCGCCGGGCCCGCGAGGGGCGGGGAGCGGCGTCGTCGGTTGTTCGCCCATAGGCCGACCGCGCGTCACGCGCAGCATCTATCGTGGCCTCATGCGAACTGTCATGCGTCGTCCGGCCCTGCTCACCGCCCTGTTGGCCGCGCTGCTGCTCGTGGGCGGCATGGTACCGGCCTACGCCGGGGCGGGGATCGACAACGAGTACCGCGCCCTGCCGAATCCCGGCGCATGGTTGGGCAAGCCCACGTCCGCCGAACGCTGTGGCCTGCGGGACCGCGGCTGCTATCGGCAGTACCAGAAGGGCACGATCCACTGGACGTCCACGACCGGTGCGCGTGCCCAGCGCGGCGGGATCCTGGCGAAGTGGCGCGCGGAGGGCTCCGAGCACGGGGCCCTGGGGTACCCCGTGACGCGTGAGACCTGCACGGGTGGCACGTGCGAGGTCCGCTACCAGCGCGGCCGCATCACCTGGACCGCCCAGGGAGGAGCGCGGGTCTACCGGGGCATCGACGATGCCCGCAGCGTGTCCGTGGTCGTGAACAAGAAACGCCCGCTGTCCCCGCGCACCTACGCCCCGGCTCCGTTACGTTCGGTGGGCGGGGGAGTCCTGCTACGGGACGACGCCGCAGCAGCCTACCAGCGCATGAGCCGTGCCGCGGCCGCACAGGGGGTCACGCTGGTCCCGGTGAGCGGGTACCGCGACTACGGCACCCAAGCGCGCCTCTACCGCGAGTACACGGCCCTGTACGGACAGGCCATCGCCGACACCATTTCCGCGCGGGCCGGTCACTCCGAACATCAGACCGGCCTCGCGATCGACGTGGGCGCCCCCGGGGCCACCTGCGGTCTGCTCCCGTGCTTCGGCAACACCCCACAGGGGAAGTGGATCGCCGCGAACGGGCACACCTACGGGTTCGTGGTGCGCTACCCCAACGGGCACACCGCAACCACCGGGTACGCCTACGAACCGTGGCACCTGCGCTACGTGGGCACCGCCACGGCCACGAGTTTGAAGAACAGCGGGTCCGCGACGGTGGAGTCCTACATGGGTCTGCCGCGGGCCCCGAAGTACTGACGACGGCCCGCCACCTCTCACGTGTGAAGGGGCGGCGGGCCGTCGTGGTGTCCCAAGGTCAGGACAGGTGACGCTCGTCCGGACCGCTGTAGTCCGAGAGCGGGCGGATCAGCGAGTTGTTTGCGCGCTGCTCCATGATGTGCGCGGTCCAGCCCACGATCCGCGCGGCCACGAAGATGGGCGTGAACGCGGGGATATCGAACCCCATGAGCCAGTACGTGGGGCCCGCGGGGTAGTCCAGGTTGGGCTTGATGGACTTGGCCTCGTCCATGGACTTGGCCAGACCGTTGTAGAGCCCAAGGACCTCGGGCCGGTCGTAGTGCTCGAGCATGCGGAACAGGGCGTCCTGCATGGTGGGCACGCGCGAGTCACCGTGCTTGTACACGCGGTGGCCGAAGCCCATGACCTTCTTCTTCTCCGCGAGCGCCTGGTCCATCCACTCCTTGGCGCGCTTCTCCGCTTCCTCGGCGGATTCGTCCTTGCGGATCCCGAGCTCCTCGAACGTGTGCATCACGGCCTCGTTGGCACCGCCGTGCAGGGGGCCCTTGAGGGCGCCGATGGCCCCGGTCACTGCCGAGTGCAGGTCCGCGAGCGTGGAGGTGATCACGCGCGCTGTGAAGGTGGAGGCGTTGAACGAGTGTTCTGCGTACAGGATGATCGACACCCGGAACGCGTCCACGACCTCCGGGGCGGGTTCCTCGCCGAAGGCCATCCACAGGAAGTTCTGGGAGTAATCGAGGTCCTCGCGGGGATCCACGAGGTCCTGGCCGTGACGGCGGCGCTGGTCGTAGCACACCACGGCGGGCATGACGGCGAACAGTTCCTGGGCCTTGCGCAGCTCCGCCTCGGGGGAGTTGTCCTCTGCGTGCGGGTGCTGCGCGCCGATCACCGAGGCGGCGGTGCGGCACACGTCCATGGGGTGGCACGTGGTGGGCAGCTCGTCGATGACGCGCTTGAGCTCGGGCGTCAGCGCGCGGTGGGAACGCTCGAGCTTTTGGAACGCGGTGAGCTCGTCCTCGGACGGCAGCTCGCCGTTCCACAACAGCAGCGCCACCTGTTCCGCGGAACAGTTCTGCGCGAGTTCCTGCACCGGGTAGCCCCGGTAGAGCAGCGAGTTGGTCTCTGCATTGACCTTGGACACGGCGGTGGTGTCAGCCACCACCCCGGCGAGTCCTTTGTGGATCTCGGTATCGGCCACGGTGATCTCCTTCGACGATCGGGCTCGTGCACGGACTGAGTGTTCCCACCACACCACACTTGGCGTGGTGGGAACAGAGGGGTTCAGGCGTCCGGGGTCTCGGGGACCTCGAAATTGAACACCCCGGAATCGAACTGGTTGTACCCGTTGTAGTCCACGAGTTCGTACAGCCGCTTACGGGTGAGCATGTTCTCTACCTGCGCCTGCTGGGTGCCGTCCTCCCGGATGGTGGTGAGCAGGCGTTCCATGGCGCCGAGGGCCTGGCGCTGCAGGGACACGGGGTAGATGATCATGGACACCCCTGCACCGTGCAGTTGCTGCGTGGTGAACAGCTGGGACTTGCCGAATTCGGTCATGTTGGCCAAGATCGGCACGTCCAGGGCCTCAGCCATGCGCTCGAACTCCGAGAGGTCCGCCATGGCCTCGGGGAAGATCACGTCCGCGCCGGCGTCGGCGAGGGCCTTGGCCCGGTCGATCGCGGCATCCAGTCCGTCCACACCGCGCAGGTCCGTGCGGGCCATGACCACGAAGTTCGGGTCCCGGCGGGCTTCCACGGCGGCCTTGATCCGCTTGGTGGCCGTGGCGGTGTCCACCACGTTCTTCCCGTCCAGGTGGCCGCAGCGCTTCGGATTGAACTGGTCCTCGATGTGACAACCGGCCAGGCCGGCGTCCTCGAGTTCCTGGACGGTGCGGGCAACGTTCATGGGCTCACCGAATCCGGTGTCCGCGTCCACGAGGCACGGCAGGTCCGTGCTGCGCGCGATCTGACCGGCGCGCGTGGCCACCTCGGTCAGGGTCGTGAGACCGATGTCCGGCAGGCCCAGTTCGTTGGCGAGCACGCCGCCGGAGATGTAGACGCCCTCGAAGCCCTGCTCCTGGATGAGCTTGGTGGACAGGGGCGTGAACGCTCCGGGGAAACGGGCGATCTCCGGGGCCGCGAGCAGTTCGCGGAACCGTTCGCGCTTCTCGGCCGGGGTCACGGTGGTGTACAGCATGATCAGAAGATTCCCTTCGCTGAGGTCTCCAGCTCCACGGCGGCCGTGATGTTCAGCTGCCCGAGCTCCCCGGCACCCAGTTCGGGGATGCGCTGGACCGCGTCCAGGAACCGCTCGATCTCCTCCGGGGCCACGATGCCCTCGGCCAGGGTGCGGAACTTGGTGATGTACTGTTCCCGCGCGAACGGGCGGGCACCGAGCGGGTGGGCGTCCGCCACGGCGATCTGGTCCGTGATCACGGTGCCGTCCGTGAGGGTGATCTCCACGGAACCGCCGAACGCCTTTTCGGAGATGTCCAGGGAGTGGTACCGGCGGGTCCACTCCGGGTCCTCCTGCGTGGTGACCTTGTGCCACAGCTCCACGGTGTCCTGGCGGGCCGCACGCTCGGGGGCGTAGGAGTCCACGTGGTGCCACGCGCCGTCCTGCAGGGCCACGGTGAAGATGTACGGGATCGAGTGGTCAAGGGTCTCACGCGATGCCGTGGGATCGTACTTCTGGGGGTCGTTGGCCCCGGAACCGATCACGTAGTGGGTGTGGTGTGAGGACTTGATGAGCACCGAGGCCACGTTGGCGGGGTCGGTGACCTCCGGGTGCTCGCGGTGCAGCTTGCGCGCCAGGTCGATCCACGCCTGGGCCTGGTACTCCGCCGAGTGCTCCTTGGTGTATGTGTCCAGGATCGCGCGCTTGGGCTCACCCGGGGCCGGTAGGGGCACCGTGTAGCGGGCCTCCGGGCCCGAGAGCAGCCACGCGATCACGCCGTCCTCGCCCTCGTAGATGGGGGTCGGGGAGGTCTGCCCGCGCATTGCGCGGTCCACGGCCTCGACCGCCATCTTCCCGGCGAACGCTGGCGCGTGGGCCTTCCATGTGGAGATCTCGCCCTTGCGGGACTGCCGGGTCTGGGTGGTCGTGTGCAGTGCCTGACCGATCGCCTGGAAGATGGTCTCGGTGTCCAGGCCGAGCAGCGTGCCGATGCCCGCGGCGGCGGACGGACCGATGTGCGCAATGTGGTCAATCTTGTGCTCGTGCAGGCACATGCCCTTGACCAGGTCCACCTGGATCTCGTACCCGGTGGCGATCGCGCGCACGAGGTCCTCGCCCGAGCTGCCCACGTGCTGCGCGACGGCCAGGATGGGCGGGATGTTGTCCCCGGGGTGGGAGTACTCCGCGGCCAGGAACGTGTCGTGGTAGTCCAGCTCGCGCACGGCCACGCCGTTGGCCCACGCAGCCCACTCGGGGGAGACCGCGGCGTCGTCGTCCGGGGCGCCGTAGAGCAGCGCGCCGGTGCCCGAGAAGCCACCGCCATCGACGACCCGGTGGCACAGGGCCTGCGAGCGCGCGGAGACGATGGGCCCGCGGTTGAGGGAGGCCACGGCCACGGACGCGTTGTCGATGATCCGGTTGATGACCATGTCCACGACCTCGGGCTCCACGGCCACCGGGTCGGTCGCGACGCTCGCGAGCTTGTGGGCGAGCTGCTCCTCGCGGGGCAGTTCCTCCTTGGACGAGTACGTGCGCACGGTGTGTTCGACGGTCACGGGCGTTCCTTTCGCTGCGGGGTGTCTCTGGGATGTCTCCGCGGGTTTGCGGATGGTTCGTGGGGCGTACGCCCCGGTCAGGAGGCCTCCGGGCAGGCCACGGCGAGCGCGGGTGAGCCGAGGGCCTTGCTCAGGGCGTTCTTCAGGTGCACGCGCGTGGTCGCGACGGCCAGGGGTGCGTCCCCGTGCGCGATCGCGCGGGCGATCGCCTCGTGTTCGGCGGCCGCGGCGGCCAGCCGCTGTGGATCGGAGGTGGCGAGCCGGCGCACGCGGGCGAGGTGCAGACGCACGTTCTCGAGAGCCTGTTGCAGGTAGGGGTTGCCCGCGGCGGCGTCGATCTGTTCGTCCATGCGGTCCACGAGCTCGTAGTACGCAGGGTGGTCGGGGTCATCCGAGAGCCGCTCCGCCGCGTGGGACAGTTCGTCCGCGAGCGTTCGGAACGTCTCGGGGTCGCCGCGCTGGGCGGCGAGTTCGGCGGCCCGGCAGTCGAGCGTGTCGCGCAGTTCGTAGAGGGCGCGCACGTCGTCCGCGGATAGGGCGCTGACGACGACGCCGCGGCCGTTGTGCGGCTCGGTGAGCCCGTCCGCGGTGAGCCGGGACAGCGCTTCGCGCACGGGGGTGCGGGAGATGCCGAGCCGTTCGGAGAGGTCCACTTCGCCCAGGACCTGCCCGGGGACCAGGCGCCACGACACGATGTCCGCGCGCAGTTCGCGGTAGGCACGCTCACCCGCTCGCATGGCTCCTCCTGAAGATCGAAAGTTCCTTCAGTGTATACACGAGCCCGTCATGATCCAAGAGTTTTCCCGGACCAAAGAGGAAGTTGCGCGTCGTGTGTATACAAAGCTGTTGTGTTGTGTGATCAGGGACACTATCCTGGTGGCACCGATCCTCACCTCGACCACCCGCGGAGGAAGCCATGTCCGAGGCCACGTACGCATCCGTCTACCGTTCCAGCGTGGAGGACCCCGAGCGGTTCTGGCTCGACGCCGCCGACGCCGTGGACTGGGTGAGCCCACCCACCCGCGCACTCGACGACTCCGCCGCCCCCCTCTACCGATGGTTCCCGGACGGGGAGCTCAACACGTGCGTCAACGCCGTGGACCGTCACGTGGCCGCGGGGCACGGGGAACGCACGGCAGTGATCTACGACTCCGCCGTGCTGGACACCCAGGAACACATCACGTACGCGCAGTTGCAGGAGCGCGTGGCCCGCTTCGCCGGTGCGCTCGCCGCCCAGGGGGTGACCAAGGGGGACCGGGTACTGCTCTACATGCCCATGATCGCGGAGTCTCTGATCGCGATGCTCGCGTGCGCGCGACTGGGTGCGGTGCACTCCGTCGTGTTCGGGGGTTTCGCCCCCAAAGAATTGGCGAGCCGGATCGACGACTCCGTCCCGGTGGTCGTCGTCACCGCGTCCGGTGGCGTGGAGCCCAAGCGCCGGATCGAGTACCTGCCCGCGATCGAGGAGGCCCTGCAGTTGAGCGACCACGCGCCGTCGGCGGTGCTCGTGCACGAACGGGACGGTTTCGTCACGACCGTGGCCCAGGCGCGCGAGCGGGCCGGCGACGGCGGGCCCGCGTGGCTGTCGTGGACCGAGGCGCAGGACGGCGTGACGCCCGCGGAGCCCGTGACGGTCAAGGCCACCGACCCGCTCTACATCCTCTACACCTCCGGCACCACGGGCACCCCCAAGGGCGTGGTGCGGGACAACGGCGGGCACGCGGTGGCCCTGAGCTGGTCCATGCGCAACATCTACGACATCGGCGCCGGTGACGTGATGTGGACCGCCTCGGACGTGGGATGGGTCGTGGGCCACTCCTACATCGTCTACGGGCCCCTGTTGGCCGGCGCGACCACCGTAGTCTACGAGGGCAAGCCCGTGGGCACCCCGGACGCCGGGGCCTTCTGGAAGCGCGTGGCCGAGCACGGCGTCAAGGTGCTGTTCACCGCTCCCACGGCGCTGCGCGCGATCCGCAAGGCCGATCCGCAGGGGGACCTCGTGCGCGAATACGACATCTCCTCGCTGCAGGCGCTGTTCGTGGCCGGTGAGCGACTGGACCCGGAGACCCACCGCTGGGCCTCGGACGTGCTCGGGGTGCCCGTGGTGGACCACTGGTGGCAGACCGAGACCGGGTGGGCCATCTGCGCCAACCCCTTCGGGATCGAGAAGCTGCCAATAGTGGCGGGCTCGCCCACGGTCCCCGTGCCCGGGTTCAACGTGGAGATCCTCGACCCCGTGGGTGAGCCGCTGGATCCGGGGGAAGAGGGCAACATCGCGGTGCGGCTGCCCCTGCCGCCGGGCACCCTGGTGACCCTGTGGCGCAACGACGAGCGGTTCGTGTCCTCCTACCTCTCGGCGTTCCCGGGCTACTACGCCACGGGGGACTCGGGCTACATCGATGAGAACGGGTACGTGTTCGTGATGGGCCGCACCGACGACGTCATCAATGTCTCCGGGCACCGGTTGTCCACGGGGCACATGGAGCAGGTCGTGGCGACCCACCCGGACGTGGCCGAGTGCGCGGTGATCGGTGTGAACGATCCCCTCAAGGGTCAGCGCCCCAGCGGGTATGTGGTGCTCAAGACCGGATCGGACATCGAACCCCAGAAGTTGCGCGAGGACCTCGTGGGCATGGTGCGTTCGCAGATAGGACCCGTGGCGGACTTCAAGGACGTGGCCGTGGTGGACGCCCTGCCCAAGACCCGCTCGGGGAAGATCCTGCGCAAGACCATGCGTCAGATGGCGGACGGGGAGAAGTACACGGTGCCCTCGACCATCGAGGACGATTCCGTACTTGAGGCGCTGCACGCCGTGCTGGCACCGCGCGAGCAGGGGTAGCGGCTCGCGCGGACCGACAGGATCCGCGCGGGCACTCGGCAGTCACGTAGACACTCTGACTCCGCACAAACACTCCCCGCCCGCGCGGTCAAGGACCGCTCGCGGGGTGTTGTCACCCGCCGTCCGGTGACTCGGCAGGTGCGGTGGACGGGGACCCAGGCCCTCGCCCTGAGTACGAGCAGACGGCTCGTGGCTCTGGAAGTCCTGCGCGGCCTGGCGATCCTGGGCACCCTGTTGACCAACATCTGGCTCTTCTCGAGCTCGTCCGTAAGAAGTCTCGCGGGCCTGGTGGTCGCGGCGGTGCTGGCCACGAGTCCCCAGGCCTAGAAGATCTGGCTCTGGATCGGCCTGGCGCTGCACGCCGTGATGATCACGGTGCTCACCCTGCTGCCCGGCCAGTCCTCGAGCCGTTCGTCCATCGGCGCCAGCGACGCCGCCGCGAAAGGCAACGCACCCGCCCCGGTCAACGGGGCCACCGCGCCCCCGAGCGGCGTGCCCATGGACGGCGTGCCCATGAAGGGCGCCCTGATGGAGGGCGCTCCCGCGGACGGAGCCTCCGGGTCCCAGGAGATCTCCCAGCAGTTCCTCGCGGACCTCGAACGCTTACCCTCCGCTGCCTCTCCCGAGCAGGTGCAGGCGCTCACCACCCAGCACGGGCTCTCCCCGGGGGAGGTCCAGCAGTTCCTGGGCGCCGTCGGCAACGGCGGCGGTGGGCTGCGCAACACCGAGTCGTACGGGGGATGGTCGCGGAAGGCCTGGAGACCTTCGTGGCCGTGCGCACCGGGCTGAGCTGGGTGGGTCGGATGGCCATGACGTGTTACGTGCTGCAGAACCTGATCTTCTCGGTGATCTTCTACGACTTCGGTCTGGGACTGGTCGGCAAGCTGCCCGCGGGATGGAACACGTGGGGCACGCTCGCGGTGTACGTGGGTGTCGCCTTGTTCCTGGTGTTCGGCTCCGGCCTGTGGCGGCGCCGTTTCTCGCGGGGCCCCTGAAGATGCTGAGGCACCGCGCGCACCGCGGGCTCGTGGCCAGGGTCCACGTCCCGTTCGTACGACGCCGCCGCGAGCGCCGTCGTGCCCGCGCGGAAAGCAGCGCCGTGACCTCCGAGTAGTCCCCCCCACGACCGATCGATCACCGTACGGGTGGCGCCGCTGAGTTCAGCGGCGCCACCCGTATTCCAGTTCGGGGCGCCCGGGGGTGCCGTGGCGCGCCCGCCGGTCCACGGAACCCGCCGCGCACAGGTGCTCGAGGTAGCGCCGTGCCGTGACACGGGACAACCCCAGTTCACGGGCGAGCTCACCCGCGGAGTGGTAATCGGAGGCCTCCCGCAGGAATCCCGCGACCGCTTCGAGGGTGTCGGGAGCGAGACCCTTGGGCGGCGCGGGAGCGGGGCGAGCAACCAGGGCGGCGAAGATCCTGTCGAGCTCCGCTTGCTCGATCGCGGCGTCGTCCGGCGTGGCCGCCGCGAGCACCCGGTGGTAGGCGGCGTAGGCCTCGAGCTTGCGCCGCAGCTCGTCGAACGTGAACGGTTTCACGAGGTAGCCCACCACCCCCACCGCGGTGGCGTCCCGCACCGTGGCCACGTCCCGATGTGCGGTGACGATCAGCAGGTCCACGGCCGCGCGCTGTGCTCGCAGGGCCCGGGCCACCTCGAGCCCGGAGATGTCCGGGAGCGTGAGGTCCAGCAGTACGAGGTCCACCGGGGCCGACGACGCCGCCCGCTCCCGCACCGCGCGCACGGCCGCCGTGCCGTTGCGCGCGACCCCTGCCACCTCGAATCCCGCGCAGCGGGCCACGTACTCGGCGTGCGCGGACGCCGTCAGGGCTTCGTCGTCCACCACGAGCACGCGGATCATCGGTTCTCCTTTCGATCGAGGGCGGGGTGCTGCGCGGGGATGTCCACCGAGAACACGGCGCCCGCCTCGTGGGACACCGTGAGTTCGGTACCCCAGCCCTCCACCGCCCGGCGCACGACGTCCAGGCCCACCCCGCGGGGTGCGTCCGTGGCGGGCTTGGTGGTGACCCCGGGGTCGAAGAGCCGCTCCCGCACGTCCGGTCGGATGCCGGGCCCGTTGTCGGCGACCGTGAGGTGCACGAACCGCCCGTCTCGGGACGGGACGAGTTCCACCTCCACGGTGGGCGGTTCGTCGTCCGGACGTTCGTCCCGTTCGACATCGCTGACCGCATCCACGGCATTGTCGACGAGGTTGCCGAGGACGCTCACGAGCTCGGAGGGGTCCACGGCGAGCGGTGGCACCCGCTCGTGGGTCACGACCACGAGTTCCACGCCGCGTTCGTGGGCCGTGGCGGTCTTACCCGCGAGCAATGCCGCGACATACGGGTCCTCGATCTCCCGGGCGGTCACACCTAATCGCACTGACCCCTCGAGGGTCGAGGCCGCGAAGTCCCGGGCCTGGGGGTAGCGCTCGAGTTCGAGCAGCGAGACCACGGTGTGCATCCGGTTGGCGTGCTCGTGGGTCTGAGCGCGCAGCCCAGCGGCCATCGTGCGCACGGTGTCCAGCTCGCCGGACATCCTGCTCAGCTCCGTCTGGTCCTGGACCATCAGCACACGCAGCCCGGAGTCCTCCGAGACCCGGGTGCACGAGGCCACCAGGGTGCGTCCCTCTACGGTGCAGCGTTCGTCCGTGAACATGTCCGCCCGGGCGAGCAGCTCGGCCACGGCCGGGGGCACGGGCTCGGCGGCGGGGCGGCGTCGTCGTCGGGCGATCCCGCGTGGACCCGAGAGACCGCGACTGCGTCGTGGGCTCCCGGGGCCGGAGCGGGCGTTGTCGTACGGCTCGAAGCGGGTGTCCTCCGGCGAGGAGCCGCGCTGCTCGCCGGGGGTGACGCCGAGCAGCTCACCGGCGCGCGTGTTGCTCAGCACCGGGCGGTCGGCGGGGTCCAGCAACACGAGCCCCTCCCGTGCGCGGGACAGCACCGCGCGGTTGAGCGCGAGACCGCGCACGAGGGATTCGGGGGAGCGCCCGTCCGTGACGCGGTTGAGGTAGCGCGCCACCAGGACGCAGACCACCGAGGCCGCCGCGAGCAGCGCACCCACGATCAGGGCGAGTCCTGGCAGCTCGTGGCGGCTCTCCGCGGCGATCCGGTTCACGAGCACCCCCGAGGACACGAGTCCGATGATGGTCCCATCCCGGTCCCGCACGGGCGCGATCGTGCGCACGGAGGGACCCAGCCGACCCACCTCGGTCGCGGTGTGCACCTCGCCGTGCAGCGCCTGCGAACGGTCGCCCAGGTACTGCTGACCCACGAAACCCTCGTCGTGGTGGGTGATCCGGGTGCCGTCCGGGGTCATGATCGTGATGAAGTCCACCGCGGTGTCCCGTTCGAGGGTGCTCGTCAACTCCTGCAGCCTCGGGTGGGGGTCGGAGGAAAGCAGTGCGTCCCGCACGAACGGATCGTCCACGAGTGCTCCCGTGGCCACCCGCGTGACCGCCTGGGCTTGCTCCGTGACCCGGGTGTGGGTCTGCCACACCATCACACCGGCCACCACGAGCGAGATGACCACCACGAGCCCCAACTGCAGGGCGAGGAAACGGCGGGCGAGGGACATGGCGGCTCCGAGCGAATGGTGCGGGTCGTACGGGCGGGCAGCGGGAGGTCCGCGGCGGGCACTGTGATCCCGGTCATGAACGATATGACCACAACGCGACGCGGGCGCGGATGGTGCGTGAGGCTGATCACCATTCCACCTCCGATCCGTCAGGAGACACCATGTCAGACACGCGCGTCCGGGGCAGCGTCCCCGGGGGAGCCCGCGCCGCGGGCGCCGGTCCGCGGAAGAAGGACCGCACCCACTACCTCTACATCTTCGTGATCGCCGGCGTGGTGCTCGGCGCGCTGATCGGGTTGTTGTTCCCGGACGTCGGTGTGGCGCTGAAGCCGCTCGGCACGGGGTTCATCGCCCTGATTAAGATGATGATCGCGCCAGTGATCTTCTGCACGATCGTGCTCGGGGTGGGGTCCATCGCCCACGCCGCCACGGTGGGCAAGGTGGGTGGGCTCGCGCTGACCTACTTCATCGTGATGTCCACGTTCGCGCTCGCGATCGGTCTGGTGGTCGGCAACATCGTCCAGCCCGGATCCGGACTGGACCTGGCCAACGCGCAGTACGACTCCTCGGGGCTGGCCTCCGGGGGAGACCACTCGGCCGAGGGCGGTGCCGTGGGCTTCGTGCTGGGCATCGTCCCCACCACGCTGTTCTCCGCCCTGACCTCCGGGAACATCCTGCAGACCCTGCTGGTCGCGCTGCTCGTGGGCTTCGCACTGCAGGCCATGGGGGAGTCCGGCAAGCCCGTGCTTAAGGCCGTGACCTACATCCAGGCGGTCGTGTTCCGGCTGCTCATGATGGTCATGTGGCTCGCACCCATCGGTGCGCTCGGGGCGATCGCCGCGGTGGTCGGTGCCACCGGCATGAAAGCCATCGTGTCCATGATTGGGCTCATGCTCGCGTTCTACGTCACGTGCATCCTGTTCATCGTGGTGGTCCTGGGGTTGATCCTCAAGCTCGTCTCCGGGGTCAACATCTTCTCGCTCATGAGGTACCTGGCCCGCGAGTACCTGCTGATCTTCTCCACGTCCTCCTCCGAGGCGGCCCTGCCGCGGTTGATCGCCAAGATGGAGCACCTGGGTGTGTCCAAGCCGGTCGTGGGTGTGGTGGTGCCCACGGGTTACTCGTTCAACCTGGACGGCACCGCGATCTACCTGACCATGGGCGCACTGTTCGTCGCGGACGCCATGGGCAAGCCGCTGGCGCTGGGGGAGCAGATCACGCTGCTGCTGTTCATGATCATCGCGTCCAAGGGTGCGGCCGGTGTCTCCGGCGCGGGCATCGCCACACTGGCCGCCGGCCTGCAGTCCCACCGCCCGGACCTCGTGGACGGCGTGGGGTTGATCGTGGGGATCGACCGCTTCATGTCCGAGGCCCGCGCCCTGACCAACTTCTCCGGTAACGCGGTGGCCACCCTGGTGCTGGGCACGTGGGTCAAGCAGGTGGACAAGGACCGGGTGCGCCGGGTGCTCTCGGGTGACGAGCCCTTCGACGAGGAATCCCTCACGGTGGACCCGCACGGTTCCCCGACCGCCCCGGAGCAGGCCCTGGAGGGACATCCGGAATCCCGGCCCGTGACCCCGCGGGAGCACTGACTCCCCAGGTCACGCCGCCGAGCCCCCGCACCGGGCCCCGCCGTCACCGCGGTGGGGCCCGGTGCATGTCCACGTTCGTGCGGGGGAGCGCAGCTGGTACCGGCCGGGTGCACCCCCGGGCGGTAGGGTAGGGCGTTGAGACTTGAACGGACGCCCAGGAAGGAAGGCTGTCGCCCGTGAGCAACGCCAGTGATGAGACGCCCCAGCAGAACCCGGCGTCGGACGCCGTAGGCCCCACCGGCCGCCCCGTGCGGACCTTCCCGGACCCGCCCGAGCTCACGGAACACGGCCCCGCCCGCATCATCGCGATGGTCAACCAGAAGGGCGGGGTGGGTAAGACCACGTCCACGATCAACCTGGGGGCCGCGCTCGCCGAGCTGGGGCGCAAGGTGCTGCTCGTGGACTTCGACCCGCAGGGCGCGCTGTCCGCGGGCTTCGGGTCCAACCCCCACGAGCTGGACCTGACCATCTACAACGTCATGATGGACCGTTCCGTGGACGTGTGGGACGTGGTGCAGCAGACCCATGTGGAGAACGTGGACCTGTTGCCCGCCAACATCGACCTCTCCGCCGCGGAGGTCCAGCTCGTGACCGAGGTGGCCCGCGAGCAGGTGCTCGCGTCCGCGCTGCGCAAGGTCGAGGACTACTACGACGTCATCCTGATCGACTGCCAGCCATCCCTGGGGCTGCTCACGGTCAACGCGCTCACGGCCTCCCACGGCGTGATCATCCCGCTGATCTGCGAGTTCTTCGCGCTGCGCGCGGTCGCACTGCTCGTGGATTCGATCTCCAAGGTCCAGGAGCGGATCAACCCCAAGCTGCAGATCGACGGCGTGCTGGCCACCATGTTCGACTCCCGCACCCTGCACTCGCGCGAGGTCATCGCGCGCATCGTGGACGCGTTCGGGGACAAGGTCTTCGACACCGTCATCAAGCGCACCGTGAAGTTCCCGGACGCCACCGTGGCCGCGGAGCCGATCCTCAACTTCGCGAGCAACCACCCCGGTGCCGAGTCCTACCGTCAGCTCGCGCGCGAGCTGATCTCGCGCGGCGGGGCGCCGTGATCCCCACGCACTCGTGAGCACCGTCGAGCTCGAGGCGAACGCGGCGTCGGGTGGGTCCTCCGGCGAGCCGTCGGACGCGCCGTCCGGGGCGGCCGCGGGTTTCACCGTGGCGCTCGAGAACTTCCAGGGTCCGTTCGACGTCCTGTTGTCCCTGATCGCCAAGCACGAGATGGACATCACCCAGGTGTCCCTGTCCGCGGTCACGGACGAGTTCATCCAGTACGTGCGAGAGTTGCAGGAGATCGCCTCGCCCAAGGCGCTCGACGAGGCGAGCGAGTTCCTCGTGGTCGCGGCCACCCTGTTGGATCTCAAGGCGGCGCGCTTGTTGCCGCGCGGCGAGGTCGAGGACGAGTACGACGTCGAACTGCTCGAAGCGCGCGACCTGCTGTTCGCACGCCTGCTGCAGTACAAGGCATTCAAGGAGGTCGCGGGGCAGCTCAACGCGCGCTTCGCCGCGGAGTCCGTGCGGATCCCGCGCCACGTGGACCTGGACCCCGCGGTCGTCACGGCCCTGCCGCCGCTCATGTGGACGCTCACACCCGATCAGCTCGCGCACCTGGCCGTCGTGGCGCTGGACCCCGAGCGGCACGTCCCGGAAGAGGTCGACGTCGCTCACCTCCACGGCGCGCGGGTGCGGGTCGCGGACGAGGCCGAGACGATCGCCGAGGCGCTGCGGGACGGCGAGGAACACACGTTCCGGTCACTGATCGCGGACGCGACGTCCACGCTCGTGATCGTCGTGAGGTTCCTGGCCCTGCTCGAGATGTACCGAGACCGGGTGGTGCGCATGCGCCAGGACGAGGTGCTCGGACCCCTGCTCGTGCGCTGGGACGGCTCCGACGACTGGACCGCCGAGTCCCTGAGCAGCGAGTACACGGGCGCGGAGGCGGATCCGGCGGCGAGCGCCGGGGAGCAAAACCTGGGAGAATGATTCCCGCACAGGATCGGTGTGAACCGTACCGAAGGAGATGATGAGCGCGTGGCGGAACCCAGCCCCGCACGACCCCCCAATGTCGACATCGTCGACACCCACGACTCGGAACAGTCCACAGGGCTCGACGACGCGCAGTTGTATTCGGCCCTGGAGGCCGTGCTCATGGTGGCCGCGGCCCCCGTGCAGCTCGAGGAGTTCGCGCGCGTCACGGGCGAGCCCGTGCACCGGGTACGCAGCGCCTTGGAACACCTCAAGGCCGACTACGACGGCGTGATCGGAAACACCCCGGCGCGCTCACCACGGGACGGCGCCGCCGGATATGATGGACGGTCGGCCTCCCGCGACGACGCCGTGCCCGCCGCCCGCGTGCGTGGTTTCGAACTGCGCGAAGTGGCCGGCGGGTGGCGAATCTACTCCCGCAGCGAGCATGCGCAGCTCGTCACGGACTTCGTGGTGGAGGGCAGCAGCTCGCGGTTGTCGCAGGCCGCCCTGGAGACCCTGGCCGTGGTGGCCTACCTGCAACCGGTCTCCCGTTCCCGCGTCTCGGCGATCCGCGGCGTGAACGTGGACGGCGTGGTACGCACCCTGGTGCAGCGCGGGCTGCTTACGGCCCACGA
The DNA here is from genome assembly GCF_040981025.1 of Kocuria sp. CPCC 205261. Lineage (NCBI taxonomy): Bacteria > Bacillati > Actinomycetota > Actinomycetes > Micrococcales > Micrococcaceae > Kocuria > Kocuria sp. CPCC 205261. Next base: position 42,497 of record NZ_JAVKPU010000013.1, on the reverse strand, counting down.
GCGCGAGGAGGCCACGGGCTCCGTCCTGTACTCCACCACCCCGCTCTTCCTGGAAAAACTCGGTCTCGGCTCGCTGGACGAGCTCCCGGACATCGCACCCCTACTGCCGGGAACCGACCAACTTGACGACATAGAGGACTGATCGACGCATGGCACAATCACGCAACAACCCATCCCGCGGCGGGGGAGCCCGCGGCCCCCAGGGTCGCGGCAAGGGCTCCAAATCCGGGCCCAAGGCCGGCTTCCGCTCGGGTCCCGGTAAGGCCTCCGGATCCCGCTCGGGCGACGCAGCCGGGCGCGGCTACTCCAAGGGCCCGGGTGCCGGGCGCGGCAAGGCGGCGGGCAAGCCCAAGGCCGCGGCGTCCCGCAAGGGACCCCAGAAACCTCGCGCGTTCTCGGGCGTGGACAAGTACGAGCGCCGCGCGGCGGCGATCAAGGAGCACGGCCCGCACCGGCGTCGTCGTCCCAAGAACCCGCCCGTGGACCGGCTGGAGGTGCACGACGAGAACGGCGTGCGGCTGCAGAAGCTCATGGCCCAGGCGGGTGTGGCGAGCCGGCGCGTGTGCGAGGAGATGATCCAGGACGGGCGCGTGTCCGTGGACGGTGAGATCGTCACCGAGCTGGGCGTGCGCGTGGATCCTGTGCTGCAGGCCGTGCACGTGGACGGGATGCGCATCCAGACCGACGAGAAGCTCGTCTACTACGCGTTCAACAAGCCCACCGGTGTGGTCTCCACCATGGAGGACCCGGACGGCCGGCGCTGCGTGAGCGACTTCCTGGACCCTCGCAAGCACGAACGCGTGTTCCACGTGGGCCGCTTGGACGTGGAGACCGAGGGTCTGTTGCTGCTCACCAACGACGGCGAGCTCACCAACCGCCTGACCCACCCCTCCTACGAGGTCCCCAAGACGTACCTGGTCCAGGTGCACGGGCCCGTGGAGAAGGGCGTGGGCAATCAGATGAAGCAGGGCATCCGGCTCGAGGACGGCGATGCGAAGGTGGACGACTTCCGCCTTGTGGACTCCACCCCCGGGCACGTGCTCATCGAGGTGGTGCTGCACTCCGGGCGCAACCGGATCGTGCGCCGCATGTTCGACGCCGTGAACCACCCCGTGGAGAAGCTCGCGCGCACCCACGTGGGCCCCATTGCGATCGGGGACCAGCGCCAGGGCACCGTGCGCAAGCTCTCGCACACCGAGGTGGGCAACCTCCTCGCGTCCGTGGGGATGTGATCGTGGTTCCCGTGACAGCATCCACGACCGGACCGGTGCTGGTCATCGGTTCCGGTCTGCTCGGGGCGAGCATCGGCCTGGGCCTGCGGCACCTGGGTGTGAGCGTGTACTTGCGGGACTCCTCGCCCACCACGGAGGCCGTGGCCCAGGACATCGGCGCGGGGCGCAGCGTGCGCGCCGCGGGCGGGGACGTGCCCGAGCCCGTGCTCGTGGTGGTCGCGGCCCCTCCGGACGTCGTGGCCGAGCTCGTGGTGCAGGCACTGACCGATCACCCGGGTGCCACGGTGCTGGACATCGCCTCCGTCAAGGCCCCCATCCTGGCCGCCGTCACGGCCTCCGGTGCGGACCTCACCCGGTACGTGGGGACCCACCCCATGACCGGGCGGGAGAAGTCCGGGCCCGTGGCCGCGCGCGGGGAGTTGTTCACATCCATGCCGTGGGTGATCTGCCCCGGTCCTGAGACCGGTGCGGGCGCCATCACGGCGGCGAAGAACCTCGCGGTGGACCTCGGCGCCACGATCACGGTGTTGGACCCCACCGAACACGACGAGACCGTCGCGCTGATCTCCCACGTACCGCAGGTGATGTCATCCCTGCTGGCCTCCCGGTTGCAGGACACCCCGCTGCACCACCTGTCCCTCGCGGGGCAGGGGTTGCGGGACACCACCCGGATCGCGGGCTCGGACCCCGGTCTGTGGGTGCAGATCCTCTCCGCGAACGCCCGGCCCGTGGTGCGCTCGCTGTACGAGGTGCGCGAGGACATCGAACGTCTCATCGCCACGCTGGAGGACCCGGCGGCGGACGGTGCGCGACTGGACATTGCCCAACTCATGGCCGAGGGCAATGCGGGCCAGGCGCGGATCCCCGGCAAGCACGGCGGGGCACCGCGGGCCTTCGCGACCTTCACCGTGGCCGTGGACGACACCCCCGGGACCATTGCCAAGTTGCTCACGGAGATCGGGGAGATCGGGGTCAATCTGGAGGACCTGCGCCTGGAACACTCACCCGGGCAACCGGTGGGCCTGGTCGTGGCCTCGGTGGATCCCAACCGCCGGGAAGGCCTCGTGGACGAGCTGCAGGAACGCGGCTGGAAGGTGGTGCAGTGATGAACGCATGGGACACGAACGCGCGACTCGTGGTCGCGATCGACGGGCCCTCGGGCTCCGGGAAGTCCTCGGTGTCCAAGGAGGTGGCCCGCCGCTTCGACCTGGCCTACCTGGACACGGGAGCCATGTACCGCGCGGTGACCTGGTGGTGCCTCGAATCCGGGGTGGATCTCACCGATCCGCAGGCCGTCACGGCCGCAACCGAGACCGTCGCCCTGGAGATGGGCACCGATCCCCATGAGGAGCGGATCACGGTGGCCGGGCAGAACGTGCGCACGGCGATCCGCGGTAACCGGGTCACGGACCACGTCTCTGCGGTCTCCACGACCATCCCCGCCCGCGAGGTCCTGGTGCGCATGCAGCAGGACATCATCCGGGACAGCGGGTACCGGATCGTGGCCGAGGGCCGGGACATCACCACGGTCGTGGCCCCGGACGCCCAGGTGCGGATCCTGCTGACCGCCTCGGAGGCCGCGCGGATGGCGCGGCGGGGCAAACAGGTGGGCGCAGCGGCGTCGTCGGACCTGGAGGCCCGTGTGGTGGGCAGGGACGCCAAGGACTCCACCGTGGTGAACTTCACTACGGCGCAGGACGGCGTGCACCTGCTCGACTCCTCCGAACTGACCATGGAACAAACGGTGCAGGGCGTGATCGACCTGATCATCCGCGCCACCACACACGACGGGGCGCTCGCCGCGCCTCACGACACGGGCGCCAACGCCCCCGAGGAAGCGAGGTAACCATGAGCGCATCGGACGAGCCCACGGTGGACTCCTACGAACAGTCCGTCCTGGGCGGGGGCAACGAGGACATCTCCCAGCGCCTGGCCGCGATCGACGACGCCGAGGCCGAGGCCCGCGCGCAGGCCCTGCGCGAAGGGCTGGGCGACTACGAGCTGGATGATGAGGACGCCGCGCTGCTCGCGGACTGGGTCGACGGCGACGACGAGCGGGACGCCCGCCGCCCCGACCCCGTGGTGGCCGTGGTCGGCCGGCCTAACGTGGGCAAGTCCACACTGGTCAACCGCGTGATCGGGCGCCGCGAGGCCGTGGTCGAGGACACCCCGGGCGTCACGCGCGACCGTGTGTCCTACAAGGCGGAGTGGAACGGGAAGAACTTCACCCTGGTGGACACCGGCGGGTGGGAGCAGGACGCAAAGGGCATCCACAAGCGCGTGGCCGATCAGGCGGAGCTGGCCGTGGAGAACGCGGACGCCGTGCTGCTCGTGCTGGACGTGACCGTGGGGGTCACCGCGACCGACGAGGCCGTGGTGTCCATGCTGCGGCGCGTGACCAAGCCGATCATCGTGGTGGCCAACAAGGCGGATTCCCCGCAGCTCGAGATCGAGGCCACCGCGCTGTGGTCCCTGGGCATGGGGGAGCCGTTCCCGGTCTCCGCGCTGCATGGCAAGGGCTCTGGCGACGCGCTGGACGCCCTCGTGGCGGCGCTGCCCGAGTACTCGGAGGTGGCCGAGGCCGAGCTCGAGGGTGGACCGCGCCGCGTGGCCCTGATCGGGCGGCCCAACGTGGGCAAGTCCTCCCTGTTGAACAAGCTCGCCGGTTCCGAGCGCGTGGTCGTGGACGAGACCGCCGGCACCACGCGTGACCCCGTGGACGAGATCGTGATGCTCGGCGGGGAACCGTGGCGGTTCATCGACACAGCCGGCATCCGCCGCCGCGTGCACCTGCAGCAGGGGGCGGACTTCTACGCGTCGCTGCGCACCCAGACCGCTCTAGAACGCGCCGAGGTGGCCGTGGTGCTGCTCGCCGTGGACGAGGTGCTCTCCGAACAAGACGTGCGCATCCTGCAAATGGCCGTGGACTCGGGCCGCGCGCTGGTGCTCGCGTTCAACAAGTGGGACACCCTGGACGACGAGCGCCGGTTCTACCTGGAACGCGAGATCGAACGGGATCTGGCCCACGTGTCCTGGGCTCCCCGGGTGAACCTCTCGGCCAAGACCGGGTGGCACAAGGACAAGCTGGTCCCGGCGCTGCACACCTCCCTGGACTCCTGGGACCGCCGTATCCCCACCGGGCGGCTCAACGCGTTTCTGGGAGAGATCGTGGCGGCCCACCCGCACCCCGTGCGCGGTGGCAAGCAGCCCCGGATCCTCTTCGGGACGCAGGTGGCCTCCCGGCCGCCCAAGTTCGTGCTGTTCACCACCGGGTTCCTGGACCCCGGTTACCGCCGGTTCATCCAGCGTCGGATCCGTGAGACCTTCGGGTTCGAGGGCACCCCGCTGGAGGTCACCATGCGGGTGCGGGAGAAGCGCCAGCGCAAGCGCTGAGTGGTTGCCCCTACTGGCTCGGTTTCCAGTCGGCGCGGGCGGCTCGCGAGTCGCTCGCGCCGATGTGAAATTCGGGCAGGGTTGGGGTAATGTAACTCGGGTGTTCGGGGCCGGAAACGGTGTCGAACACGGTCGCGGGATGTGGCGCAGCTTGGTAGCGCACTTGACTGGGGGTCAAGGGGTCGCAGGTTCAAATCCTGTCATCCCGACAAAAAAGCCCAGGTGAGAGCAGGTTTCTCACCTGGGCTTCATCATGTCCGGCGGTCGTTTTTCGTGGTCCCCTTCTGGTCCCCCCTGGCGCTCTCGCCGGCGGTCGCCTGTGGCCGAACGGAGCGCCTTGAACCCCCTTCCTTCACCGGACGGGGCACGGTCCGCGGCCGCAGCGTCGAGTACAGCGTGGGATTCGCGATCACCGGAAAGCTCCGCGATGCCATCGATCTGGTCCCGAAGAAGGTCTGGACCCCAGCACTCGATGCCGACGGCGGCGTTCGTGAGGGCGGCGACGTCGCCGAGCTGACCGGCCTCATCGACCCGAAGGTTCTCGCCAAGTGGCCAGCCGGGATGCGGGTGATCGTGCGCCGCGAACGCCCCCACCCCGGCGCGCAACTGTCTCTGTTCGAGGAACGCGACGGCTGGCGCTACGAAGTCTTCGACACCAACACCACGGCCGGCCAGCTCGCCTTTCTCGAGGCCCGGCACCGGGCCCATGCACGGGTCGAGGACCGCATCCGCCACGCCAAGGACAGCGGCCTGGGACGGTTTCCGTCGCGGAAGTTCAACATCAACCAGACCTGGCTGATGATCACCCAGATCGCGGCCGACCTGACCGCGTGGACCCGCCTGCTCGGCTGCATCGGCGACGCCGCCACGTTGGCAACCTGCGACCCGAAGGCGCTGCGCTACCGATTCCTCCACGTGCCCGCCCGACTCGCTCACAGCGCACGCCGACGTCGCCTCAAGATCCCGGAGTCGTGGCCCTGGGCAGCCGCGATCGTCGCGGTCTTCGCGCACATCGCCGCCATCCCGCAACCGGCCTGAGCTGGCCGGTGCGCCCCCGACATCACCACCCGGAGAACCGCAGCCCGACAGCGCCAGCCAGCCCGTCGTCGTACCCGCAGTCACTCCGCACACGGGCGCACTCGACCACACGGCTCCGACACGATCCCGACCGCCGTCATGAAAGACCGGGGCTAGCCCTGGGCCTCGCCGAGGCGCGCTTCGGGCGTGAGCTCGGCGCGGAGACCGCCGCCGGTCGCAGCCCGGGCAAGAGCGCGACCCAGTGCAGGTGCCTGCTTGAACAAATTGTGACCGGCCACGAAGAAGACAGAGCCTGCCTCCCACACGGCCACGCCGTCCTCACTCCACGGGAGGTCGGTCACCCAGCAGTGGAGGAAGTCGCGCGGCTCTGGGTGGAGACCGGGCAGCGCCCGTGTCACGTATTCGCGTGCGCGTTCGTCCAGCGATCGAATCGCCGCCGGGTCGATGAAAGTTCCGTCGTCGCGGACGCCGACGGTGTCGCTGAGTCCGACCGAATAGCTGCTGTTGCCCGGTAGCGGCGTGGCGTAGACGCCGACTTCGCCGAAGACGCCGCTGCTGTCCTGCAGGCACGCGACTCGTGCCGGGGCGGCGGCTTTCACGTCGAAGGTCAGCCGTACGTGTGCGGCGAGGCGAACCGGCAGCGACAGGCCGACGCTGCGTGCCAGGCGGGCGGTTTCGCGGCCGGCGCACACGACCACCTTGGAGTAGACAGCCCGGTCGGTGACGCTGCGCACCTCGACCGTCCCGTCGGCGCGGGGATCGATGGAGATGACCTCACCGGTGGTGATCGCATCTGCGAGAGCACCCGTGAGTGCCGTGATCGCGGCGCGGGTGCGGATCGCGCCGCCCGACTCGTCGAGCACCGCTGGCCCCGAGTACCCAGCGAGCAGCGGCATCCGCTGGGCGACCTCGGCCGCGTCGATCTCGTGCGCTTCCACGCCGCCGACCTGGTCGAGCACCCGCAGCCGCGCCAGGGCGCTGTCTCCGATCGCCAGGACACCGTCTGATGAGACCAGCTCGACGTCGAAGTGTTCGGCCCACTCATCCCATACGCCGCGGCTTTCGCGCGCGAAAGCGACCAGTCGCGGGTCGTCATGGGCATGCCGGAAGATCCGCGACTCGCCTGCGGACTGACCCGTCCCGGGCAGACCAGCCTCGTACAAGCGCACCGGCACGCCCTGCTCCCGCAGCGCGTACGCCGTGGACAGACCGACGATCCCGCCCCCGATCACTGCTACCTCGGGTGAACGCGTCGTGGCAACGCCGTCGTCAGTTCCTGTCATCGCGGTTCCTCGATCCGTTGGTGATTAGCGATAGGCCGCAAGAGAAGGGGCCGCTGCCACGACGTCAGCGGGCTGTGTAAGCCCGAAGTCACCGCGCGCAACGACCCCTCCTCTCTGGGCCAGTACTCCCGGTCTGTGGTGTCAGGCGGGGAGTTTGGAGCCCAGGACGTCCAACTTCTCGATCGTGGGCTCGCTGAACAGTTTGCCGGTCTGCTCGCCGAGAGCGGTGGCAACTGCGCCGGACAGGTGCGCGTCGCGGCCATCGTCATCGGGGAACACGTCGAAGATCCCGAAGGAGGATGGGCCGAGACGGATCGCGAACCATGCGACGGTGGCCGGTTCCTCCTCGACGAGCCCTCGCCCGATGCCGAGGAATTCCTGGACCTCGTCTTCCTTGCCGGGCAGGGCCTCCAGCCTGACAAGCAGTCCCTTAGTCACGCTCATGACATCACCTCTTCCCGGGTCGAATTGCTCGCAAATTTCGCCCCCATCGTATCGCAGAACGCAGGCAGGTCATCGGGCGAGCGGCTGGTGATCAGGTTCCCGTCCACCACGACGTCTTGGTCGACGACGTCAGCACCGGCATTGCGCAGGTCCGTGCGGATGCTCGGGAAGGACGTCAAGGTGCGGCCTTCGACCACACCGGCCTCGATCAGCGTCCACGGCCCGTGACAGATCGCCGCAACGGGCTTGCCGCTTTCGACGAACTCGCGGACGAAGGAGACCGCGTCGGGGTCAACCCGGAGTTGGTCGGGATTCACCGTGCCGCCCGGGAGAAGCAGGGCGTCATAGTGGGTGACAGAGGCGTCCGCGACCAACCCGTCAACGGTGAACGTGCCTGCTGCATCCAGATCGTTCTCACGCGCCTGAATCTCACCGTCATGGATCGACAGCACCTCGGTCTGTGCGCCAGCCCGCTCCAGTGCCTCGCGGGGCTGTTCGAGCTCGACTCGCTCGACCCCATCGGCGGCGAGGATGGCGACTCTCCTGCCCTATAGCGTCTCGGACATATCAACTCGCTTTAAGATCCCGGAGTCGTGGCCCTGGGCAGCCGCGATCGTCGCGGTCTTCGCGCACATCGCCGCCATCCCGCAACCGGCCTGAGCTGGCCCGTCCGCCCCCGACATCACCACCCGGAGAACCACAGCAAGGCAGCGCCAGCTACAAGATCGTCGTGCTGCTGGTGGGCAACAGGTTCCATGCCGCCGTAGCGCCTCTCACGGCTCTGGCCGCGAACTGAGCTTGCCCACGAGGGGGACCAGAAGGGGACCAGAATCATGCACTCCATGCATCTCGTGACGTGTTCTGCATGATCTGACGCCCGGGATCACGCAGAATCCGGTCTGGCCGGAGCAGTCTGGACGTCTGGGGGTCAAGGGGTCGCAGGTTCACATCCTGTCATCCCGACCGAGTGAACCGGCTCCGGCCAGGCAGAGATCCTTGGCCGGAGCCGGTTTTTGGTGCACGGTCTCGCTCATGGCTACCACCCGAATTTCTAGTGGAGTTAGAGCACATTTCGGTGCGGCGAAGCTGTTTTAACTCCACTAGGAATCATGACCCGCCGCTCGGCCGTTCCTCGTCACTCCTCAGGTGTCCCGCGTGAGCCGTACCCATCCGTCGGACAGCGCAGCGCGCAGGCCCGCCTTGCGCGAGACCGCGGGCAGTGCGTGCGAAAGGCATGCCACGGCGTCGTACCCGGAGTGGTCCACGCCCGGCAGGACGTGCAGGTTCGTGTCGAAACCCGCGGTCTGGAACGCGGCGACGCCCTCCTCGGCGGCGCCCAGCGCGCTCCACTCGGGCGGGTTCGTGGCACCGTCCACGTCCTGATCGCCCACCCACCAGTGCATGGCCGTGTTGCCGATGCACGGCCGGGCCTTCTTTTTGGTGGCCACCGGCGCGTTCGCTCCGCCGCCGCCGATGATCACCGCGCCGCCGTGCGTCATCCCGGAAATACCCCGGTCCAGCAGTTCGTAGGTGATGAACTCGGCGCCGCCGCTGTACCCCACAAGCCAGATGTTGCTCGCGTCCACCTGCGGGTTCCGCTCGACGAGGTGCTCGTGCAGCGCCCGGAAGTACTTGCCGTTCGCCTTGCAGTCCTCCCACCACGTGTAGCCGTCGCCGGAGCCGTCCTCGTCCGGCGTGTTCACGGCCACGAACATGAGGTCCCGGGCCCGTGCTGCCACCGCGAGCCGGGCCAGATCGCCCTCGTCCGGCCAGTTGATGGACGTGTCGTCCAGGTCCCAGTAGTCCCCGTCGAAGTAGTACATGATCCCCGCGGTGCCCGAGTCCCACACGTGGTACCACGAGCTCAGTCCGTTTGGCGCGGTGAAGTCCACGAAAGTTTCCGGTGCCACTGTCCCCCCTGAGATGATCCGCCCCGATTCCCCCCGGCACGGCGCGTACCCGTCCAGTATGCCGCGCACGCACGGCGGACGACGACGCCGCACCCCTCTGTTTTTACTGAGCTAAAGCGTGATTCGGTGCACCAAAGCTGCTTTTGCTGCACTAGAACATGGGGGTGGCAGGCGGGGCGGCGCAGGTCATCGGGTAAATATGCACGTCATGTACCCACTCGGGTGTGACCGTGCGGAGCTCAGCATGCTTAGGTGGGAGGACACGACGAAAGGGGTATCCCATGACCAACGTCATCACTACGTACCTGCAGGACCACCACGCCGGATCGGCCGCGGGGGTGGATGTGTTCCGCCGTGTGGCCGAGGGTCACGGGGACCCGGAGGTGCGGGAACAGGTTGAGCGGCTGGTCCCGGAGATCGCCCGCGATCAGACGTCCCTGGAGGACATCATGGCCATGGTCGGGGCCAAGCCGGCCCTGTACAAGGATCTTCCCGCGAAGGCGGGCGAGAAGCTCGCACGCCTCAAGCCGAACGAGCGGATCAAGGAACGTTCGCCGCTGTCGGACATCGAGGAACTCGAGGGCCTCGTGGCCGCCGTGCACGCCAAAGGCCTCGGGTGGCGGTTGCTCCTGGAAGTCCCGGACGAGCGGCTGGACAAGGATCTGTTGCAGAACCTCTACGAGCGCGCCCAGGATCAGGAGAAGACCCTGGAGTCGCTGCGCCTGGGCCAGGCCAAGAAGCTCACAGAGTCCTGAGTGCCGTTCGCTACCGGGAGCTGGACCGTGACGACCGCCGATGACATGCCCGCCCTGCGGCGTCGTACGAGCGCCAAGTGGCGCACGTACCCGCGGGACGTGTTGCCCATGTTCGTCGCGGAAATGGACTTCCCCACGCCGCCGGCCATCAAGGAGGCGCTTCAGAATGCGATCGAGAACAGCGACACCGGGTACGCCACCTCGACCGATCGAGGCGCTGCGGAGGCGTTCGCGGACTTCGCCGCGCAGCGGTGGGGGTGGCGCCCGGACCCGGCGCGGATCTCGTACACCACGGACGTGAGCGTGGTGATCGTGGAGTCGCTGCGCCGTCTCATGGCGCCAGGCGACGGCGTGATCATCACCCCGCCCGTCTACCCGCCGTTCTTCGACCTCGTGGTCGAGGCCGGCGGGCGGGTCGTGGAGGTCCCGCTGCTCGACGACGCCGCGAGCTACCGTCTTGATCTGCCCGGCATCGACGCCGCCCTGCGCGCGGGTGCCCGCGGCGTGCTGCTGTGCAATCCCCACAACCCCGTGGGGCTCGTGCATTCCCGCGAGGAGCTCGAAAGGCTCTCCGAGATCGTGGCCGAGCACGACGGATTCGTGGTCAGTGACGAGATCCACGCCCCGCTCACACATCACGGGACCGAGTTCACCCCGTACCTCTCGGTGTCCGATGCCGCGCGCCAACACGGTGTGGCCGCGGAGTCGGGGAGCAAGGCGTTCAACCTGGCCGGTCTGAAAACCGCGCTGTTCGTGGTGGATTCCGAGCCCATGGCGCGGTGGCTCGAGCACCTGCCGGAAGAGGTGGCGAACCGCACCGGAAGCTTCGGTCTGCTCGCCACGCGGGAGGGTTTCCGTGACAGCCTCGACTGGCTGGACGAGACGATCACCGCGATCCAGGACAATACCGAGCTGCTCGAGCGCGAAGTGAGCGAGAAGCTCCCGGGCGTCGTCGTGCGCCGAGGTCACGCGACCTATCTCGCGTGGCTCGACATGCGCGCCCTGGGATGGGGCGATGATCCCGCCGCCTACGCACTCGAGCACGCCGGGGTGGCACTGTCCAATGGACCCATGTTCGGTGACGCGGGCAAGGGCTTCGCCCGGATGAACCTCGCGTGCGCGCCCGAGACCGTCGTGGAGGCGGTGGACCGGCTCAGCCGGGCCGCACACTGACCCCGGGTGACCGTTCCGGGCGCTGAAGCGCCAGTCGTACGCCACGAGGGGACCGCGATCCACACCCGGTGCTGGGGGCGGGACGTGCGGTCCTCAGTCCACGGCAGGCTTCCGTGCGGGTTCCGGGTCCCGCTCCGTGCCGAGCGAATCCGCGGCCAGCTCGTCGAACGCGTACCGCTTCAGGGGAGTCCCCGTGAGATATGCCGATCGCGCGATCGCCATGGTCCCCACCGCGGACGTGATCAGGTGGATCGTGATGATGAGCACGACCTTGACCACGTTGGACACGGACGGCTGCAGCAGCAATGCCCCCGTCACCACGAACACGATGCCGAGCCCGCCCGCGGTCCCCACGGCCGAGACCCGCATGTACGCGTCCCGGAAACGGGCCACCCCCAGGGCGGCGGTCGCGAACACGAGGGCCCCGGCCACGATCAGGACGTTGCCCAGCACGGTCAGGATTTCGTTCATCGCTTCCCCCTGGTCAGAGCCCGTGCCAGGGACAGCGCGCTGAGGAATCCCACGAGCGCGGCCACGAGCACGATGTCGAAGGTGTACTCGTTGGCCACGCGCACACCGAACAACGCGATCAGACCCACGAACCCGAACAGCAACAGGTCACCCGCGACCGCGCGGTCCGCCTCCGAGGGTCCGCGCAGGATCCGGAAGGCCGCCGCGAGGCAGGCCACGGCGAGGATCACGATCCCCACGGTCACACCGATCATGACGTCCCTCCCGTGCGGCGCACCGCGCGCAGCAGTCGTGTCTCAAGTTCCCGGACCTCGACCCGCACGCTGTCGGCGTTACCCGAGTACAGCGAGTGGACGTACAGCGTGCGGATGTCCTCCGCATCACGACGGCGCTGCGCCGCCACGGGTGCGTCGTGCATCCCCAGCGTGAGCGTGCCGGGGGTGAGCGTGATGAGGGCGGCCAGCAGGGTCACCTCCAGGTCCGAGCGGCAGCGCGTCCGCACGCGGGCCACACCGGGAGTCGAGTTCTGCCCCGGGGTCAGGTTGTCCCGCAGCACTGCGGTGCTCGAGGAGATGATCTGCCCGGCGTACCACACCAGGAATCCCAGGACCCGGACGGGCCAGGTGAGCCAACTCATGAGTCCATCACCGCTTTCACGTAGGTCGAGGTGTCCAGCAGGCCCTCCGCGGCGGTCGTGGATACGCCCATGAGCACTTCCGCGCCGAGGCCCAGCGCGAGCGTCAGGCACGCGGTGACGACGGCGGGCCCCGCCAGGGCCCCGGAACCGCCCCCGTTCTCGAGCGACGACTCGCCCGCGGAGCCCCAGAACACGCCGTTCCAGATCTTGAGCATCGACAGCAGCGTGACGAGACTGACCGCGAGCATCACGATCACCGCGATCACGTGACCGGTGTCGACCGCCGCGAGGATGAGCGAGAACTTGGCCACGAACCCGGAGAACGGCGGCAGCCCGGCCAGGGACAGCGCGGCCACGAAGAACGCGACCGCGATGACCGGTTCGCGCGTCGCCATCCCGGACAGCGCGCCGATCCTCCCGGTCATGTAGCGCACCTCGATCGCGCCGGTGGACAGGAACAGGGAGGCCTTCACGATCATGTGGTGAAGCAGGTAGAAGATGCCCGCCGCGAGCCCGGCCAGGGTGAACAGTGCGACCCCCAGCAGGATGTACCCGATCTGGCTGATCATGTGGAACGCCAGGATCGAGCGTGTGGTCTTCTCACCCACGGCGCCCAGCACGCCTGCGACCATCGTGAGGCAGCACAGTGCCACGCCGATCCACAGCCAATGGGCGTCGCCGTCGAAGACCACGGCGTAGATCCGGTAGATCGCGTAGCTGGCCACCTTGGTGTGCAGCCCGGAGAACAGTGCGGTGATCGCGGGGGAGGTGGCCGGATAGGCGACCGCGAGCCACCCGTGGATGGGGACCACCGCGGCCTTGATCGCCAGGGCGAACAAGCACACGGCGGTCGAGATCGCCACGGTGCCGTCGGTCGCGGCGCGGCCGGCCAGTTCGGCCATGTTCACGGTGCCCGCGGTGCCGTAGATGAAGCCCACGCCCATGAGGAAGATCGTGGAGGTGAGCAGGTTCAGGGTCACGTACAACCGCGCACCCATGACCTGCCGCTCGGTGCCCCGGTGCCGCGCCGCTGCCGGCGAAATCGGTCACGAGCCACACGCCTCCGGCGATCGCGAGCAGCAGGGTCCCGAGGAGACCCACGGCGTGCAGCACGCGGCGGTCGCCCACGATCAACAACACCGCGGACACGAGCAGGGGAAGTGCGACGAACAGGGGGAGGAGGGCGCCGCTCATGAGCGCACCTCCTCGGGCTTCGCCTCGGTGTCGTCGTCATCGTCCTGGCCGGTCACGGCCAGCACGAGTATCACGATCGTGATCGAGAACGCAATCACGATCGCCGTGAGCACGAACGCCTGGGGCAGGGGATCCGCCACGGTGGACAGGTCCTCGGGGGCACCGAAGGGCTCGTGGCGCCGCGCGCTGCCACCCGCGGCCATGAGCACCACGTTGCCCGCGTGGCCCAGGAGCACGAAGCCCAGGATCACGCGCAGCATCTCGCGCTGCATGAGCAGGTACACGGCACCGAACACGAGGAGTCCGGCGATCACGGCTGCGCTCATCGGGGGGTCACCTCTCCGGTCTCGTGGGTCGTGTGTGACGAACGGGTCGTCGCGGGACTCGCGGCGGTACCGCTCCGGGCGGCACGACGGCGCTCGCCGGCCCCGGCGCGCGCGCCCGGGGACGCGCCGGAACCGGGCTGGTCGTCCGGCCCCGCGGCACCGGGTTCGGGTTCGCGGGGCAGCACCTTGGTGGTGTCCGACGGCGGCCGCCCCAGCAGGTTGAACGCGGCCAGGATCACGCCGATCACCGCGAGGTACACGCCCACGTCGAACACGAGCGCGGTGGTGATCTCGAATCCGAGGATGCGCGGGTGCAGGGGCCGCAGGAAGGACCCGTCCAGGTACCCCAGCAGGCCCGTGACGGTTCCTACGGCCACGCCGGCCCCGATCAACCACAGGTACGGCAGGCGCACGCGGGCGCGTTCGTCGGACGGCGCGGCCAGGTAGCTCAGAATGAAGCCGGCCCCGCCCACGAGCGCGGAGATGAAGCCGCCGCCGGGTTCGTGGTGTCCGCGCAGCAGCAGGATCACGGACATCGCCACGATCACGGGCCCGAGCAGGCGCGCGGCGGTGCGCACGAACACAGTGTTGGTCTCCGGGTCGCTCACGGGAGATTGCTCGTCGATCGGGGCGGGGTCGTCCGCGGCGGGGCGGCGCCCGTGCAGCAGGGCGGCGATCGTGAGCCCGGCGACACCCAGCACCGTCAGTTCGCCCAGGGTGTCCAGGGCGCGGAAGTCGGCGGATTCAACTGGTCGTCGCAACACCTCGATCGGGAGGTGTCAGATGGTTCGTCGTCAGCAGGCAGCAGATCGGGCGGAGCGACCGAAGCTTCGGTCCCCTGGGCATCCGAAGTTCCAACGGCATGTCGAGGCGGCGTTCTGGGCGGAGATCGCCAAGGGGCTATTGCCCATCGAGGCTGCTGCCGTGGTCGGCGTGGCGCAAGCTGTCGGTCAGCGATGGTTCCGCCACGCTGGCGGCATGCCTCCATTCGATCTGAAGTTCACGCCAACCGGACGCTACCTGTCGTTCGCTGAGCGTGAGGAGATCGCATTCCTGCGTGCTCAGGGACGCGGCGTGCGCGAGATCGCTCGAACTCTAGGCCGTAACCCGGGGACGATCTCCCGTGAGCTGCCCCGGAATGCGGCCGTCCGCTACGGAAGTCGCGGGTATCGAGCGTCGGTTGCGCAGTGGAAGGCCGACATGGTCGCGAAACGCCCGAAGGCGGCGAAGCTGATCACGAACGTGCGGTTGCATACCTACGTCCAGGACCGATTATCGGGGCAGATCGCCACGCCTGATGGCAAGGTGATAATCGGTCCCGAGCCTCCACGGTTCACGGGGATTAACAAGCCCCACCGTAAGCACCGCGGGTGGTCCACGGCGTGGAGTCCGGAGCAGATCAGCAACCGGTTGAGGCTCGACTTCCCCGATGATGAGTCCATGCGCATCAGTCACGAGGCGATCTACCAATCCCTCTACATTCAGGGCCGCGGCGCGCTCAAACGCGAGCTTGTCTGGTGTCTGCGCACGGGCCGGGCGTTGCGCGCGCCGCGGGAACGGTCACGCCGCAAGACTTGGGCGCACGTCACTGCTGGAACGCTGATCAGCGAACGTCCCGCAGAAGCCGGAGACCGAGCTGTTCCCGGCCATTGGGAGGGTGACCTGCTGATTGGGCTCGAGCGCTCAGCGATTGGCACCGTCGTCGACCGCACGACCAGGTTCACGATGCTGGTCCACCTCCCCCGTGAGAAGGGATACCGACACAAGGAAACACCCAAGAACGGCCCCGCGCTGGTCGGCTATGGCGCGATCACGATGAAGAACGCGCTGGCGAGCACGATGTCGACGCTGCCCGCCCAACTGGCGAGGTCGTTGACCTGGGATCGCGGCAAGGAGATGTCCGCTCACGCACAGTTCACGGTCGAGACGGGCATCCCGGTGTTCTTCGCCGATCCGCAGTCCCCCTGGCAACGCGGCACGAACGAGAACACCAACGGACTACTGCGCCAGTACTTCCCCAAGGGCACTGACCTGTCGAGCTGGACGGCCCAGGAGATTGAAGCCGTCGCTCACGCACTCAATACAAGGCCCCGCAAGACGCTGGGCTGGAAGACCCCTGCCGAGGCCTTCAACAAGCAGCTACTGTTGCTCCAACAAGCCGGTGTTGCAACCACCGGTTGAACCCGGTCAATTTCGAGCCCGGAAGTTCGTGCACGAGCTCGCCCACCACGACCTTGTGGGGTCGATGGGCCGAGTCGGGGCGTGCGCGGACAACGCCGCCATGGAATCCTTCTTCGCCTTGCTCCAGAAGAACGTCCTGGATCGGCAACGCTGGTCCACCCGCGAAGAACTGCGCCTGGCGATCGTGACCTGGATCGAGAAGTCCTACCACCGCCGGCGCCGCCAACGCCGTCTGGGTCGCCTCACACCGGTCGAGTTTGAGACCATTAATCACGGCCTCCGAGCCGCCTAAAAACCGTCAACCCCGAGAGTTAGTCAAACTCGGGGCAGTCCCCATACGCATACGTTGGTGTGGTGGGGTAACACAACATTAGGGGAATAATGAAGTCTTGGATTAAGTCGATGGCGTCTTCTGCGGGAGTTGCGGCACTAGTCATTGGGACAGCGGCCGCGCCAGCGGCGGCGGCGCCGAAGGACCGCCACAATGTGTTCGTCGGTGGGGTGCAGTACCTTGGTCTCACTGCCGGGCAGGCTGGGGCGATTCTGCATCGCGAATGCGGTGAAAGTCCGGTGACATACAAGCGGTTTTTTGATGATTCCCAGTACCGCGATCAGGGCTATCTGCGGTGTGAGTCAGTTCCTGGCCTGTACCGCTGGGTGAACGCTGGCCCGAAGGGCTGACAGCTTCGCGATGGGAGGACGTCCCCGTCGTAGACGGACTGGGTCTCCTTCCCATATGAGCTGGGTTCTTTACTCAGCTCGGAAATGTTTGATGGCCACCGCGGTAGTGATGGCCATCAGGCTCGGTCGGCATGGGCAGAATGGTGGACATGGGCGACAACGACGACGTGATGACCGGTCGATGCAGGGTGGTGCTGCCTTCTGCGCAACCGATGTACCAGGCGGCGGAGCGGTGGCGCAATGAGTCCCTCATTGAGAATCGCAGCTTGTTCAGCGGTGAGCTGTTGGACGGTGCCGCGGCGGCGCAAGAACTGGTGGAGGCGTACGTCTTGCGGCCAGACCTTGGAACAGGAACTTTTTACGGAAAGCTCGAGGAGCAGCTGGCCGACGTCAGTCCTGCGGCCGTCCAGCTGGCCGCGGAGTTGCTGTTCGTCCACTACCTCATCGCTTCCCCGGGCGCGGTCAAGGCAGCGAAAAAACAGGACCAGGTGCAGATAATTCTGGATTTCCGAGAATCCGGAACTTCCGCGATCCCCGATGACCTCGCTCAGGCTCTGGCCTGCGGTGTGGCCGACCCTGGCCCCGCGTACCAGACCTACCGCTGGAAGATGCTCGCCTATCTCATCCGCTTCGTGGTGGCGGTGAAGGCGCTACCTCCGTCGGAACGTGCGGAGGCTCTTGCCCATTGGGACACCTTCAAGCAACTGTTGGACGGCCTCGATGACCAGTCAGTCTTGACCCAGCGTCACGCTCTGGAGCATCTGCTCTTTCCTGACCGTGCCCCAAAGGTTTTGAGCAGGAACAACCGTCAAGCCATCAGCGACGCCTTCGCGGGCCAGTTGGGCGGCGTACTTGCCGTAGATGAGATTGCCCGACGGCTCGAGCCGAACGTCCGCTATGGCGAGCGGCTCTGCGTCGACTTCTACCGCACCCCATACCGCGCGCAGTGGCAGAAATCCAGCCAAAAGATGGATGACTACGTTTCCTGGGCATCGCTCTTCTCCGACGCCCTCGATACATTGCGTATGCAGTGGCTTGAGCAGGCACAGCATGCCGCCGAGGTCATCCGCGCGGCCCAGCACGGTAGGGCTATTAGCGCGCCATTGCGTGCAGTGTTCGCCAATAACGGGATTGCCGAGCCGTTCCTGACCTGGGTCGAAAACAATGAGGACGCCGCCCGGCACGCCCTGAGCGCGTACACCGAGTTCCGGGGGGCCGAAGCCATCGACAAGTTCCTTGACCGACTACCTTTGGAAGCCCGCCCCGCAGAGGCCCAGCAGTTGTCAGTGACGTCCATCCTGCTGATGTCTCAGGGCGCCGAGGACTGGCCCCTCTACCCAACGATGACAGCCCCCACGACCCAGCGGCTCACGGGTGGCTATGCACCTCAGCAAGCGGCCACAGTAGGGGAGAAGTACGACCTGTATCTAGAGTGCATTGACATGATCCGCTGTGCCCTAGGCACCCCACAGGAACTATGGGGAAACCATCTCAACGCAGCGGTTCTCGCCGACCTCCTCGTGCGGACGTCTCAACCAGAAGACTGGGCCACTTCGGATTGGCAGATTTTTGAGGCATGGCGCGCAGGCAAGGCCGTCGCGTTGACACCCAAGATCAGCAATCCCACCTCGACCACGGCAGTTACCTCGCCAGCAGCAACTCTGGTGGCGAAGCCGCCGCCGCCCACAATGCTTGAGGATCTCGCGGCGTCCCTGTCCATGGACGAGGATGGACGAGAGTGGCTCGAAGAGACCGTGGACCTGCTGAAACACAAGGGTCAACTGATCATTCAGGGCCCTCCTGGCACGGGAAAGACCTACATCGGCCGCAAGCTCGCCGAGTTCCTCGCCGGCGACCCCGCACGGGTTACGGTCACCCAATTCCACCCCGGGACCAGCTATGAGGACTTCGTCCAAGGGCTGCGACCAGATCCGGACAACCCGACGTCATTCACAGTGGTCGACGGTCCCTTGCTCAGGATCGCGGGCCAGGCGCGGGCCCACCCGAAAGACACCTACGTGTTGCTCGTCGACGAGATTAATCGCGGCAACGTCCCGGCCGCATTCGGGGAGCTCTACTATCTGCTGGAGTATCGCGACCAAAAGATCACGCTGACTTACGGCAGGGGCAACGACTTCAGTTTGCCGAAGAACTTGTTCCTCATCGGCACCATGAACACCGCCGACCGCTCCATCACAGTCTTGGATTCGGCCCTACGCCGCCGGTTTTACATCCGCGATCTGCGTCCGGGTGAGGTGCCGGTGGACGGCATGCTCCGGAATTACCTCCAAACACATGATACGGAGCTGAGTTGGCTCGCCGACCTCCTCGCCCGCGCGAACAGCATCATCAGGGACAGGGACCAATACGTCGGCCCCAGCCACTTCATGGACACGGAGATGGACGAAACTTGGGCGCGGCGGGCGTGGAGCAACACCGTCATGCCGACGCTGCAGGAGGTCTTCTACAGCCGCCCGGACGTCCTCGTCGACCTTGAGTTCGAGACACTCAAGGCCGCCGTCACGCAGACGGCAGGCGATGCTGCAGCTGACTGAGTGGGAGCCCTCCGGTCCCCTAAAAGTGACCTCCGTCCAACGACGGGTGCTGGAAGACCGCTTCAAGGCCGAGATCAAAGCCATCGATACCAGGGAGGAAGTCAGCGTGCGGCCCGGCGGGGTAGTGGGCAGCGTAAGCGTCGGCGGTATCCCGATTGTGGTGCACCCGAAAATCCCGATAGACCGGGTGCTGTTCATGACGGCCTACGCCGCGGACCCGTTCCGGTGGGAGGAGACGTGGTCGGCGATCACCGGGGTGGACGATCTCCAGGACGGTATGGCGGCGCTGTTTGTCGCGGCATGCCGGCAGACCCTGCAGCGCGGGCTGCTGCGGTCCTACCGGACGATTGAAGCGGACCGGCCGATGGTGAAGGGTTGCATACGGTGGAACGTCCAAGCCCGGCGCCTGGCGCCGCTGCCGATCGCCTCCCGCTTCCAAGTGCACGACGACGACATCACAGAAAACCGCATCCTCCGCCAGGCCTTAGCGGTGCTGCGGCGTGGCCGGCTGACGGACCCGGTGCTGGCCGGCGGGGTCGACCGGCTATGGCGCACCCTGGAACACGTTCGTCCGCTGCGGGAGCCGCTGGCAGCCCTGAATACTTTGAGTTGGACCCGACAGAATGAGCACTACCGCCAGGTGCTTGGGCTGGCCCGAGTGGTGCTGGGGAACTCCATGGCCGACATTGGTGGAGGGTCGGTGAGCACGGTGGGATTCACCCTGCGACTGCATGAGGTGTTCGAGCGGTTCGTGCGGACGGCCTTGCGGGAGGCCGCTGGCCTCTCCCTTGCTGAGTTCCCGGACAGTTGGAAAGGCAAAGGACTGTCCCTGGCGCAAAGCGGGTTTGTCCCCCTGGCTCCGGACCTCGGCGTGCGGACCGACGAACGGTGGCGATTCGTAGGTGATGTGAAGTACAAACGCGACACCGGACCCGGCCATGAAACCGACCTTTACCAGTTGCTGGCCTACGCCACCGCCACGGACCTGCCGGAGGCCACGCTGATCTACGCGCACGGACCGCAGACACCGATCAGTCACCAAGTGCGGCACAGGGGAATCACATTGCATCTAAGACACCTCGACCTGTCGGCCCCGCCGCGGGAAGTTCTTCAGCAGGTTCGGAGAATTAAGGCCGACATCTTTAGGAATCAAAAATTCCGCCAGTAGGCCAGAGCCCTTTTTGTCTTGTCATCCGTCAGGTTGCTCATGGCCGGGTAAGCGCTCAACATGCCAATAATTCGTAAACCGCGCTATCCGTTTTGTGGTTCAACGTGGCGGGGGAGAGGTGCGTAGGCTTATTCGATAGCGCCGGTGAACACGGCGCTGCTGGAGCTGTCGGAGCCATAGACCTCGATCTGGATCTGCTGGGCGTCTTGAGCGGTCAGCCCAAATCCATACATCCCGGTCTTGGTGTTTCCTGGCAGGACAGTGCCTAGGGTGGGATTGTCGATTCCTTCATCTGCTGCGGAAGTGGTCGGTGCTCCAGATTCCCCAGCCGTGGCGGTGAATGCGGAGATGCCTGCTGCGTCGATCGGATCATCCCCTCGGTTCTCCACGGTGACCTTGACCGTCGCGATCTTCCCATCGACCGCCCCGGCGGCGTACTCAGAGGCTTCGATCAGCCCACCGCTTTGAATAGTGACCGCAAGGCCATCGTTAAAGACGACGGTATCTCCAAACTGGGCTACGTCAGAGGACTCAGAGCTTTCCTCTTCCATGGTTGCGGGGGAATTGGCAGTCGCCGGAGCAGCATCCTCTTCGATCTCGACCCCGCCGCCGCATCCGACCAATCCGAGCGAGATTACCGTTGTCACCGCAAGAATCCGTGCCTTATTCATCTCGCACCTTTCCCATTTGCAACCAGTTTCTAGATCACCGTAACGCACAGCCCAGCTTGGTCGGGCTGCGGGGTGCTTGTCGTCCCCTCGGGAACTGGAAGCCTCCGTGCCAGGCCGCCGTCGCGTAACCCATGGGATGCGAGACGTCTCAGCCGGGAAATTTTCGTCCTCATGTGTGAACCGCAGCGACAAGTGGCGGTGTTCTGACGGAGCTAAATGGCGGCATCGAGGTCTTGCCGCCCGATCGGAGTCGTCGGACCGGCCGAGCTCGAGGTGATCGACGTGTTGGTCGGTCCCAGGTGGGCGTCCCACTTCCTAGGTAGTGGGACGCTCGGCGTCGAGATCTATGTTCAGGGACTATGGATATGGATTCGAATGCCAGAAGTTAGGCCTAGAATTCAGTGCCATCTCGACCGTACGGAACCGACTTCCGGTACGCTAAGCCCATGGAATTGGGCTACGCGCGGGTCTCGACGGCCAAACAGGACCTCGACCGCCAGATCGATGCCCTCCGGCAGGTCGGGATCGCCCCGGAGCGGATCTATGTGGACAAGAAGTCCGGGGCCACCACGGAGCGCCCCGGGTTGACTGCGGCCCTGGCCTACGCACGGGAGGGCGATGTGATTGTGGTGCACACCCTGGACCGGCTCGGGCGCACCGTGCGCGACACCCTCAACCTCATCCACGACCTCGCCGAGCGAGGGGTGGGTGTACGGAACCTCGCGGATCCGATCAAGGTGGACTCCACCAACCCGAACGATCCGATGGCGCAGCTGGCGGTGGTGCTGCTGGCGTTGTTCGGGCAGATGGAACGCACCTACACCCTCGAGCGCGCCGCCCACGCCCGATTGGTGGCCACGGCCAAGGGCCGGCGGATCGGGCGGCCCTCGGTGGTGGACCCGGACAAGCTGGCCTACGCGGTGCACCTGCGCGAGGCCGGGCACACGATGGCCGAGATCGTGGCCAAGACCGGGATCACCCGCACCAGTCTCTACCGCCACCTCCCGCCCCGACCGCCGGAGCCGGTGACGGCCGGACCGGTCACCGCCGCCGAACCCGAGCCCGGTCCGGTGGGCTGATCCACGTGGGGTGATGGTGGTGGTGCAGCTGAGTCCGCAGGAGAAAGCGGCACTGTTGCGCCAGCACCTCGACGACGGGGTGCCGCTGTCCCGGCTCGCCGCCCACGCCCAGGTCTCGGTCCGCACCCTGCAGCGCTGGGCCGCCGAGTACCGGGCGGACTCCTCGGCGGCCGGACTGGAACGCCAGGTCCGCAGCGACCGCGGCCACCGCAAACTGCCGGAGGAACTGATCGCGGTGATCGAGGCCCTGGCGCTGCGCCGGCCGGCACCGACGACCACGTTCATCCACCGCCGGGTGTGCGACCTGGCCCCGGAGCGCGGCTGGGCGCCCCCGAGCTACTCGAGCGTGCGCAGCGTGATCGCCGCCATCGACCCCGGGCTGCGCACCCTGGCCCTGGAAGGAGACACCGCCTACCGGGACCGGTTCGAACTGGTGCACCGCCGGACTACGGTGAGGCCCAATGAGCAGTGGCAGGCCGATCACACCCTGCTCGACGTGGCGATCCTCGACCACCGGGGGCGCCCGGTGCGGCCGTGGCTGAGCGTGATCCTCGACGACTATTCCCGCGCGGTCGCCGGCTACACGGTCTTCCTCGGCGCCCCGAATGCCGAGCAGACCGCCCTGGCCTTGCACCAGGCGGTGCGGGCCAAGCCTGACCCGCGGTGGCCGGTGCAGGGGCTGCCCGAGGTGCTCTACAGCGACCACGGGGCCGATTTCACCAGCACCCGGCTGGAGCGGGTCTGCTTGGACACCCACATCCGGCTGATCCACTCCCGCGTCGGGGTCCCGCAGGGGAGGGGGAAGATCGAACGCTTCTACGGTACGATCACCACCGAGGTGCTCCCGCACCTGCCCGGGTACATCCCGCACGGCACCGGCGGCAGGCCCACCTCACCACCCGCCCTGAGCCTGGAGCAGCTCGACGCGGTGCTGGGGCGCTACCTCATCGAGGACTACCACTGTCGGGTGCACTCCGAGACCGGCCAGGCCCCGGCCGCCCGCTGGATCGGGGCCGGGTGGATTCCCCGGGCCCCGGCCCGGGGCGAGGACCTCGACCTGTTGTTGCTCACCGCCGCGACCACCCGCATCGTCCAGCGCGACGGCATCCGCTTCCAGGGCACCCGCTACATCTCCCCGGTGCTGGCCGCCTATGTCTCTGAGACCGTGACCATCCGCTACGACCCCCGCGACGCCGGCGAGGTCCGCGTCTACCACCAGGACACCTACCTGTGTCGGGCGATCGCCCCCGAACTGGCCGCCGAGACCATCACCCTCCAGCAGCTGCAACAGGCCCGGGGCGCCCGGCGCGCCGCGCTCAAGCAGCAGGTGCGCGCCCGGCGGAGCCTCGCCGACGCCCTGCCCGCCGACGACCGCTGGGCACCACCACCCGCCCCGGCGCCGGGCCCGGAGGCTGACCCCCCAGCGGAGCCGGCGCCCCGACACCGGTTGCGGACCTATGCCACCGACTGAGCCCGACTCCACGCGGAGCTTGCTGGGCAAGGACGACGACGGCCGGCGGTTCCTCTCCGGCACGTTCGGAGAGATCAACGGGCTCACCTCACCCCCGTATCCGGGCGCACCGGCGTTCTTGCCCACGCGGGAGCACCGCCGCTTCACCGAGTTCGCCGACACCGTCCGCGCCCACCGCTACATCGGCGTTTGCTGGGGCCCACCCGGGGTCGGCAAGACGCTCTCGGCCCGGCACTACGCCGGGGCCCCGGAATGGGAGCAGTGGCAACGAGACCTGGGCGAGGACCGCGGGCCCGGCCCCATTCCCGAGCGGGTCCTGCAGGCCCGCACCGCGCTGTGGACCCCGACCGTCAACGCCAGCCCCCGCCAGGTCGACCAAGCCCTGCCGCGGTCCTGCCAGCAGATCTCCTACGCCATCGACTACCACCGCCACGGCCGGGTCGACCCGTTCGTGCACCCCGAATCGCGGTCCTCCGGGCTCACCGAGCTGCTCATCATCGACGAGGCCGACCGGCTCAAGACGACCGGACTGGAACAGGTTCGCGACTACTACGACCGCCACACCATCGGGATGATCCTCATCGGGATGCCCGGCATCGACAAGCGCCTGGGGCGCTACCCCCAGCTCTACAGCCGGGTCGGTTTCGCCCACGAATACCGCCAGCTCACCCCTGAAGAGCTCACCGCCGTCCTGGTCCGCCGCTGGCACACCGACGGACTGGCCGGTGACGACGAGTTCACCCAGACGGTCGCAGTCGCCACCATCGCCCGGATCACCGGCGGCAACTTCCGCCTCGTCGACCGCCTCCTCACCCAGATCAGACGCATCCTGGAGATCAATCACCTGGCCACCGTCACCCCCGAAGTCGTCGAAGCCGCCCGCGACGCACTCCTCATCGGTCACTGACCACACAGGCCGGCCACCGGCTCCTGAGATCCACCAGCCAGACAGTGGCCTTTGGCAGCGACTCCTCGAGAAGGCCGCCGGGTCTGCGGCGAATACGGTCGTGCACACGACGTTGCCGCGACGACGTCTTGACCTTCCTCTCTAGGGGAAGGTGCAGGCTGGGCGCAGAGCGCAGCACACAGAAGGCCACTCGGGGCCTTCATCACGGATTTACGGAGGCCGGCCATGCCTGAGACTGGAACGCACGAAGTGGACCTGGCGATCATCGGTTCCGGCGGTGGTGCTTTCGCCGCCGCGATCCGGGCCACCAATCTCGGCAAATCAGTGGTGATGGTCGAGCGTGCCATGGTCGGGGGTACCTGTGTGAACACCGGGTGCGTGCCGTCGAAGGCGCTGCTGGCCGCCGCCGAGGCCCGCCACATGGCGCTGGACGCCACAGGACGGTTCCCCGGCCTGAGCACGTCGGCCGCCGGAGTGGACATGCCCGGGCTGATCACCGGTAAGGACGCGCTGGTGGAGGGGATGCGCTCGGACAAGTACCTCGATCTGATCGCCGACTACGGCTGGGAACTGGCCACCGGCGAAGCCGTGTTCACCGGAACCGCCGAGGACCCGGCGCTGGAGGTCACCGGAGCCGACGGTACCCGTCAGCAGGTGCGGGCGGCCCATTATCTGGTGGCCACCGGCTCCACCCCGATCGTCCCGGACGTCGAGGGCTTGGCGGAGGTGGACTACCTGACGTCCACCACGGCCATGGACCTGGACGAGGTGCCGGAGTCGTTGCTGATCATCGGCGGCGGGTACGTGGGCATGGAGCAGGCTCAGCTCTTCGCCCGCCTGGGCTCGAAGGTCACCATGGTCGTGCGGTCCCGGCTGGCCTCCCATGAGGAACCGGAGGTCTCCCGCACCTTGATGGGCGTGTTCGCCGAGGAGGGCATCCGGGTGCTCCGCCGGGCCACCGTCTCCTCCGTGGCTCCCGACCGGGATACCGGGGAGGTGGTGGCCACCGTCACGGGCCCGGGCGGGCAGGAAACCCTGCGGGCGACCCGGCTCATGGTCGCGGTCGGGCGCCGTCCGGTCACCGAGAACCTGGACCTCGGCTCGGTCGGGGTGGACACCGGTGAGCACGGCGAGATCGTGGTCGACGCCCGGATGGCCACCTCCCACCCCAGGGTGTGGGCGGCCGGGGACGTGACCGGGCACCCCCAGTACGTCTACGTGGCCTCGGCCCACGGGGTCACCGCAGTGGAGAACGCCTTTCACCACACCGGCCAGGAGATCGACTACACCCACCTGCCGCGGGTCACTTTCACCACCCCGGCCATCGCGGCGGTGGGCATGACCGACCAGCAGGCCCGGCAGGCCGGTCTGGCCTGCGAATGCCGGGTGCTGCCCCTGGAGTACGTGCCGAGGGCGCTGGTCAACCGTGACACCCGCGGGTTCGTCAAGATCGTCGCCGAGGCAGAGACCGGACGCGTCGTGGGCATCACCGCGGTGGCCAAGGACGCCGGGGAGCTTGCCGCGGCGGGCGTCTACATGCTCTCCGCCTCGATGACGGTGGATCAGGTCGCCACCCTGTGGTGCCCGTATCTGACGATGGCCGAAGGACTCAAGATCGCCGCCCAGTCCTTCCGCACCGACGTCTCCAAACTCTCCTGCTGCGCCGCCTGAGGACCGGCCTCGAGCGGGCCGGCCCTCCACCCACGGGTGGAGCCAGAGGCCTTGAACATCGAGCACGGCCTCAGGCCCACGCTTCACGAGCCACTGCACGAAAGGGGTAGTCATGGTCCAGCGATTGGTCGTCATCGGCGGGGATGCCGCGGGGATGAGCGCGGCCTCCGCCGCCCGCCGCCAGCTACCCCGGGAGCAGTTGGAGATCGTGGCCTTCGAACGCGGTCACTACACCTCGTATTCGGCCTGCGGCATTCCCTACTTCATCGGCAAGGACGTCGCCGACACCACGGAGCTGATCGCCCGCACCCCGCAGCAGTTCCGCGACCACCACGCCATCGACGCCCGCACCGGCCATGAGGTCCTGGAGATCGACCTCCACCGCCGCGCCGTGTTGGTCCGCGACCTGGCCGCCGGCCGGGAGAGGTGGGAGGGCTTCGACCAGCTCATGGTCGCCACCGGCGCCACCCCGGCACGCCCGCCCCTGCCCGGGATCGGGGCACACGGCATCCACGGGGTCCAGACCCTCGACGACGGCCTCGCCCTGCGCGCAGTGCTGGAGCAGGACCGGCCGGGCCGGGCGGTGGTCGTCGGGGCCGGCTACATCGGCCTGGAGCTGGCCGAGGCCCTGTGCGCCTGGGGCGTGGACCTCACCGTGATCGGACGCCCCCCGGCCCCGCTGCCGGGCCTGGACCCCGACATGGGCGCGCTCATCGCCTCCGCGATGGAAGGCTTCGGGATGGAGGTGCGGATGGAGGAGACCGTCACCGGCTTCGACACCCACAACGGGAAGGTCACCGCCGTGGTCACCGACCAGGCCACCATCCCCACCGATCTGGTGATCCTGGGCCTGGGTGTGACCCCGAACACCGCCCTGGCCGCCCGCGCCGGGATCCCCCTGGGGGCGACGGGGGCGATCACGGTGGACCGCCGGCTGCGCACCGGCATCGAGGGGGTGTGGGCCGGCGGGGACTGCGTGGAGAAGTTCCACCGCGTCTCCCGCCGCCACGTGGCCCTCCCGCTGGGCACCCACGCGAACAAGGAGGGCCGCACCGCCGGGATCAACCTCGGCGGCGGCTACGCCACCTTCCCCGGAGTGCTCGGCACCGCCGTGACCAAGATCTGCGACGTCGAAGTCGGACGCACCGGCCTCGGGGAGCTCGAAGCGCAGGCAGCCGGGTTCGATCCCGTCACCGCGGTGGTCGATTCCACCACACGGGCCGGCTACTACCCCGGGGCCAAACCCATCCGCACCAAGCTCATCGCCGAACGCGGCACCGGACGACTGCTCGGCGCCCAGATCGTCGGGGAAGAAGGCGCGGCCAAACGCATCGACGTGCTCTCCGTGGCGCTGTGGCACGAGACCCCGGTGGAGGAGCTGCTCAACATCGACCTCTCCTACGCCCCACCCTTCTCCCCGGTGTGGGACCCGGTGCTCATCGCCGCCCGCAAGACTTGGCAGGCCGTCGAAACCGACCGCTCCCGCACCGAACCCGGATGACCACCGGCCCCTCAGGGTCAGGCAGAACTCTGCGCCGGAACCTTCCTCTACCGTGGAAGGCCACAAGACAGTCCAGGATCGAGGTACATCGTGCGGATCGGTGAAGCCGCCGCAGCGGCCGAGATGACCACCAAAGCCCTACGGTTCTACGAACAGCAAGGACTGCTCGCCCCGGTGCACCGCGGTCCCAACGGGTACCGCGACTACCCACCAGAAACCGTCGCCCGCCTGCAGTTCATCCGCCGCAGCAAACTCGCCGGACTCACCCTGACCGAGATCCGGAAGATCCTGCAGGTCCGCGACGCCGGGCAGGCCCCCTGCGCCCACGTAGCCGCTCAGCTGGCCCAGCAACTCACCGACCTCGACCAGCACATCGCTGAGCTCACCGCTCTAAGGGCCTCCGTGGCCGAGCACTACCAGGCCGCCTCCCAAGGCGACCCCACCCAGTGCGATGCCACCCAGATCTGCAGCTACATCTGAGGCCACAGGAGTACCACGGCCGCCAATTAACTTTGTCAGAACACCGCCATTTACCGTCGAGAGTCACATCCTCATGTTTCCGCGGTTCAGCCTGTCTCGCATCCTTGTGCTTTATCCATGCCCCTAGAATTGGATACTCAACGTTAGTTGCGAGACAGATGAGGTAGACGTGGGGAAGTTGATCGGGTATGCACGGGTGTCGACGCGGCAGCAGGACGCAGATCGTCAAGTGTCTGACATGCTGGGTGCCGGTGTACGGCGCGATGACATCTATGTAGACAGTGGAGTGTCTGGAGGGCGTGCATCGCGTCCTGCCTTCGACAAGGCGGTGGCCGCACTCGAGGAGGGTGACACGCTGGTGATCACCACGCTGGACCGGTTGGGGCGGTCGACGCAGAACATGCTGACCTTCGCCGAGGCACTGCGGGGCAGGGGTGCCGGTCTGCGGGTGCTCAACCTCGGTGGGGGAGATGTCGACACCGCGACCCCGATGGGTTCGATGGTCTTCACCGTCATGGCTGCCTTGGCTCAGATGGAGTTGGAGATCAAGCGGGAGAGGATTACCGACTCGGTGGCCAAGCGCCGGGCCGCCGGCAAGGACCTGGGCGGGCGCCGCCAGACCTTCACGGATTCCCAGATCCGCAACGCCCTGCGCCTGATTGATGGTGGGGAGCCGGCCACACAGGTGGCACGGGACCTCGGGATGTCCAGGGCCACCTTGTACCGGCGGATTCGGGAGCTGCCGCAGGCGACGACGATCTAATGCCGTCGCTCCCTGTGGACAGCATGATGCATTTGCCGTACCTGAGCGGGCATTTCAGCGGGCGAGGTATACGGGCATCAACCACAGCTGGTTTCTTGCGCCAGCACCATCGCTGAGGCTTGGAGCAGCAGTGGTCCCCCTAACGTTCGCGCAGGAGGAGGGCGGGCGTCACCACACGAAGTGATAAGTGCAGCTCCTGGAACACGTTGACTCCCAGCACAGGGGGCCAGTGAGGAGTTGACCAAGGCCTCAGGTGCGGAAGAGGGTGACTTCCAGGGCCATAATGGTTGCAGAGTCATGCATGATCATTCGCGAATGCTGATTCCTCTACCTTTTGTCCGCTCCCAGGAAGGGGACGCATGCCGGCCGATCGTCAGCTTCTCCAGCAAGTCGCCACCAAGGTCGTTTCTGACGATGCGGTTGTCGAGCACCTGGGGACAGGAGGGTTCGCTAGCACCTTCAAGGTCACGAGTGGCGAGAGAGTTTATGCCCTTAAAGTGGTGGATTCTGCCCAGTCGGAAGTTGAGCGCACAGCCCGGGAGCTCGACGCTCTGCAACGGGTAGAACATGCCAATGTGGTCGGGTATCAAGGCACGGGCGTGGTGAGCCATGATGGCAATGAGTATCGATGGCTTGCCATGGACTACATCGAAGGCCGGACCCTTGGACGCATCCTCGCCGATGGGGCAACATTCGACCTGCCACGGGCAGTTGAAGTGGTTCGCCAGGCAATCTCTGGCGCTGCAGCTCTATGGGCTGTTGGAACTGCTCACCGAGATTTAAGCCCTAACAACATTTTGCTCACTCCAGCAGACGAGGTTGTCATTGTCGACCTCGGGATGGCGCGCCATCTTGACGACCGGACCATTACGGTTTTGCCCACGCCAGGCACTCCTGGCTGGATGTCTCCCGAGCAGGTCAGCCTCAATCCAACCCATGGCGACTGGCGCTCTGACCAGTACGTGCTCGGCCTAATCGCCTACCGGCTCATTACCGGAGTCGACCCCTTCACCTGCAGATCCATCTTTGAGGCGTGGCGCGCACCTGCGGAGCAGACGCCAAGGCCAGCACGCGACTTGAACCCATTGGTTCCTGCAACCCTTTCCGACCTTCTCGCTAAGATGCTTTCTCGTCAGCCCCACCGTCGATACCTGCAGCCAGCGGTCTTGAGGGCAGAGTTGGAGCAAATTGCGGCTTCCTTGGTAGTTCCGGAGCATTCCCTTGACACTGCACCTCAATTTCTTCTTGCTGTTGGCACTAAGAAGAACTACGCCACTGAGGACTTCCTGAAGAGTCTCGACCCAGACGGCGTGGTCGTCGAGGCTCAGGTGCGGGGGAGGATCGGGGAGTTCGTGGGGCCTGACGCACCCCTGGACTGCCACCAAAGCATCGATCCGTTCTCGTACCTGTCTCGATCGCCGATGCCGGTGCGTCCCTCCTTTTATCGCATGATCCCATACGGTGCCGGGGCGCCCATCACCGGGTTTGCCGACGATGCTGCCCGTCGTGCCTTCTGCAGCTCGGTCTTGGAATACCAGCTCCAATGGGCTGTCAAGACGGTAATGGCGCCTTACTTCTACGCCAGCTCCGGAGAGCTGACTTGGATTGAGGAAAGCCTTCGATGCGCAGCCGTCACCGATGAGCTCCTCCAGGAACGGGCCGCTGAGCGAGAGGGGGAGCTCGAACCAATCTGGACGACTGTCGCCGTGGCCGCATCATGGTTGTCCCAGGAACAGACCCGCGATGAACTGATGACCGCCCTTACCTCCCAACCGATCGAGACACTGCACCTACTGGTGCATACCCAACAGTCGTCATCGGCTCCGCTCAGTGATGTCGGAACTCTCAAGGGGTTGGCCGACCTGATCGCGGTCATGCGAGAGGCGGGAGTTCCTGTCGTGTTGGGACGGCGTTCCTCGGAGGGGCTGCTCGGGCTGGCCTTGGGCTATGCAGGATGGACTGTCGGTGTCTCTGGGGTCCAGCAAAACATGACACCGCATCCTGAGGCGGAAGCAAGCGGTGGCCCCGGTTACGACCGCATTTACGTGCCGCAACTGCTAACCGCAGTCACAACGCCCACGTATCGCCAGTTCGTCGATGTCGCTCCAGAACGGGTGGGACTGGACACTCCCTACGCCCACGAGTTGCTGGCCGAGAACCCGACTTTGGAAACGCTGACGACTGAACAGCGCATCCTTCTGCTACAACACAACTTGACCGCCATGCGCTGCCAGGCAAGGAAACTTGCTGGTAGCCCCCCAGCATCCAGGGTCTCGCACATGCGGGAGTGGGTACACGCGGCCCAAGGAACATTTGGAGTCCTGCCTACGGTTGCGGGTCCTGGGGAGTCGGCGGCGTTCCTGGACGCCTGGAGCAGCGTCTTGTAGGGCTATCTAACGGATTGGGCTACCCGCTGAACGACTTGAGGGAGAACGCAATGCTGCCAGCATCTGCTCAGCGGCCCATCGCCGGCGTTGAGGTTGTAAGGGGCTACTTGATGGTGCCCTCAGGGCAACAGTGATTCCCCCGTCAGGGTCCACCCCCAGCACTCCGACCCGATTTCGCCTTGCCTGGTGGGTGGCAGCTTCGGTGATGCGTTCATATGGCATGGCCAGATAGCTGCACTCAGCGAATAGTCGGTAGCGACCGGCTTGTGCAATACCGCGGCGCCAATCGCGCAACTTCAGTTCCACAGCAATCAGCTCGGTGAATGGATCGCTTGCCTCCGCGGCGGCCCGGTAAGTTGGATCTTCCTCACAGGAAACCGTCAACATACCGCCCTCTATGAGGGGCTGAATGGCGCGTTGACGCAATCCCTGCCACCCGTGAGGCGCCCAGGAGCGCAATTTTGATTCGGATGTCGGTCGCTGAGTCAGCTCAAGAACGCGCAGCTGCAGTGGGTCGGGGACGGCTGTCCGAATGGGCAGAGTCAGATTTGGAGATAGTCCTGCGACAAGGTCAGCGATCCCATTTCCAGCATCCACCTCATCTATTACTGCCAAAACATTTCGCTGCGCATGGAGCCATGACCGGACCGGACTGGCAAGCTCCGCCTCAGCGTGGAAGGCATCCAACACGCAGCGATCCGCTGGTGCTGAAGAGCAGGTCGCAACCGTAGTCATTTTCCGTGCACCTCCCTCTAAGCCTCGTGAACTCTACTCCACTTGACTGAGTGCCGGATGGCTAGGGCAAGAGACGCGCTGGTGGTCAAGCGACTGCATCGTGGAGCGAGGATCGTTGCGCGCATCCCGCTCATCAGGTGGGGCAAATGAGGTTCCTGTCGGGGCCACCGTGCCACGCCTGTGGGGCTCCCCGCCGACATGTTGAAAAGCCTCAATTAGATGGTCCGGGGCGCGGTGTGTATGGCCTTGAGGTAGCGCCAGCTGCGCCGGGTCTGGCGCATATTCAACATTGAATTAAACGTGAGTCCGGCGGCAACCACGCCCCAGGTCGGATCACCCGTGAGGAAGGCGGTGATGACATGGCCCATGACGGCGCCCGCACCCAAGGGGATCCACTCGACGGACTCGCACGCGAGAGCACCCGCCGCTGCTCGCTGCGACGGGTCAGTGGGGGGTACGCCGTTCTCCGCAGTGCTGGCGATTGCGTATTGCTGGGACTTGCGCTCAGCCTTCTTGCCGAGACGAGGACGGGGTGCCTGGGTAATCCGCAGAATGCCCCACCCTAAGAGGAAGCCCCCGCCTAGCACAGCCATGAGGGTCCAGAACGGGGAATCCTCGTTCAGTGACCACCACCAGGCCAGCAGCGGGAAACCTGCCCCCAGCACGATGGCCGCTGGCATGGCCCGGATCAGCACCTGGCCGACCGTGGGCACGGAGGTGCTCTGCTTCGACGGGGCCAAGGCTTCATGACCGCGTACGTGCTTGCTCATGGTCGGAGGCTAGCCGGGGGCCATGTTGGGGGCTATGACGCTCAAGTGGGGAGCGTCAGGGCCACATCTACGGAGAGCCCAGTGCCGTTGGAGGTATTGGTGCGGTAAGGGTTCCTGCCCGGGCTCCAGCACCTGTGGGTAGCTCTCATGCCCGGGTTGAAGAGCTGCGTTGAGAGTCAGTGCTCGGTGCTGAACCCGGGTTTTGCGGCACGTTCGTCCGCGGGGAGCAGTTCCTGGAAAAGGGTGATCTGCAGCCCGGCGGGGGCGTTGAGCCGGGAGTTCAGCGACTGCCACGGAGTGCGCACCGGGGCGGAGACCACCTCCCCGCCGGCGACCTGCAGACGCTCAGTGGTCTCTGGGGTGTCGTCGACCTCGAAGGCCAGGCGGATGGCCGGGCTGGGCCGGCCCTCGGCCTCGATCCGGTCGATGACCTGCTTGTGCGCGGGGCTGGTGATCTCCAGGGTGGCGCGGCCGGCCTCGAGGATGGCCACCCGGTCGCCGGGTCCTTCGGCGAAGGAAGCCGACTCGGGCAGGCCCAGGGCGTCGCGGAAGAAGGCCAGGGCTGCGTCGTAGTCTTCGTCCTCGACCACCACGCGCAGCTGACGGACCGGTGGGTGCTGCTGTTCAGGTTCCATGGGCCCATGGTGGACCCTCACACCGGTGTGAGGATCAAGGCCTGCCGAAGTCGGTGATGACCTCCTCCAGGCTGTCCCGGGCCCGGACCGCCTCCCGCACCGCGGCCTCCAAGCGTTGATGCTCCTGGGCCAGGCGGGTCTCCAGGTGCCCGGTCCGCTCCTGGGGTGGGGCGTGAAGGCAGGGGAGCAGCTCGGCGATCACCCGGCTGCACAGCCCGGCGGCGTAGAGCTGCTGGATCTGCACCACCCGCTCCACATCATCCGAGGTATAGCGGCGGTGCCCGGCCGGGGTGCGATGGGCGCGCAACAGCCCCTGGTCCTCGTAGTAGCGCAACGACCGGGCACTGACCCCGGTCGCCTCCGCCAGCTCACCGATCCTCATGGGCCCCATCCTTCCCCAGCAGCTCAGCGATCGGAGGCACCACGGGTGGGGACGCTCCTATGGTCTGTCAAGCCGGGCTGGGTTGGTGCTCGAGCAGGCGGTAGAGGTCTCGGGCGATGTAGCGCTTGAGACAGCGTTTGATCTCTCGGGGTGTCTTGCCCTCGATCGTGCGGCGGGCGACGTAGTCGCGGGTGGTGGGGTCGTAGCGGATCCGGGAGAGTGCGATGGTGTGCATGGCTCGGTTGAGCTGGCGGTCGCCGTAGCGGTTGAGCCGGTGGCGGGTGGTGACCTGGCCGCTGGTGGCCGGGATGGGGGCCACCCCGGCGAGCATCGCGAAGGCGGCCTCGGAATGGATCCGCCCCGGGTGGGACCAGGCGCACAGCACGGTCGCGGCCACGATCGGGCCCACCCCGGGCTGGGCGAGCAGGTCCGGGCGCCAGGACCGCACGATGCCCAGGATCGCCTTCTCGTGCGCGGAGGCCTCCCGGGCCAGGTCACGGGCTCGCCGGGCCAATGATCGCAGCACGGTGACGGTCACGGTGGTCTCCGCGTCCCAGGAGGAATGCACCCGCAGTCCCGTGGCGATGGTGAGCATCCCGGGCAGCTTCTGCCCGCGGAACCGGCCCCGGATCGGTTCCGGGGCCGCGATGATCAGGCTGAACAGCTGCCGCTGGGCGTCGGTGGCGGCCTCCACCGCCGAGCGTCGGGCGGCCAGCAGCACCGACAGCGCCTGCCGGTCACCGCCGTGACGCGGGGTGCCCACCGGGCCCGGGACAGCGCCTCGCGCGCGGCCCGGATCGCGTCCAGCGGGTCGGATTTGGCCCCATTGCGGCGCTGGGCCCGCTGGGGGCGGTCGAGCTCGACCACGATCTCCTCGCCGCCGGCCAGGTGGCGGGCCAGCCCGGCCCCGTGACCGCCGGTGCCCTCGATCGCCCAGGCCCGCAACCGGGCGTGCTCATCGGCGAAATCCACCAGGCGGGCGTACCCGTCGGCGGTGGCCTCCACGGTGATCTCCCCGAGCACGCCACCGGTGCCGGTATCCACGGCGGCGGCGGAATGGGTGTGAACGTGGGTGTCAACGCCGATGACGACGTCGACGACCTCTCGTAGATCGGTCAGACTGGACATTGCGTTCCTCCCAAGCTCCGGAGCGGACGTAGGTTCCGGTCCGGGAGGAGTCACGGCAGGACTGTGACGGGACACGCCCGGCGCCGCTAACGCCGGACGGTCAAGCTCCTGATCAGGCCAGTCGCTCCGACCGGGCCGGGGCCGGCAACCACCAGCGGACAAGTCCTCAGCAAGGCACGAAGCCAGTCAGGCCAAGGGTCACGCTCGTGGTCACCTGCCCACAGCCCAGCACCATCAGGCTGCAAAAGGAATCCTCACAGTCAGGCCTCGATGCCGATCACCGTGGTGCCGGCCGCGACGTCGCCGGTCACCGCCGCCCCGGCGCCGATCTTCGCCCCGGCTCCGATCGTGACGGGGCCGATGACCTTGGCCCCGGAGCCGATGAGCACCCCGTTCCCGACGAGGGCGTGGCGTCGGCCCGGGGTGCCGTCGCCGACGAAGCTGGCCCCCTGATAGATGGTCACGTCGTCGCCGATCACACTGGTCTCGCCGATGACGACCTCGCTGCCGTGGTCGATGAACAGCCGGTGCCCGATCACCGCCCCGGGGTGGATGGTGATCCCGGTGGCCTTTGCCGTGGCGGTGGCGATCGCCTGGGCGGCCGGTTTGCCCCACCGGGTGGACCACAGGCGGTGGGCGAGGCGGTGGGCGGCCACCGCGTGCAGCCCCGGATAGCTCAGCAGCGTGGCCGCGGTGCCTTGGCCGGCGGGATCGGCGGCGGCGATCGCGCGGGCATCGGCCAGGACACTGGGACGGGTGGGCTCGCTCATGGCCACACCCTAGAAGACATCCGCGCGGGGACGGCTCACCCCTACCGGCTTTACATATGGCCCGGCTACCGGACACTGCCCACAGCGCTCAGCGCGGTACCTAGGAAAGCGAAGCAGACGCCGACGACCTTGTTGACGAACTCGATGATCGCCCCGGCAATAACGGTCTGCGGCGGAAGAGCCTCATAGAGCAATCCCACCAGCTGCGTGGCTACCATGCTGAACAAAATCCCGGTCAGACAGGCGACGGCCCCGTAGCCGATAGGCAGCAGGGGACATAGGGATGCCCCGATTCGTTCGTGGTTCGTGTCGGTGGCTGCGGGCGACCCGCACCTCGCCGGAACGGTCTCATCCCATGACGCGGAGGAAAGAAAACTCCAGGGACTCTACGTGGCGATAGAGGCAGCAATCTCCTAGATCCAGACCCACAGCAGGTAGCCTCAACCTACGCCACATTGCCTAGGAGATGACCAGCAGATGACCAACCCCGACGATTTCCTCGGCCCCGACAAAGGCTTCTGGACCTCACGCGCCCACGACGCCGCGGAGGACCTAACCAGCCCGCGCCCGCCCGGACTGACCTACGACGACCCGGGTGACCCGCAGCGCTTCTACGGGTCCCTGGCCAAGTGCTTCACCATCGCCGACCTGCAGGCTCTGCCGGCCGGCACGCGGCTGTGGGGCTCGGGCTCCACCCAGGGCGAGAACGGGTGGGGCGTCCCTTACACCGCCTACGGAAATAACGAATTCTGGGACTGGGGCAACGACTGCACGGTCGGCGCCGACGACATCGCCACCCCTGCCTACGCCCTGCCCCGCCACCCCTTCGAGCCGTTCATCGACGCCCTACCGCCCCTGTCCTGGGTCGACGCCCAGATCCGCCGTGAGCGTGCGGCCGCCGCGCTCGTACTCGAAGAGTTCACCGAGGACCTCGAGCGTGCCGGGGACACTAAGGCTGCCGCCAAGGCGAGGAAGGCCGCGGCCGAGCAACGGGTCGACGATGACTAAAAAATCTATTCATACTGAGTTGGCCGTAGCTCTTGAGCGCTGAGGGAGTCCCCGGCGACCCTGGTGGGCATGATGGGGGATCTCGTGCCGGACTCGCTGTGGGAGCGAGTCGAACCGCTGTTGCCACGGCGACCACCCCGGGGCTACAAGCACTCCGGGCGCGCGTGAGCTGATCGCCACCGAGGTGCCCAAGGCCCAAGTGGCTCGTCAGCTGGGCATCGACCGTTCCACGCTCTACCGGTCCCTGGCTCGGAATCCATAGTGGCCGGTCCGCCGACGAGGGCCGGCCACAGCTTTCAAAATCCCGACTCGTGTGGCTATCGCCGTTATGTGGCGGGGTTCTGTCGACGCTCCGTGGCGGCCTCTACTCCCGTCGATGCAGGCGGGACTGCGCTGGCTGACGTTGCGTAAACCGATCATCGTATCCAGAGCGCCCCGTGGGCGTCGTAGCTCCGCAGTCATCGACTCCTACAGCCCCACCCGATGATGGCGCACTGACCGTCGGAGTCGTCACCAGCAGCAAGGACGGTGCCGTCAGCGCGCAATCCAAGCGTGTGCACGGCACCGGCCGCGATGTAGACGACGTCACGCCAGCCGCTCACCGCGCACTGGCCGTGACCGTTGGCGCCCGCCGCGCGCACGCTGCCATCGGAGGTCAGCCCGACGGTGTGATGACTACCAGCCGCCACCGCGACGACGTCCCTCCAGCCGCCCACGTCGCAGGCGCCGGCGTCGCTGCGACCGGCCGACACGACCGTCCCGTCGCTGCCCAGACCGACGGTGTGCAAGTAGCCGGCCGCCACGTCGACCAGGTCACGCCAGTCCTGGACGGCGCACTGCCCGAAGCGACCGATGCCGGTGGCGACCGCCGTGCCGTCCGCGCGGACACCGACGGTGTGCCAGTCGCCGGCTGCAACCGCGACGACCTCCCGCCACGACGCGACGTCGCACACGGACTCCGCAGTCCGTCCAGCAGCGAGGACCCGCCCCTCGGTGAGCAAGCCGAACGAGCGGCGCCACCCCGCGGCGACGGCCACGACATCGCGCCACTGCCCGACCTGGCACTGGCCGTCCGCGTCCCACCCGGTCGCCAGCACTGTCCCGTCCGACCGGAGCGCCAAGGAGTGCGATCTGCCCGTGTTGCGCGCCGAGTGCACGTTCCCAGCGGCGACAGCGACGACGTCGCGCCACTGCTGGACGGCGCACTCACCAGCGGTGCCGTCTCCAGCGGCGACCACCGTTCCGTCGGCGAGCACACCGAGGGAGTGCCGTCGGCCGCAGGCCAGCAGCGACGGTGAACGTCTGACCACCAAGTTCCACCTCCACACGCTCGGGACAGTTCTCCGCCACGCCCAGGGAGAGCCTCAAGCTCGACCGGCTCCATGTCTCCGATTCTGACATCGATCACCGCAAGGCGAACCCCTTGTGGAAACGATGCAGGTCAGCGTACGCACGCTTGTTCGAGTGTTCAGTAAGACCCGCCCGGGAAAGTGCCCGGTGTGCTACTGGACACGCCTGTCGTCCCGTAAACGAAGGATTCCGCTACAAACCTGTCGGCCGGCGAAAATGTACCGTTCAGAGGTCGCTATGGCCTCACTTTTGTAGCGGAACCCTGTGCCGGTATCTATGGTGCGGTACTGCCGGGTCGTGCCGGGTTTCGGTACATTTATGGGGTGGGACATCTTCTCGGGTACGCGCGCGTGTCCACCGCCGACTAGGACGCCTCGTTGCAGATCGACGCGCTAAGCGCCGCCGGGTGCTACCGGGTGTTCGTGGACACGGTCTCCGGGGCCTCCGCCCAGCGCCCGGAGTTGACGAAGGTGCTGGACCAGTTGCGCCCCGGGGACACCCTGGTGGTGTGGCGCCTGGACCGGTTGGGCCGCTCCATCCGACACCTGATCGACCAGCTGCAGGCCCTGGAGGAACGCGGCGTGGGCTTCCGGTCCTTGCAGGAGACTATCGACACGACCTCTTCGGGAGGCCGGCTGGTCTTCCACGTCTTCGCCGCGTTGGCCGAGTTCGAACGCGATCTGATCCGGGAACGCACCACCGCTGGACTGGCCGCTGCCCGGGTCCGGGGCCGGAAGGGTGGGCGGCCCCCGGCGCTGTCGGCGGACCAGGTGCGGGCCGCGCGGCGGATGTATGAGCAGCAGGATCTGACCGTGACCCAGATCGGGGAGATCCTCGGGGTTAGCCGCACCACCATCTACCGGGCCCTGGCCCGCACCCCCGAACCACCGGTGACCCCGAGGCCGTCACGGGCCCGACGTCGGGCAACGACCCCTACGATCACGAGGTAGGCCACGCCATGGACGCGGGGCGGCGGTGGGAGATCCTCCGGTTGCACGTCGAAGACGGCATCCCGCTCACCATCCTCGCCGGGGACACCGGGATCGGGCTGCGCACCTTGGAACGCTGGCACGCCCGCTACCGCGCCCACGGCTACGAGGGACTGGCCACGCCCACCCGTGCCGACGCCGGGAGCCACCGCCTCCCTACGGAACTGGTCACACTGATCGAGGGCCTGGCGCTGACCCGGCCGCGTCCGCCGATCACCACGATCCACCGGAAGGTCACCAGCATCTGCGGCAACAGGGGGTGGCCGGTACCGTCCTACGGGGTGGTCCGGTCGATCATCACCGCCCTGGACCCGGGCATGGTGACCCTCGCCCTGGAAGGGGCTGCGGCCTACCGGGACAAGTACGAACTGGCGCTGCGGTTCACCGCCGAGCACCCCAATGCGGTGTGGCAGGCCGATCACACCCTGCTGGACATCCTCGTGGTGGGCGCGGACGGTAAGCCGGTCCGGCCGTGGCTGACGGCCATCATCGATGACTGCTCCCGGGCCATCTGCGGCTACACCGTGTTCCTGGGTGCACCCTCGGCGATGAACACCGCCCTGGCGCTGCGCCAGGCGATCTGGCCCAAGGCGCGCCCGGGTTGGCCGATGTGCGGGATCCCGGAGGTGCTCTACGTTGACCACGGCACGGACTTCACCAGCCATCATCTGACCTGCACCGTGGTGGACCTGCACATCCGGCTCATTCACTCCACCGTCGCCCGCCCCCAGGGGCGGGGCAAAATCGAGCGGTTCTTCGGCACGGTCAACACCGAGTTCCTCACCGATCTGCCCGGCCACCTCACCAAGGATCACCCCGCCCCGGCACCGGAGCTGTCCCTGGCGCAGCTGGACACCGCCCTGGAAGGCTTCGTCACGGTCTACAATGACCGCCCGCACCGTGAGCTCGGCGCCTCGCCCCGGGATCGGTGGATCGCAGAGGGGTGGCTGCCGCGGATGCCCGAATCCTTGGAGGAGCTCGACGGGCTGCTGCTCACCCTGGCCCGGTCCAGGGTGGTGCGCCGAGACGGGATCCATTTCCAAGGCCTGCGCTACCTCTCGCCCACCCTGGCCGGCTACGTCGGACGCCCCGTGGTGATCCGCTACGACCCGCGCGACATCACCGAGATCCGCGTCTTCGACCACGACGAGTTCATCTGCAAAGCCGTCAACCAGGATCACCACGGCCAGAAAATCGGTCTCAAGGAGATCCAGGCCGCCCGCAACGCCCAGCGCCGGGCGCTGCGGGCGGGCGTCCACGAACGCATCGTCGTGGTCGCCGGGCACACCACCACAGAACCGCCACCGCAATACACGCTCGCACCGCCCAAGCGGCCGAAGCTGAAGACCTACCAGGAGGACTGAAAGGAGCACCGAGGTGAGTCCGCGTTTCATCGTCACCAAGGAACACCGCCGCTTCACCGAATTCGCCGACGCGGTGCGCAAGCAACGCACCATCGGCCTGTGCTTCGGGGCCGCCGGGGTGGGCAAGACCGTCTCCGCCCGCCGCCACGCCCACTGGGACACTGCCCAAGACCTTCTG
This sequence comes from Kocuria sp. CPCC 205261, assembly GCF_040981025.1. Classification (NCBI taxonomy): domain Bacteria; kingdom Bacillati; phylum Actinomycetota; class Actinomycetes; order Micrococcales; family Micrococcaceae; genus Kocuria; species Kocuria sp. CPCC 205261. The sequence goes on along the minus strand of NZ_JAVKPU010000013.1, from coordinate 1,817 downwards.
ACCTCCTGGGGCCCGCGCACCGAGGGCGACCCGAAGATCTACGCCGCCCTGGCCAGACGGCGCACCGTGTTCTACACCCCCGGGGTGCTCACCACACCCCGGGCGCTGAAGGAAGAACTCGATATGGTCATCACGCGCACCAACATCTGCATCCGACAACACCTGCACGCTCCGGCCGGTGCCGCCGCGCTGAACTGGCAGCACGGCAAGCACTACGTCGAGCTGCTCATCGTCGATGAGTCCGAACGGTTGCGCCCCACCGCCCTGGAACTGCTGCGGGACCGCTACGACCGGGAGAACATCGCCTTGATCCTGATCGGGATGCCCGGGCTGGAGCGGCAGTTCAGCCACTACCCCCAGTTCTACAGCCGGGTGGGCTTCGCCCACCAGTACCGCCCCCTGGGCCACGATGAGCTGTTGTTCGTGCTGCACCGCCACTGGCGGTCGCTGGGCAAGGCCCTGGACCCGGAGGACTTCACCGACGCCCAGGCCGTCACCGCCATCGCCCGCATCACCCGCGGGAACTTCCGTCTGCTGGAGCGCCTCTTCCCGCAGATCGAGCGGGTGCTGAAGATCAATGAGCTCGAAACCATCACCAACGACGTCGTCGAGGCCGCCGCCAGCACACTCGTCATCGGCAATACGTAACGCGTAACGCCCCCTTCCCGGCCCACTGCTGTTTCAAAGCCCTGGTTGCTTTCCGGCCCGGCGCTAGACTCGGCGAAATGAATCTCGGTCTTGATGCTCCCGGGGCGATCGAGCGCCTGGCGGAGACCATGCGCGTCATTGCCATCGCCGAGGAACGTATGGCCCGTCTACCCGAGGACCCTGCGTTGCTCGGCGAACCGGGAACGGAGCTCCATCGCTGGGTTCACGAGGAGTTACCTGATCCGACCGTCGATCCTCGGCTCACCACTCTCAGCGCACTGGACAGTTCCGTCCAATGCTTGACGCAGATCCGGCGCTTCGTCCTGGACCCTCGGCCGACCACCACCCCCATGGTCCTCGCAGCGCTCATGCGCGGTTCGCTGCTCGCCGGTGCGCGCCCGATCTTCATGTTCGGCCCTCTTGAGCCCGAGAAACGGAAAACCAACATCCTGCGGGTCATGCGACAGGAAACCGATTCTCTCTTTCAGTGCTACGACCGAAACGCCAGTTATGTCGACTTCGCAGGCCTGGTCCCACCCCCAGAAGTGCTGAGCGCTCAACGGGTTCGCCGTACCCGCATCCACGAACTCACCGAGCGGCTGGGCGAAGCGACCATGCTTCGTGAGGCGGCCGAGATCCTCGCCGATCGAATCGCTGCGCACCCCGGGAAGGACAACGACCTCCCCGTCGACGACCCACAGCGGTTGCTCGTCGAGCATCTGCTGTGGATTTTCAACGCCTACTCGGGCAAGGCGCATGGGTACGGCTGGCCGCGCTTGGTCGCCCACCCGGGCGACCTGCCCGGCGACTTCGTCTCCGACATCACACTGCTGGCGACCCTGACACACACGGCCGTCCACGTCACCGAGGAAGCCCACCTCGGCCGCAGCATCGACCAGACGAGGATGCGGTAGAACAACGCGATTGAGCACCACCGGACGGTCCGATCGTCCACGAACACGGCGGACATAATTGGCAGCACAGCCCGGGGCGCCTCCCTACTCCAACTGAGAGGGTCTACCGTCCCCGCCGGCCGCCACAAAGCCAAACTGGGGAACCGCGCAGCGCCATCTACCTCTGTCACCGTGCCGCCAATTAGGCTCTTCAGGATCCAGGGTGTAGTCGCGGCCTGAACCCGCCGGTCTCCAGGAGCGATCTGGCGATGTAGT
>NZ_JAVKPU010000012.1:0-79880 GCF_040981025.1 Kocuria sp. CPCC 205261 | reverse complement strand
CACTCCTGCGTCTCCTGAACATCAGCGTCCTGAAGATTATTCGTCAACCCACTCAAAATGTGGTGATTGCTTGAAGGCTGCATGTGTTGTTCTCCTGCCATGAGAGGCGGGGCAGTTCTGACCGTGCGGTTGTCGGTCCCCGGGTGGGGGTCCGGCCACCGCACGTGAAGGATATGTGCGAACCGTGTCCTTCCGCTCATCGCGTGAGGACACGGTTGGCGGCGGGAAATCAGTGCTCGCCCGCGGTCCCGGACTTCTTGGAGTCCAGGGGCGCCGGGACCACTTCACCGGATGCGATAATGCACGGGATCTCGTTGCTCTCGGAGTCCACGAGCTTACCATCCTTGACGGTGTCACCTTCCCGCAGGTGATTCTGGAGGTGCTCGATGGATGCGATGGGCACGAAGCGCGGCGGGGCCTCGACCCGTACGGGCGCCCGGACACGAGTTCCTCGATCCAGCGCTGGACGTCCAGGGCCGGTCCTACGGCCGCGACGGCGGCTTCACGATCGAGGCTGTTGAACTCGGTTAAATCCACGATCCATCCTCAAATATTTCGTGATGTGAAATCTAAATTTCATTTAGGAACAGCGAACTGGGTCACACGGGGTAAGTCACCGAGTGGAACCACGTTTCTTCCGAGTAACCGCCGGACTCTTCCACGGGTGTCATCGAAGCGTCGGAAAGCGGCCTCGTCCCCGGGCAGTTTGCATCCCGAGGCCCCCGTGGCATAGGTGTAAGCCATGAAACCGTTCGTGCTGCTGGCCACCCGTGATGACAACGTCCTCGCGGACGAGGAATACCGGGCCGTGGCCCACTTCGGGGGCCTCGAAGAGGACCAACTCGAACGCATCCGTCTGGAGTCCGGTGAGTGGCCCGCGCTGGACCTGGACAGGTACAGCGGGATCATCGTGGGCGGGTCGCCGTTCAACTCCTCGGACCCGCCGGAGGAGAAGTCCAGGGCGCAGCGCGTCGCTGAGACCTGGATCAGCGCCCTGCTGGACGACGTCGTGGCCCGAGACTTCCCGTTCCTCGGCGCGTGCTACGGCGTGGGCACCCTGGGGATCCACCAGGGGGCCAAGGTGGACCGGTCGTGCCACGAGGACGTGGGTCCCATCACCGTGAGCGTGACCGACGAGGGGGCTCGGGATCCCCTACTCGTGCAACTGCCCCGTGAGTTCACCGCGTACGTGGGGCACAAGGAGGGCACCCGCGTGCTGCCGCCCAACGCGGTGCTGCTCGCCACCGGGACCGCGTGCCACGTGCAGATGTACCGGATCAAGAACAACCTTTACGCCACCCAGTTCCACCCCGAACTGGATCCCGAGGGGCTCGTGAGCCGCGTGCGCGCGTACAAGGACCTGGGGTACTTCCGGCCGGAGGACACAGACACCGTGATCGACCGGGTGGTCAACGGTCCCGCCGTGGACCAGGCCCCGCGGATCCTACGGGCGTTCGTGGAGCGTTACCGGCGTTGACCCGCCCGGATCGAGGCGTCTGATCACGAGCCCGGTCGTCAACGCCCCGGGGGGCGGACCACCCGGGACTTCCGGTACCATCGGGCGGATCCGTCCCGGGCTGGCATCTCATACCGCGGTCGGAATTCGCCGGTTCCCCGTCGGAGCCACCCCGGATTCACGGCCAGCACCCTGCACAGAGGGCCCTGAGCGTCCCCCGTGACGGCTACCGTGGAGTCATGAGTCACGCCAGCGCACCGTGGTCCCGTCCGTCGCCCCCCGTCCAGGATCCGCCACGGACCCGTAGCTTCTTCTACCACCGTTTGGCGCACGCGGACCCCCGCCACCGCTGGTGGATGCCGCTCGTGGAGGGGCTCATCCTGCTGGCCGTCCTCCTGCTTCTGACCATCGTATTCCTGCTCGTCATGGTCTTCGCGGCCCCGGAGCGGATCGACGGGGACCTGCTGGCCATGAACCAGCTGGACCCCGTGGTGTTCTTCATCCTCTTCGGCTCCGTGGTCCTCATGCTCCCCAGCGCCCTGCTGGCCCGGCTGGTGCTCGGCCCGCGTCCCCTGGGGCTGATCTTCTCCGTGACCGGGCGGATTCGGTGGAAGTGGCTGCTCACGTGTTTCGTGGCGGCGGTCGCGATCTACGCCCTGATCAACGCGATCGCCGTGGGCCTGGAACTCGCCGCGGGCGGCAGGCCCGTGTCCTTGCAACCGGCCCCCGGTTTCTGGTGGCTCATGGCCTTGCTGATCTTCGTGGTCCCCCTGCAGTGCGCGGCAGAGGAGGTCGTGTTCCGCGGCTACCTGGCCCAGACCATCGGCCGGTGGCTCAAGCACCCCGCGTGGGCCATCCTGCTCCCGGTGCCGCTGTTCGTGCTCGGTCACGCGTACGACATCTGGGGGCAGCTCTCGGTGGGGATCATGGCCGTGGCCATGGGCATCATCACGTGGCGCACCGGTGGTCTGGAAGCGGCGATCGCACTGCACGCCGTGAACAACATGACGGTGTCCCTCATGGCCATGGTGGGGCTCACGGACATGAACGACACCTCCGGGGCGCCCACGGACCTGATCGCGGTGACGCTGATCAACGGTGGTTACGTGGCACTCGTGTTCTGGCTCGTGCGCCGCAACCGGTCCGTGGCCGTGACTCGCACGATCGTCCTGCCGCCACTCCCGCAACCGGCCCGACTTCCCGAGCTCGGCCACCGGCCCTCTCGGTTGGCCGAGGACGCCTCGGGCCTGGCGGCTTACGTCCTGGACCCGGCCACGCAGCGCTACCTGGTCCTGCCGCCGCAGTACGGTCCGTACTCCGTGCGGGACGGGCAGGGCCGCTACGTGGGTCTGCTGGACACCCGCACCGCTCACGGCGCGCACACGGGGGACGACGTCGCTCCCGCAGTGCCGGGCGATACCTCGAGCGAGAGCACTTCCCGGCCCAACGGTTCCGACCCACACGGTACGGCGACCCCTCCCTCGCCCGGTGCAACACCGCCGCCCGCAGCCCCGGGCGAGCGGGATGTCGCCCCCACCTACACTGGGCGTCATGACGGATAGCTCGCACGAATCCACCACCCCGGCCGACCCCGCCAACGGAACGCCGGAGCCCGGCCCCGGAACTCCGGAGGCCGGCTTCGCGCGTGCACTGGGTGAGTGCATCACGGCCTCGCCCAGCTCGTTCCACGCCGTGGCCACGGCTGCCGCCGCGCTCGACGCCGCGGGGTTCACCGCCCTGGACGAGACCCGGCCGTGGTCGGACCTGTCCGCGGGCGGCTACTACACCGTGCGCGACGGCGCCCTGATCGCGTGGGTGATCCCGTCCGGTGCCGCACCGGGTGCGGGGTACCGGATCCTGGGGGCTCACACCGATTCGCCGGGGTTCAAGCTCAAGCCCCGACCCACCACCGTGACGCACCGGTGGTACCAGGCGGGTGTGGAGATCTACGGCGGTCCCCTGTTGAACTCGTGGTTGGACCGGGATCTGCGCTTCGCCGGTCGGCTCGTGGTGCGTGGCCGTGACGGCGGGACCCGGCAGGTCCTCACCGCGACCGGCCCCGTGGCCCGGATCCCGCAGTTGGCGATCCACCTGGACCGCAGCGCGAACGAGGGTCTCACGCTCGACAAGCAGCGTCACGTGCAACCCGTGTGGGGAGTGGGACAGGACCAGGACACGGACGTCCTGACCGTGCTCGCGGATGCCGCGAACGAGTCGCGCGGAACGCGCCGGACGACCGTGACAGGTGCACCGGGTGCCCCGGCCGGCGGCGATGCGTCGGCCGAACCGATCACGGCATCGGACATTCTCGGCTACGACATCGTCGTCGCGGACTCCCAGGCCCCGGAACTCATCGGCGCGCAGCGCACGCTGCTCGCGAGCGGCCGCCTGGACAACCTGACCTCCGTGTTCGCGGGCCTGCGTGCCCTGATGGAACACGCCCACGACCTCGAGAGCGCGGAGCACGTGAGCGTGCTCGCCGCGTTCGACCACGAGGAGGTCGGTTCGGCCACCCGCTCGGGCGCCGCCGGCCCGTTCCTCGAGGACGTGCTCGTGCGCATCAGCGCCGCGCGGGGCGAGACCACGGACGAATACCGGCGCTCGCTCGCGGCCTCCGTGTGCTTGTCCTCGGACGCGGGGCACCTGGTGCACCCCAATTACCAGGGTCACCACGATCCCGTGAACACCCCCGAGCCCGGGGGAGGGCCCCTGCTCAAGATCAACGCGCAGCAGCGCTACACGACCGATGCCACGGGTGCGGCCGAATGGGCCCGGGTGTGCGAACGGGCCGGAGTGACTTACCAGGAGTTCGTCTCCAACAACACCGTGCCGTGCGGCTCGACCATCGGACCCATCACCGCGACCCGTCTGGGCATCCGCACGCTGGACGTGGGCGTGGGGCTGCTGTCCATGCACTCGGCACGCGAGCTCGTGCACACCGGGGACCTGTACGCCCTGTACCGGGCGGTCGCCGCGTTCTGGCGCCCGTGAGCGCAATGACGCCGCCCCGGCGACCTTCACGCGGAAGGTGGCCGGGGCGGCGTCGTCATCGAGCGCACCAGCGGCGCGCGGGACCGTGACCCTTACGGGAGTTGGAGCATAGAGATGTCCGCCATGCGGGCCATCACGCGCACCACCTGGCACGAGTAACCGAACTCGTTGTCGTACCAGACGTAGAGCACCACGGAGTTGTTGTTCACGATGGTCGCGAGTCCGTCCACCACGCCGGCGCGGCGGGAGCCCACGAGGTCCGTGGAGACCACGTCCGGGGAGTCCACGTAGTCGATCTGCTTGCGCAGGGGCGAGTTCAGCGAGATGTCCTTGAGGAACTCGTTGATCTGGTCCTTGGATTCCGGGGCGTTCTCCAACTGCAGGTTGAGGATCGCCATGGACACGTCCGGGGTGGGGACGCGGATCGCGTTACCGGTGAGCTTGCCCTTCATCACGGGCAGCGCCTTGGCCACGGCCTTGGCGGCACCGGTCTCGGTGATGACCATGTTCAGGGCGGCGGAACGGCCGCGGCGGTCACCCTTGTGCCAGTTGTCGATCAGGTTCTGGTCGTTGGTGTAGGAGTGCACGGTCTCCACGTGACCCTGGATGATCCCGTACTCGTCGTTGAGGACCTTGATCACGGGTGTGATGGCGTTCGTAGTGCAGGATGCCGCGGAGAGGATGGTGTCCTCCGGGGAGATGTCCTTGTCGTTCACGCCGCACACGATGTTCTTCAAGTCGCCTTTACCGGGGGCCGTCAGCAGGACCTTGCCCGCACCCTTGGACTGCAGGTGCTGGGAGAGGCCTTCCTCGTCACGCCACACGCCGGTGTTGTCCACGACCAGGGCGTTGTCGATCCCGTACTCGGTGTAGTCGATCTCCGCCGGGGAGTTGGCGTAGATGAATTGGATCGGCACACCGTTGGCGGTGATCACGTTCTTGTCCTCGTCCACGGTGATGGTCCCGTTGAAGGGGCCGTGCACCGAGTCGCGGCGCAGCAGCGAGGCGCGCTTGACGAGGTCGTTGCCGGGCTTGCGGCGCACCACCACGGCGCGCAGGTTCAGCCCGGTGCCGTCGTTGCGGTTGAGCAGGATGCGCGCGAGCAGGCGCCCGATGCGCCCGAAGCCGTAGAGCACGACGTCGCGGGACCCGGGTTCGTTGCGCCCGCGCTGGTCCACGGCGGGAGCAAGGGCCTCGCGCAGGTACGCCTGCAGGTCACCGCTGCCGGCCACGGTGTAGCCCTGGTAGAGCTTGGCCACGTCCACGTTGCACACGCCGAGGTTGAGCTCGCCCAGCGTGTGGACGATCTCGAGGGTCTTGTCGATGGGCATTTCCTCGCCCAGGATGCGGCGCGTGAAGCGGTGGACCTTGATGATCTCCGTGACGGACTTGTGGACCAGGGAACGGCCGAACACCGTGGTGACCACCTTATTGCCGCGGTGCAGCTGACCCACCAGGGGGACCAGCTGCTCGGCAAGGGCTTCTCGTTCGGACCACGTGGCGCTCATGAGCATCCTTCTTCCTCGGCCCGGACGTCGTCGTGAGGGCCGTGTTGGGGGTCGCGCGGCGGTGCGCTGACTCGGGTGATGGCGCGCGCGGGAGCGGCGCTGCTCGTCGTGACCCCAAGTTTACGGTGCGCGGGGGGGCTTCTCCCGCCCGTGCGGCGTCGTGACAGCCCCGGTGACTCCCCGCACGCTTTGCTAACGTGGGGTCATGTTGACGGTGATCGGTGAGGCCCTCGTGGACGTGGTGTCCCGCGAGGGTGAAGAACCCCGGGCCCACGTGGGTGGCAGCCCCATGAACGTGGCCGTGGGACTGGCCCGGCTGGGTCACGACGTCCAGTTCCTGGGCCGCTACGGCCGGGACGAGTACGGCCGTCAGGTGGCCGATCACCTCACGGGCAACGGGGTGCGGTTGCCGTTCGACGCGGACGCCCTGCCCACCTCCGTGGCCCAGGCGACCCTGGATGAGACCGGTGCCGCGAGCTACGACTTCCAACTCGACTGGTCCCTGGACGTCTCCCCGGAGCGGATCGACGAGCTCCTGCGGGACACCGACGCCCTGCACGCCGGATCCATCGGGGCCATGCTGGAACCCGGCGCCACCGTGGTGGGCCAGGCACTCGAACGCGCTCGCGGCCACGCATTGATCTCCTACGACCCCAATTGCCGCCCGTCCATCATCCCGGACTCCTCGGACGCGCGCGCCCGCGCGGAGAAGATCGTGGCGCTGTCCCACGTGATCAAGGCCTCCGACGAGGACCTGTTGTGGCTCTACCCGCACCGCAGCATCGAGGACTCCGCGCGTGCGTGGCTCAAGGCCGGAGCACGGCTTGTGGTCGTGACCCGCGGGGTCATGGGGCCGTGGGCTGTCAGTCGCGGCACCGGACGCGATGGCGTGGAGGTCCCCGCCGCCCGGGTCACCGTCGCGGACACCGTGGGCGCGGGTGACTCCTTCATGGCGGCCCTGCTCTCGGGACTCGCGGACCGGAGCATCCTGGGCCCCACTGCGGCGAGCGCCCTCGACGAGTTGGACAGCGCGCAACTCACGGAGCTGTTGCGCCACGCCGCGGCCGCTGCCGGGGTCACGGTCTCGCGCTCCGGCGCGGATCTGCCCACGCGCGCGGACCTGATCGACCACGCCTGATCCGCCGCTTTCCCGTGGCCGTGCGAGGCCCCCAGCTGTGTCATGACCGTAACGAGGAAAGGAACGCTCCCATGTACGACCGTCATCCCTACGCCGATCTGCCCGAACTGCCCACGTTCACAGTGACGTCCACGGACGTGGCCGAGGGCGAGAGCATGAACACGCCCCAGGTCTCCGGGATCATGGGCGCCGGGGGAGAGGACGTCTCCCCGCAGCTGTCGTGGAGCGGTGCCCCGGAGGGCACCCGTTCCTACGTGGTCACGATGTTCGACCCGGATGCCCCCACCCCCAGCGGGTTCTGGCACTGGTGCCTATCCAACATCCCGGCGGACGTCACCGAACTGGCGACCGGGGCGGCGTCGAACCCGCCCGAGGGAGCCGTGAAGCACCGCAACGACGGCGGCACGGACGAATACCTGGGCGCCGCACCCCCCGAGGGCCACGGCCCGCACCGCTACATCGTCTGCGTCACGGCCGTGGACGTCCCCGAGCTCGAGGTGGACGAGTCCGCGAGCCCCGCAGTGGTCAACTTCAACCTGTTCTCGCACGCCCTGGGACGCGCGTTCCTCACGCCCGTCTACGAAGTGAAGTAGCCCGTGGCGCCGGAACACGCCGCGGACCAGCCACCCGTCCGGCTCATCGCGAGTGACCTGGACGGGACAGTGCTGGGCCGTGACTTCCGGTTCCGGCCGCGCACCGTCGCCGCGATCACCGCCGCGCGGGATGCCGGGATTCACGTGGTCTTCGTGACCGGGCGCCCCATGCGGTGGTTGGACCCCCTGCACGAACAACTCGATGACGTGGGGGTCGTGATCTGCTCCAACGGGGCGGTGATCTACGATCCCGGCGCGGAGCGTGTCCTGGAGGCGAGCCTGTTCGACGTGAGCGAGGCCCTGCCCGTCATGGCGGACGTGGCCCGCGAGTTCCCGGATTCTCTGTTCGCCGCGGAGACCCTGGAGCGCGTCTACACGGATCACGGGTGGTCCCGTACGGACCGTATGGAGATCCGCCACATCACCGAAGCGCCCGTGAAGGAGTCGCTCGCGCCCGGCACCGAGGTGGTCAAGCTGTTGGCCAAGCTGGACGGCGCCGATCCCAATCGGTACTTCGAGCACGTCCGCGAGATCGTGGCGGGGCGGTTGTCCGTGACGCATTCGGTGGCCGCCGCACCCCTCGTGGAAATGGGGCAGCGCGGGCTCACCAAGGCCCGCACGCTCGAACACTTCGCCGCGGAGCACGGCATCTCCCACCGGGAGGTCATGGCCTTCGGGGACATGCCCAACGACCTCGAGATGCTCACGTGGGCCGAGCGCGGCTACGCCATGGCGGACGGGCACCCGCATGTGGTCGCCACGGTGGGACGCACCGCACCGGCGTTCACCGAGGACGGCGTAGCGCAGGTGATCGAGGCCTACCTGGAGCACGAACACATCGTTCCCGTGGCCCGGGAGGGTCGCCATGTCTGAGTCGTTCCGTTCCGTTCCGGCCGCCCGCCAGGACCCCGGTGCACGGCGGCACCCCGCCGCGCTCGCCCACCGTGGGTTCTCCCCGGACGGTCACGAGAACACGCTGGCCGCGTTCCGGGCCGCCGCGGAGCTCGGTTTCGTGTGGCTCGAGACAGACGTGCACACGACCCTGGACGGCGTGGTCGTGGCATTCCACGACCCCACGTTGGAGCGCGTCACGGGCACGAGCGGCAACGTCAACGACCTCACGTGGGAGCAACTGCGGGAAGTGCGCATCGGCGGCACCGAGGAGATCCCCACGCTCACCGAGCTGCTGCGGGCGCTGCCCGAGGCGTGCCTGAACATCGACGTCAAGGACGAGGCGTCCGTCGCCGCCCTGCCCGGGGTCGTGGCGCGCGAGCACGCCGCGCACCGGTTGCGCGTCACGTCCTTCTCCGAATCACGACGACGCCGCGCGCTCGCCGGGATCACCCGGCTCACCGGTGAACGGGTCCGGTCCTCGGCCGGGACCCTGGGCACCGCGGGATTCCTGGCCGTGTCCGTCGTGGCACCCCTGACCGACCGGGTGTCCCGGAAGATCGCGCCCGCGCTGTGGCGGGCGCACATCGCGGCGTGGTCGCGCCTCGTGGCACCGTTCGACACCCTCCAATTGCCCGAACAGCACCCGGTGCGTTTGCCCGGGGGGCACCGGTTGACCCTGCGGATCGTCACGCCCGCGTTCCTGGACCTGGCCCACCGCACGGGGCTGTCGGTGCAGGTGTGGACCGTCAACGACCCCGCGGACATGAAGCGCCTGCTGGACATGGGGGTGGACGGGCTGATCACGGATCGGGCCGATCTGCTCAAGGACGTCCTGCAATGCCGGGGTCAATGGCCGCCCGACCCACTGTGACACCTACCCCGGATCGCGCACCCTTGTGCGCCGTTCCGGGGTAGGTTGAATGTGATCCAGAGCACCAATGGGCCGTTCCCGCCGGGTGAACCGACCCGTCGGCCTCGATCACAGGGAGGAAGTATGCGACGCACGTCCAACATGTCCGCCCTGTTCCGCAAGTCCGTGCTGCGTCATCTGACATCGCAATGCGTGCCGGCCGGGCGCCGGATCATGGCCCCCCGCCTGAGCAAGATCCCGTAGCTGGACGAAGCTCGCCCCTCAATCGGTGTCGCGCGTCCCGCGACACCCTCCGAGCGTCACGCTCGTCGCCGCCCTGTTGCGTGCCCGGGATCGTTCACCCCTGCGAGGAACCATGAACCCACGACCGTCACTCCGTCCACCCCGCACCGCACCGTCCGAGTTACCTCCACCCGATTGCCCGCCGTCGGCCCCGGTGGCCGGGGTCCCTGCGGCGCGGGGTCCCGGTGGTGGATCCGCGCGGTACGGCGCGTTCTCCCGGCGCGGGTTCATGGGACTGGGCGCCGCGGCGGCGTCGTTCGCCCTGGCCGGCTGCGCTGCGGGCGAGCAGCCGGGCGCGGCGGCGATCCGCGCCACGGGCGCACCGCAGCGCGGGGGCATCTTGCGTGTGGGTCTCACGGGCGGCGGTGCGTCCGACAGTGTGGACGCCCACGTCCCGGTGGGCACCGCGGATGCCGGGCGCGTGATCAACCTCTACGACGGGCTCTACGAGTTCGACGCCGACTACGTCCCCGTGCCCGTGCTCGCCGAGTCGGCCACGCCGCAGGACGGCGGGCGCGAGTGGCTCGTGCGGCTGCGCAAGGGCGTGGTATTCCACGACGGGCGTCCGTTCACCGCGCGGGACGTCGTGGCCACATACGACCGGGTCACCGACCCGAAGGACCCCAAGACGGGCGCGTCCGGGCTGGCCCTGTTGCGGCGCACCGTGGCGGTGAACGATCACACGGTGCGCTTCGAACTGTCGCAACCGGATGCCATGTTCGTGGACTCGACCGCGCAGTACTCCATGGGGATCGTGCCGGTGGACTACGATCCCGCCGCACCCGTGGGCACCGGCCCGTTCCGGCTGGGCACGTTCGAACCCGGTCAACTCACGGTGCTCGAGGCCAACCGGGACTACTGGCGGGAACCACCGTTCGTGGATGAGGTCCACCTGGTGAACTTCAACGACCAGGACGCGCTGGTCAACGCCCTGCTCTCCACCCAGGTGGACGTCGTGGGGCAGTTGCCGTTGTCCCTGATCGACGTGGTCAACACGGACCCGCGGCTGTACACCGTGGTCTCCGAGACCGGTAACTGGCTGCCGTTCACCATGCGCGTGGACACAGCACCGTTCGACGACGCCCGCGTGCGGGAGGCGTTCCGCCTCGTGGTGGACCGGGAACAAATGGTCGAGCAGGTCTTTTCGGGGCACGGCACGGTGGGCAATGACATGTACGCTCCGTTCGACCCGGGGACACCGCGGCTCGAGCAGCGCACGAGGGACGTGGCCCGGGCCCGGGACCTGCTCACGCAAGCGGGTCACCCGGACGGGCTCGAGGTGGAACTCGTGACGGCACCCATCCAGTCCGGCGCGGTGGAGGCCGCCCAGGTCTTCGCTGAGCAGGCATCTGAGGCCGGGATCACCGTGAACCTGCGCCGCGTGGACACCACCACGTTCTTCGGGGACGGCTATCTGCAATACCCCTTCTCCCAGGACTTCTGGTACACCCGCAGCTTCCTGCCCCAGACCGCGAACGGGACCCTGCCGGCGTCCCCGTTCAACGAGACGCACTGGGCGGATCCCGAGTTCATTGCGCTGTACGAGAAGGCCCGGGCCACGCTCGACGACGACGCGCGGCACTACCTCGTGGCGCGGGCCCAGAAGCAGTTGTACGACGCCGGCGGGTACATCGTGTGGGGGTTCTTCAACCAGGCGGACGCGTACCAGAATTACGTGGGCGGCGGTTCCGAGCACCGCGCGGGGATGCCCGTGAGCGGGTTCCAGCTGCGCACCCTCTGGATCGATCGGGAAGGGAAGTGATCGCGTGGCCGCCATGATCCTGAAACGGCTGGGCATCTCGGTCTTCGTGCTCCTGGCCGTGTCCCTGCTGGTCTTCTTCTTCACCCTGTTGCTGCCCGGCGACCCGGCCCAGGCCATCCTGGGCCAGCAGGCCACACCCGAACGGCTCGCGGCGCTGCGCGAACAACTGGACCTCAACGCCCCGTGGTACGAGCGCTACCTCTCGTGGCTGGGCGGTCTGCTCGTGGGGGACCTGGGGACCTCGGCCGCCACGGGCGGTTCCGTCAACGCATTGCTCGCGAGCAAGGTCTCCGCGTCCGTGGTGCTCATGGCCATCGCGGCCGTGATCGCCATCCCCGTGGGGCTGTTGCTCGGCACGTGGTCCGCGATGCGCCGGGGCCGCGCGGCGGATCAGGGGCTCACGGGGATCTCGCTCGTGCTGGCGGCGCTGCCCGAGTTCGTGATCGGTGTGGCACTGACCACGCTGCTGTCCACGACCGTGTTCCGCTTGCTGCCCTCGGTCACGATGGCCGCGCCGGGCACGCGTGTGTGGGACTACCCGCTGCAACTCATCCTGCCCACCCTGACCCTGATCCTGGTGGTGGTGCCCTACATGATTCGCATGACCCGCACCACCATGGCGGACGTCCTGGACTCCGGGTACGTGGAGATGGCCCGGCTCAAGGGGCTGCCCGAACGCCAGGTGATCTTCAAACATGCCCTCCCGCACGCGATCGGGCCCGTGGCCCAGGTGATCGCGATGCAACTCGCGTGGCTGGCCGGGGGCATCGTGGTGGTCGAGTTCCTCTTCCGCTATCCCGGGCTCGGTCAGGCCATGGTGGACGCCGTGAACACGCGTGATGTCCAGGTGGTCCAGGCACTGTCCATGATCATCGCGGCGTTCTACGTGATCGTGAACCTGCTCGCGGACGTGGTCGGGATCCTCGCCAACCCGAAACTGCGGACGGAGTCCCGCTCATGAGCGCGCAGAGAACCTCGGAGTCGTTCACGCGCCGCATGCTGCGGCAACCGGCCGCGAAACTGGGCATCTTGCTCACCGCCCTCGTGCTGCTCCTCGCCGTGCTCGGGCCGCTGGCCGTGCCCGCGTGGACCGGGTACGGCACCAACTCGTTCGCGGGCAAACCGTTCCAGACGGGGATCTTCGGCACCGACAACCTGGGCCGTGACGTGCTGTCCCGGTTCCTGGCGGGCGGCTGGCGATTGCTGCTGTACTCCGCGCTCGCGACCGTCGTGGGCGTGGGACTGGGCGCCGTCCTGGGAATGCTCGCCGCGCTGCGCGGCGGGTGGCTGGACTCGGTGATCATGCGCTGCGGGGACGTGTTGCTCGCCATCCCGCAGCTCGTCTTCGCGCTGCTGGCCGTGACCGTCCTGGGCACGCAGGGCTGGGTCCTGGTACTCGTGATCGGCGTGACCCACGCTCCCCGGGTGGCCCGCGTGATCCGCGCGGCGACCGCCGGGGTCGTGGCCGAGGACTACGTCCTGGCCTCCCAGATGTACGGCGTCCCCCAGTGGAAGATCCTGGGTCGGGACGTGGTCCCCAACATCATGGGCCCGCTCATGGTGGAGGTGGGACTGCGGCTGACCTACTCGATCGGCGCGGTGGCCTCCCTGTCCTTCCTGGGGCTCGGCATGCAACCGCCCACCCCGGACTGGGGTCTCATGATCAACGAGAACCGGATCGCGCTGTCCCTGCAACCGTGGGGTGTAATCCTGCCGGTCATCGCGATCGCCGTGCTCACGGTGGGGACCAATCTGATCGCCGACGCCGTGGCCGGCGCCTCCGCGGGCCGCGTGCGCACCACTGGGAGGGGAACCCGATGAGACGCTCGGAACAGAGGGCCCGCGCCGCGGCTCGCGCCAACGCCTCCGGTGCCGACGGCCCGCACAACGCCCCGGCCGCCGCGGGCCGCGGCAGCGACCGCGCCACGGCGGGCCGGCGCGCGGACGACCGTGGCGGCGGCGTTCCCCGCACCGTGGTGCCCCGCGCGAGCGTGGACACCGCGATCACGGTGTCCCACCTGAGTGTGGGGGTCACTGGCGGCGAGCTCATCCTGGACGACGTGAGCTTCCGGCTGCACCCCGGGCGGATCCTCGCGCTCGTGGGGGAGTCCGGCTCTGGCAAGACCACCGCGGCGCTCGCGTGCATGAACCACCTGCGCGCCGGGCTGGAACTGCGCCGCGGCACCGTGGAACTGCACGCGGGCGCGTCCCGCTTCCACCCCGAGGCCGTGGACCTGCTGACGCTCACCGAGCGCCGGACGCGCGGGTTGCGGGGCGGGACGATCGCGTACGTGCCTCAGGACCCCGCGCTGTCGCTCAACGGGTCCCTGCGCGTGGGGGAGCAGATCGCGGAGGTGCTGCGCGCCCACGAGTTCGGCCGCGATGCCCGTGAGCGTGACGCCCGCGTGGCCGAGGTGCTCACCGAGGTTGGTCTGCCGAGTGACCGCGCGTACCAGCGCCGGTTCCCGCACGAGCTCTCCGGTGGGCAGCAGCAGCGGATCGGGATCGCCATGGCGTTCGCGTGCCGCCCCGCGGTCATCATCCTGGACGAGCCCACCACGGGTCTGGACGTCGCCACGCAGGACCTCGTGCTGAAGACCGTGTACGAGCTGACCACCAAGCACGACGTCGCGGGGCTCTACATCACGCACGACCTCGCGGTCGTGGCGCAGGTCGCGGACGACGTCGCGGTCATGCTCCGCGGCACCATCGTGGAGCGCGGCGCCGCCCGGGACGTGCTGCACCACCCGGAACACCCTTATACGCGCACCCTGTTGGCCGCGGTCCCGGACATGGCGGGTGCCCGTGAGATGGGCGGCGGTCCCGCGGTGGCCCCCGTCCACTCGGTGCGTGCGCCGTGGGACGACGGCCGCGGCGGGGACGACGGCGCCGGGCCGAGCCGGTCGCGCGGCGCGAGTACCCCGCGCGGTGAGGAAGCGGCGCGGGGGCGCGGGAGCGGCGTCGTCGTCGAACCCCGGGCGAGTGCTGAACCCCGCGGCTTCGTGAAATCACGGGATGCCTCCGAGGTGCCCGCGCCGTCCGGTCCCGGGAAGGCGGGCGGCGACCGCGTGTCCGTCGAACCCGTCGTCGCGGTGCGGGAGCTGCGGATGGCGTACGGGCCCGCGGTGATCCTGGACGGGATCAGCATGGACCTGCCGGCCGGGCGGACCACCATGCTGCTCGGGGAGTCCGGCTCGGGCAAGACCACACTGTCCCGCAGTGTGGCCGGGCTCAACGACCGCTACACCGGGCAGGTCCTGCTGGACGGGCACGTGCTCGCGCCCGGGACGCGGCAGCGCACCCGGGAGCAGCGGCAGCGGATCCAGTACGTGTTCCAGTCGCCCTTCTCGTCCCTGAATCCTCGGCGCAGTATCGGCGACTCGCTGCAGGTGCCGCTCGAGATGAACGGGGAGCTCTCGCGAGCGCAGCGGCGCGCGGCGGTGGCGGACGCGCTCGACGCCGTGCGGCTGGGACGCAGCTACATCGACCGTCGCCCCGGTGACCTGTCCGGCGGGGAGCGACAGCGGGCGGCCGTGGCGCGGGCGCTCGTGAACGCGCCGTCGTTGTTGGTGTGCGACGAGATCACGTCCGCGCTGGACGTGTCCGTGCAGGCGTCCGTGATCGAACTGCTGCGGGAACTGCAGCGCGAGCGCGGGCTGGCCATGCTGTTCGTGACCCACAACATCGCCCTGGCGCGGCACATCTCGCACCGGCTCGCGGTGCTCGAGCACGGGAAGCTCGTGGAGTACGGGCCCACGGACACCGTGCTGCGCGATCCCCGGCACGAGTACACGCGGTCCCTGCTCGAGCACGTACCCACTCTCGAGAGCGCGGGCTGAGGTGGGACGATGACCGACGGGAGCCGGACCGAGCTGACGACGGCGCACACGAACCTGCGCGGCCCCGCCGTGAGCCGGGTGCGGGAGACCTTCGAGGAGCATCTGTGCCGCGCACACGGAGGGCTGTCCTTCTGCGTGTACCGGGACGGGCGCCCGCTCATCCGGCTGCACGGGGGTTCGTTCGATCGCCGGTCCTCCCCGGGGGATGCGGTCGAGCGGCCGTGGGACGAGCACACCCTGGCCGTGATGTTCTCGGGGACCAAGGGGGTCTCCGCGACCCTCGTGGCCATGGCGGTGGACCGCGGACTGCTGGATGTGAACGAGCCCGTGGCGCGCTACTGGCCCGAGTTCGCGGCCCGCGGCAAGGAGCACGTGAGTGTGGCGCAGGTGCTCGACCACACCGTGGGACTCGTGTACACGGATCCGGAACCTCCCGCCGGGATGCTGGACGCCTCCGCGCATGCGGCGGTGCTCGCCCGACAGGAGCCTCTGTGGGAGCCCGGGAGCAACGTGGCCTACCACGCGGTGACGTTCGGACACATGGTCGAGGAGTTGCTCGTGCGGGTCACGGGCCACCGCGCCGGACAGCTGCTGCGCGAACACGTGGCCCGGCCCCACGGGCTCGAGCTGTACCTGGGACTGCCCGCCGAGCTCGAGGACCGGGTGGCTCCCGTGTTCCGCGCCCCCGGGTACACGATCAGCACGTTCCTGGAGGATCCGCAGCGGCGCGGGATCGTGGAGCGGATGTACGGCAACGCACTGCTCGGGGAGGAACTGCCCGCCAATTCCCGCGCGTTCCACGCGAGCGGACTGGTCTCGGGAGGCGGGATCGCCGGTGCTGATGCGATTGCGCGGTTCTACTCGCTCGTGGCATCGGGCGAACTCGTGCCACCGGCGACCCTCGAGACGTTCACGCGCACGTGGTCCCACGGCCGGGACGCGGTCAACGACCGCCCCGTGGCGTTCGGCCTGGGCTACGAGGTCCAGGACCCCCTGGGCACGTACGGGCCCGTGGAGCGGGCCTACGGTCACTCCGGTGCGGGTGGCTGTCTGCACGGGGTGTGGCCGGACGCGCGGATCGGGTTCTTGTTCCACACCAACGAAATGCTCAGCGAGAACGTGGACCGCCGGGCCAAGGATCTGCTGGCCGCGCTCGCGCAGTGCGATCTGGGCTGAACGGGGTGGCGCGGTGCGCGTGCGCCGCGAGCTCCACGAGGTGCCACGCGGCGCCGTCGGTGTCCAGGCCCGCGCGCCACACCGCGCGCAGATCACGGTCCAGCACGCCCCCGAACACGGGCACGCGCACCAGGTTCCCGCACTCGACCTCCTCCGCGACGGCGAGCGCGCTGAGCACCGCCGGGCCCACCCCGGCCCGCACGGCACCCAGGACCGCGGCATTGGAGCTGAGCTCCATGGCCGGGGGTGCGGGGGTCAGGGGTGCGAGCGCGGCGAGCAGTGTGCGCCGCGTTCCCGATCCTTCCTCGCGCATGACCAGCGGGGTGGCCGCGAGGTCCGCGGCCGTCAAGGGCTCGGCGCGCTGACCCCACGGGTGGTGCGGGGCCACCACGACCTCCAGCCGGTCCCGCGCGACCACCGTCTCCTGCAGCCCCTCCGCGGGATCCGGGCTCTCCACGAAGCCCACGTCCACCACGCCCCGGCGCGTGCGGCGCATGACCTCCGCGGAGTTGCACACGAACAACTGCAGCTCCAGCCCCGGGTGGGAGTCCCGCAACCGGGACAACCACGTGGGGGCCAGGTACTCGGCCACGGTCACGGATGCCGCGACCTTCACGTGCTGGGTCCACTCGAGGCGCAGTTTCTCGGTCGCGGTCGTGAATGCGTCGTACTCCGCGAGGACCCTGCGGGCGCGCTCGGCCACGGCGCGGCCCTCGGGCGTGGGCCGGGACCCGGTGGGTGAGCGATCCAGCAGGCGCAGCCGCCACATCCGCTCGGCGCGGGCCACCGCGCGGGAGACGTTGGGCTGGGCCATGTCCAGCGCGCGGGCGGCCGCACCCATGGAGCGGTGGTCCATGACGGACACGATCACGCGCAGCAGGGAGAGATCGACCTCGGTCATATCAGCAGTGTATGACCCGATGCCCAGGTCACGACTACCCGGCGGGTGTTCGTGCGAGCACAGTGAACGTATGGCGACGGGTCACGATCATCTTCACGACACCCCTGACGGGGTGGGCACGCTCGGTGAGACTGGCGCGCTCGCTGGGCGGGGCGCCTCCAGTGGCGCAGTCGTCTCGCGGGTAGCGACGTCGACCGCGTCGGCCTCGGCAACCGCCGCAGCCGCGGCACCGGCCGTGCATCCTGTCCCGGTGGCGGGTGCGACGACGCCCGCGCCCCCGACCGCCCAGCGCACAGTATGGTGCCCGGGGTCCCGCGGGGCGGTCCTCCCCGGGTTGGCGTTCTGCGCAGCGGGCATGGTCGTATCCCTCGTGCTCGGGTGGTGGATCCCGGGGGTGAGCCCGCTGCTGATCGCGATCGTCGTGGGCGCCCTGATCGCCAACGTGGTCCGGTTGCCCCGGGTTCTGGCCCCGGGGATCGCCGTGGCCGCCAAGCGGATCCTGCGCGTCGGCATCATCCTGCTGGGCCTGACGGTCTCACTCCAGGACATCGCGGGACTCGGATTCGAGATGATCGCGGTCATCGTGGCCGTGGTCAGCGTGGGCATCCTGACCACGGTGTGGATCGGCGGCCTCATGGGGGTCCCGCGCGCACAGCGCCTGCTGATCGCGTGCGGTTTCTCGATCTGCGGTGCCGCGGCCGTGGCCGCGATGGACGGGGTCACGGACTCGGAGGACGAGGACGTGGCGACCGCCGTGGGACTCGTGGTGCTCTACGGCAGTCTGATGATCCCGGTGATCCCACTCCTCAGCGGGGTCCTGGGGTTGACCGAACACCAGGCCGGTCTGTGGGCGGGTGGCTCGATCCATGAGGTCGCCCAGGTCGTGGCCGCGGGCGGGGCCATCGGCTCGGCGGCACTGGCCTCCGCGGTGCTGGTCAAGCTGACCCGCGTGGTCATGCTCGCGCCGATCATGACGATCGTGGGGATCCGGGCGCGCCGTTCGGGCACCGCCGCCCGCAACGGCAAGCGACCCCCGATCGTGCCCCTGTTCGTGGTGGGGTTCGTGCTCGCCGTGCTGGTGGCCTCGAGCGGCGTCGTGCCGGAACCAGCCCTGGGAGCCTTGGGCACCCTGGAGACGTGGTGTCTCAGCATGGCGATGTTCGCGCTGGGACTCGGAGTGAAGGCCAAAGAAATCGTGCGAGTGGGTTTCAAGCCCGTGCTGCTCGGCGCGATCTCCACGGTCGTCGTGGCGACCACCGCCCTCGGGGGCGTGCTGGTCGTCGCATGAGCTCGTGGCGCTGGCTAGCGTGATCAGAGCCTGTGACGAAGGCCGACGGTCGCCGTGCGGGGTGGTCACTCTCCCACGGTTGTGAGTTGAGGGATCACGATCTGAGAGCGAAGAAGACCCGGTGGCAGCCAAGTCAATCGGCTGTCACCGGGTCTCTCTCCGTGGCGAACTACTTGTTCAAGTTGGCGACGGCATAAGCCGCCTGTTCAGGAGTGAACTGCTCTCCGTATTCAGAGGTGAGCTGATCCTGAATGGCTGCAGGAGACATGTTCATGGTGTCCTGATAGCTCTTGGCCTTCGCCAGAGCATTGGCATTCCAGTCCGCCGTCATGTTGTCGACCGCGTACTGAGCAGCCTCGGGGCTGAACTTCTCGCCGTACTCAGAAGTGAGCTGGTCGTAAATCCCGGCCTTGGACATATGCATGGTCCTGGAATAGCTCTCCGCCTTGTTCAAAGCTGAGGAATATTCCCGAGGAACATCGCCGGCTGCGTCGTTCGCGGCCTCGCTGGCTTCTGGGGTCTCCGGAGCGGCGGGGGCGGAGGGCACTGCAGGTTCGGAAGGGGCCGTCGGCTCGGAAGGCGTCGCAGCTTCGGAGGGCTCGGCGGGGGTGGGGGTTTCCGCAGCCGGCGTCGACTCAGTGGCTTGCGATGCAGGCTGCTGATCGTTGGAGTTCGAGCCGAGTGCTGAACAAGCGGCGGCGAGAACGATGAAGAGGAGGATCAACCCGACAATGATGCCGAGAATTTTGAGACAGCCGCCCTTTTTCTTGGGAGGGGCGCCGTTCGGGCCGCCGTATTGCTGTCCGTAGTCATGGGGGTACGGTGCTCCGTTGTAGTTCTGCGGGCCCGAGGGAGGCTGTGACACGAGTGCTCCTAGATCACGAATGCGGGGCAATTCCAGATTGCCCGGCTGACTTGTCGGGATGATGTGACTGGAAGTCGATTCGTGAGATGAGTGATCTGCTGAAAGGCCCAGCCCAGCACAAGTTTAGTTTCAAAAACATGAATTTGGGTTCGTAAATCACATGTTACGAATCTCGTCATGCGCCAAGGCCATTCCAACGGTCGTTAGCCTCGACGACATGGTGCGGCCCGCTGGCTAGCATGGGGAACATGAAGGCTACTGAAGAATCGTTCGTCCGGGCCGAGATCCAGGGCCAGACCGGGCTGTTGACCCTGACCCGTGACAAGGCGCTGAACGCGTTGAACCGCAGCATGTACCACCAGCTGGTCAGCGCGCTGCAGATGTGGCGGGACGATCCCGCGATCACGCAGGTCGTGATCCGCTCGCAGCTCGCCAAGGCGTTCTGCGCGGGCGGGGACATCAAGGAGGTCCGCGAGGCGGCGTTGGGCGGCCGCCAGGACGAGATCCGCGACGCCTTCGGCACCGAGTACTCCATGAACGCGATCATCGCGCGCTACCCCAAGCCGTACGTGGCCATCATGAACGGCATCGTGATGGGCGGCGGCATGGGCCTGTCCGTGCACGGTTCGTACCGAGTGGTCACGGAGACCACGCAGATGGCCATGCCGGAGACGGCCATCGGCTTCTTCACGGACATCGGCGCGAGCTATTTCCTGCCGCGCGTCACCCGGGGTGCCGGTTCCTCGACCGACGACGACGCCGCTCGCCACGAATCCCTCGCCGTCGCCCGCTACCTCGGGCTGAGCGGTGCGCGCATCAACGGCGCGGATGCGATCGCGCTGGGGCTGGCGGACACCTACATCGATTCCGCGGACGTGGACGCGTTCGTGGACACCGTGCTGGCGGACGGAGTGGACGCCGCGACGTCGTCGTACGCCAAGCAGGCCCCGGAATCCGAACTCGTGGGGCGCTGGGACGAGATCGTGGCGACCTACGGTGCGGACGGCTTCGAGGAGGTCGTGCGCAACGCGGGCTCGGACCTGGACGGGATGAGCCCCACGTCGCTCGCGCGCGTGTTCGAGCTGCTGCAGCGCGGCGCGCAGGACGACGACGTCGTCTCCTGCCTGCGCCGCGAACTGCGTATGGCGGAGGACACTGCGGTGGGCCACGACTTCATCGAGGGCGTGCGCGCCATGGTCGTGGACAAGGACAAGGCCCCGCAGTGGGAGCCGGCCGCGGTCGCCGAGGTGGACATGGACCGGATCCGCCACGTGGCGGACGAGACCACCGAACTACCCCTGCGTGCGTGAAATCACGGCCACTGTCTGGGAACCTGGGCGCGGTGATTAGTCCTTTTTGGTGACTGTGGCGTCCTTGAGGTACAGCTCGGTATCGCGGTTAGCCAAGTAGTTGGCCGTTCCTTCGTCGGTCAAAGTCATCAGGCGTTCCCGATCTGCGGGGGTGTCGAAAATGTCTCCCTGCGCCACGGTTCCGGTGGCGGTGATGTCGTCCCCCGGGTGCAGCCCATGCGGCATGTCATCGACGTAGACCACGGTCTTCTCCTCGCCCATGGTCAGGAACTCATCGCCAAAGACCTCGACGATCTCGTTGTCCAGGGTCATAGTTTTCCCCACGTATTGTTCATGGGCCCCGCCGTGGTCCTCCAGCTCAGTTAACTTCGTGTTCTCCTGACATCCGGTCAACGTAATCAGTCCGGCCACCACGGCCACTGCCGCGATTGTTCTGCGCATGGATTCTCCTTGGTGGGTTCGGCCCCGCGAGCACGCTGTCCACGTGCCTAGAGGCCCCATCATGGCGGTGCAGGGCACCCAGCACAATGGGCCGACCGGAACGTTTCGAGGTGTGTCAGCCCAGGGGTGACGGGCTCTGCGACGAGTCCGGGGTGAGGGGGTCCGAGCCCACCGAACCCCGGGCTCGGGCGATGAACGCCATGAGGTGGTAGACCACCAGGGCGGCGGCGGTGCCCAGGGCGATGCCCGCGAAGTCGAGCCCGGCCACGGACCAGGTGTAGTCGCCAATGCCCACGATCATGGCGATCGCCGCGGTCGTGAGGTTGACCGGGTTGGAGAAGTCCACGCGGTTCTGCACCCAGATCCGCACGCCCAGCATGCCGATCATGCCGTACAGCACCGTGGCCGCTCCGCCCAGCACACCCTGGGGGACCGTGGCCACCGCGGCGCCGAAGACGGGCAGCACGCTCAGCAGAATGGCGACGAGCGCGGCCACCCAGTACGCGGCGGTCGAGTAGACGCGCGTGGCGGCCATGACTCCGATGTTCTCCGCGTACGTGGTGGTACCCGAACCGCCGCCGGAGCCCGCGATCATGGTGGCCAGACCGTCCGAGATGATGGCGCGGCCCATGTAGGGGTCCAGGTCGTCGCCGGTCATCAGGGCCACGGACTTCACGTGACCGATGTTCTCCGCCACGAGCACCAAGATCACCGGGATGAACAACCCGGCCAGGTTGAGGTGGAACTCGGGGGAGTGGAACTGGGGCAGGCCGAACACGCCTTGTTCATCCCATGCAGCCTGGATCGAGGTGAAGTCCACCTCACCGCGGATCACGGCGGTGACGTAGCCAATCGCCACGCCCAGGAGGATGGACAGGCGGCCCAGCAGCCCGCGGAACAACACCGAGATCAGGATGATCGAACCCAGGGTCACGAGGGCCGTGACGGGTGCCGCGGTGAAGTTCTGCTTGGCGGAGGGGGCCAGGTTGAAACCGATGAGGGCCACGATGGTGCCCGTGACGGCCGGTGGCATGAGTTTCTGCAGCCACCCCGTGCCCGCGATCTGCACGATCACGCCGATCAGGAACAGCGCGGCACCGGCCATGATCACGCCGCCGAGCGCGCCACCCGGACCGTACTGATTCACGGACGCGGTGATCGGGGCGATGAACGCGAACGAAGACCCCAAGTAGCTGGGCACCCGCCCCGCCGTGACCACCAGGAACAGCACCGTGCCGATGCCCGAGAAGAACAGCGTGGTGGCCGGCGGGAAGCCGGTGAGCAGCGGCACCAGGAACGTGGCGCCGAACATCGCGACCACGTGCTGCGCGCCGATCGAGATGGTCCGCGGCCAGGCGAGCCGTTCCCGCGGGGTCACCACATCACCGGGGGCCACGTGCCTGCCGTCCCCGTGCAGCCGCCAGTTCAGGCCCAGGCGCTCGACGACGCCGCCGCGCCGGTCCTGCTTGCGCGGCTCGTGCTGCTCGTCCTGCGGTGGCGGGGTGTGGTCGGGGGAAACCGACGAACTCATGGGTGCTCCTTGTCCTGGGCGGGCCGTGGGTGCCGCCCCGAGGATTCTAGTGCGCGGGTGGGGCCCGACTGGTGGTGCGGGGCCCACGCGCGGTGGTGAGGTGCCGCGGGAGGTGGCCGTGCGGCGTTGTCGGCGCCTGGCGAGAAATCTACGGGCGAGTAGGGTGAATGACGGGGGCCACGCCCGTGGCCACCGGGCCCGCGGGAGGCCGACTCGCGCGAGCGTGACTCACACAGTAGTGGGGGAGGACATCATGGCTGAACTGACCAACGTGACCGTGATCGGATCCGGGGTGCTCGGATCGCAGATCGCGTTCCAGGCGGCGTACTTCGGCAAGACCGTGACCGTGTACGACATCAGCGAGGAGATCGTCGGGGCGCTGCCCGGCAAGTGGGAGAAGCTGTCCCTGCTGTACACGCGGGACATGGCGGCCACCCCCGGGCAACTGGAGGCGGCCAAGGCCCGGTTGAGCGGCACCACGGATCTCGAGGCGGCCCTGCAGGACGCGGACATCGTGATCGAGGCGGTGCCCGAGAACCTGGAGCTCAAGAGGAAGGTGTGGTCCCAGATCGGTGCGGCCGCGCCGGAGAAGACCGTCCTGTGCACCAACTCCTCCACGCTGCTGCCCAGTGACATTGCCGAGTCCACAGGCCACCCGGAGCGGTTCCTGGCGCTGCACTTCGCCAACGAGGTGTGGCGCAACAACACCGGTGAGGTCATGGGGCACGCGGGCACGGACCCCGCCGTGGCCGAGGCCGTCCTGGAGTTCGCCGGGCAGATCGGGATGGTGCCGATCCACATCAAGAAGGAGCAGGCGGGCTACATCCTCAACACCCTGCTGGTGCCGTTCCTGACGGCGGCATCACACCTGTGGGTCAACGACATCGCACAGGCCGAGGACATCGACAAGACCTGGCGCACCGCCACCGGTTCTCCCCTGGGCCCCTTCCAGATCCTGGACCACGTGGGCATGGAGACCTATTACCAGATCAACATGAATGCGGGGACCGAGGAGTCCCAGCGGGTTGCGGAACGCGTGAAGCGGGAGTTCATCGACCAGGGTCACATGGGGCGCAGCTCCGGGCAGGGGTTCTACACGTACGAGTGATGCCCCGGCAGAGCCCCGGCGTGGGTTCCCGGACCCTCCCGGAGGTCCATGAATAATGAACGGCATGACCCAGGACGCATTCGGTGAACTGCTCGACAAGCTCTACTACGGGGCGCTGGACACCCGTGACCGCGGGGACAAGTTCGAGCGGCTGATGCGGTCCTACCTGCTCACGGACCGGGCGTACTCGTTCTCCAAGGTGTGGCTGTGGAACGAGTACCCGGAGCGGGGCAACCGCTCGGACATCGGCGTGGACCTGGTAGGGGTCCGCGCCGACACGGGCGAGAAGGTGGCGATCCAGTGCAAGTTCAAGGATCCGGAGAAGGTGATCCCCAAGGGGGACGTCGACTCCTTCATCTCCGCGTCCGCCACCGCTGAGTTCGGTGAGCGGCTGATGGTCTCCACGTCCCGCAAAGAGCTGGGTGGCAACGCCCGCAAGACCATCGAGAACCTGGACAAGCCGTGGTCCACGGTGGGGTTGGATCAGCTGGCAAATGCCCCCATCGACTGGTCCCAGTTCAACCTGGACCAGCCGGAGCACATGGTGCGCACGGACGAGGGCAAGTCCCCGCGCCCGCACCAGCTGCAGGCCATGGCGGCGGTCAAGGAGGGGTTCGAAAGCCACGACCGCGGCAAGCTCATCATGGCGTGCGGCACGGGCAAGACGTACACCTCCCTGCAGATCATGCAGGAGCAGACGCCGAGGGACGCCACGGTGCTGTTCCTGGTGCCGTCTATCTCCCTGCTCTCGCAGACGCTCACCGAGTGGAAGCGGGATGCCTCCGAGGAGTTCCGCGCGTTCGCGGTGTGCTCGGACGTGAAGGTGGGCAAGAACACCGCGGATGACATCTCCTCCACGGATCTTGCGCTGCCGGCCACCACGAGCGCCGAGCGCCTGATCACGCAGCTCAACCGGTTCCCGGACTACCGGGGCCGCACGGTGGTGTTCTCCACGTACCAGTCCATTGACGTGCTGCACGAGGCGCAGCAGATGGGCTTCCCGGACTTCGACCTGATCGTCTGCGACGAGGCCCACCGCACCACGGGCGCCACGCTGGCCGGCCAGGAGGACTCGGCGTTCGTGCGCGTCCATGACCAGTCCTTCATCTGCGGCGCCAAGCGCCTGTACATGACGGCCACCCCGAGGGTGTTCGACGAGGGCACTAGGAAGAAGGCGGAGGAGAACTCCGTGGTGGTCGCCTCCATGGACGACGAGGCCCTGTTCGGTCCTGAGTTCCACCGCCTGGGTTTCGGCGAGGCTGTGGAGGGCGGTCTGCTCAGCGACTACAAGGTCCTGGTGCTCGCGGTGGACGAGGCCGCGATCACGCGCCAGTTCCAGGAGCTGCTCACGGACGAGGACGGACAGCTCAGCATTGACGACGTCGCCCGCATGGTCGGTTGCTGGAAGGGCCTGTCCACGCGCGGTTCCGGCCAGGGCGGCCGGGGCGACGCCGCGGCGTCGCACTCGGGTGCCCCGGCTCCCATGCGGCGCGCGGTGGCGTTCGCCTCCAACATTCGCGAGTCGCAGCGGGTCGCGGATGCCCTGGAGCGGGTGAGCGAGCAGCTCACGCAGGACAATCCGCAGGATCTGCTGCTGCGCGCCGAGCACGTGGACGGCACCATGAACGTGGCGCAGCGGGGTGAAAAGCTGCGGTGGCTGGAGGCCGAGCCCGAGCAGGGGGAGTGCCGCATCCTCACCAACGCGCGGTGCCTGTCCGAGGGCGTGGACGTGCCCAGCCTGGACGCGGTGATGTTCCTCAACCCCCGCAACTCGCAGGTGGATGTGGTGCAATCCGTGGGACGGGTGATGCGCCGGGCCAAGGACAAGGACTACGGGTACATCATCCTGCCGGTGGGCATTCCCTCGGGGGTGGCTCCGGAGGCCGCGCTGAAGGACAGCAAGAAGTACAAGGTCATCTGGTCCGTGCTCAACGCGCTGCGCTCGCACGACGACCGCTTCGAGGCGATGGTTAACCACATCGATCTCAACCAGGACCGCGACGACCGCCTGGACGTGATCCCGGTGACCGTGGACGACGACTCCACGGTGGTGGTCCCCACCAATGAGCACGGCGAGCAGACCGTGCTGGACCTCCCGTTCGAGAACGCGCAGGAGTGGCGGGACGCCATCTACGCCAAGATCGTGCAGAAGGTGGGGGACCGCGAGTACTGGGAGAACTGGTCCGCGACCATTGCCGAAGTGGCGGCCAAACACACCGAGCGGATCACCGCGCTGGTGACCCAGGACCCCGCCCCGGAGGTGGCGGAGCAGTTCGACACGTTCGTGACGGCGCTGCGGGCCAACCTGAACGACGGCATCTCGGTCACGGACGCCATCTCCATGCTGTCCCAGCACCTGATCACCAAGCCGGTGTTCGACGCGCTGTTCGAAGGCTACGACTTCGCGGCCCACAACCCGGTGTCCGTGGTGATGCAGCGGATGGTGGACACGCTGGCCGGGAACAACCTGGAGTCCGAGACGGCCACGCTGCAGTCCTTCTACGACAGCGTGCAGCGCCGCGCCACGGGGATCGACAACCCCGAGGGCAAGCAGCGGATCATCACGGAGCTGTACGAGAACTTCTTCACCAAGGCGTTCCCCAAGCAGGCGGATGCCATGGGAATCGTGTACACCCCGGTGGAGATCGTGGACTTCATCCTGCGCTCGGTGGACGAGCTCTCCCGTAGGCACTTCGGGGTGGGGCTCACGGATCGGGACGTGCACGTGCTGGACCCGTTCACGGGAACCGGCACGTTCATGGTGCGGCTCATCGAGTCCGGCATCATCGAACCCCACGACCTCGCCCGCAAGTACGCGGAGGAACTTCATGCCACCGAGATCATGCTGCTGGCCTACTACATTGCGGCCATCAACATCGAGGCCACCTACCACGGTGTGCAGGGCGGGATGTACGTCCCGTTCGAGGGCATCGTGCTGGGGGACACGTTCCAGATGTCCGAGGACAAGGATGTGATCGACAGCGAGGTGTTCACGGGCAACAACTCCCGCGCGCAGAAGCAGCTGGGCGCGGACATCCGCGTGATCGTGGGCAACCCGCCCTACTCGGTGGGGCAGACCAACGCGAACGACAACAACGCGAACCTGGCCTACCCCACGCTCGACGCCCGGATCCGTAACACGTATGCGGCACTGGGCAGCGGTCAGAACAAGAACAGCCTCTACGACTCCTACGTGCGCGCCATGCGCTGGGGCTCCGACCGGATCG
Organism: Kocuria sp. CPCC 205261; assembly: GCF_040981025.1. Lineage (NCBI taxonomy): Bacteria > Bacillati > Actinomycetota > Actinomycetes > Micrococcales > Micrococcaceae > Kocuria > Kocuria sp. CPCC 205261. The sequence continues at coordinate 52,699 of NZ_JAVKPU010000012.1, read as the reverse complement.
GGGACCGGGGCATCCTGGCCTACGTGACCAACGGCGGGTACATCGACGGCAACTCGGCGGACGGCATCCGCAAGTCATTGGTCACGGACTTCGACCGGCTGTATGTGTTCAACTTCCGGGGCAATACCCGCAGCTCAGGTGAAACTGCGCGCAGGGAAGGCGGGCAAATCTTTGGAAGCGGCAGCCGAGCCACTATCGCGGTGCTATTCGCTGTGAAGGACCCGGCCCACACCGGTGAGTGCGAGCTGCACTACCGGGACATCGGAGACTACCTCTCCCGCGAGGCAAAGCTCGACATCATCCGCACGGCGGGGCTGAACGACGAGGGCTGGCAGACCCTGGAGGCCAACGCCAAGGGGGAGTGGCTCAACCAGTCGACGGACGAGTTCCAGGAGTACGCACCGCTGGGGGCCAAGAATGCCGGGTCAGACAAGTCAACAATTGTTGATACTTTTTGCCGCGGGTTAGAGTCGAGCCGCGACGCCTGGGTCTACGAGTTCTCAGCTCGTGACCTTGTCGAGAACATCCAGGACATGACAGCTGCGTATGAAACTGCTCGCAAGGACTTCGCACAGCAGCGGACCGTGTCGCCGAGCGAATCCGGCGTGGCGCAGTGGTTGAAGTCCTCACCCACCCATGCAGATCCCACGCGACTTTCATGGAGCAGGTCGCTACGTCAGTTGGCCGCCAGGGATCGTGCACTCGTTCCATCGCCACAGGCAATGCGGTTGAGCATGTACCGCCCGTTCACGAAGCAGCACTTGTACTTCGCGCCGGGATACAACCACGAGCGTGGGCAACTGCCCAAGATGTTCCCGACCCCGGAGCACGAGAACTACGGGTTCTACGTGGTGGGGATGGGGTCCGCCGTTCCGTTCTCCGTGCTGGCGCTGAACCAGATACCGGACCTTCACGTCACGGGCGCTGGAAGCGGCGGCCAGTTCTTCCCCCGCTACACCTACGAACCCGTCGGCACCCCCGCCGGGAACGAGAACCCCACGCAACTGGACCTGGGGCTGGGAGAGGGTGAGAGCGGCATCGTCGTGGACGGGTACCGGCGGATCGACAACGTGACGGATGCGACCGTGGCGCGCTACACCAAGGCCTTCGGGGAGGGCGTGAGCAAGGACGAGATCTTCGCGAGCGTGTACGCGCAGCTGCACGACCCGGCCTACCGCCAGAAGTACGCGGCGGACCTCAAGCGGCAGCTGCCGCGCATTCCGCTGCCGGGCTCCGCCGAGAACTTCCGCGCGTACGCGGCGGCGGGGCGCGAGCTGATGGACCTGCACATCGGCTACGAGACCGTGGAACCGTACCCGCTGACCGAGTCCCACAGCACGGGCGACGAGTCCGACCCCGCGTTCTACCGCGTGAATAAGATGCGTTGGGGCGGCACGGGCAGGTCCAAGGACCGCTCGATGATCGTGTACAACGGCAACGTGACGCTCAGCGGCATCCCGGAGGCGGCGCACGAGTACATGCTGGGCTCGCGCTCCGGGCTGGAGTGGCTGCTGGACCGGTACCGGGTGAAGACGGACAAGGCGTCGGGCATCGTGAACGATCCCAACGACTGGGCGCTGGAGCACGAGAACCCCCGCTACATCGTGGACCTCATCAAGCGCGTGACCACGGTGAGCGTGCGGACCATGGAGATCGTGAAGGGGCTGCCGGGGACCGCGTGAGGTGGGCTGGTCGGGGTGGTGCGTGTGCATGCCACGGTATACACTCTAACTATCAAGACCGGTTCCGCCCTCTCTGGGGTCCAGGGCCGGTCCTCTTTTTTCGTAGCATGGTGCCATGCGAACAGACGGTGGTGGTCCAGAACGGGAAAGGCCGCCCAAGGTCTTCCAGACCTACTCGGAGCAGGTTCGTTTGTTGCAGTCACGTGGGATGCAGGTGGCGGATCCCGCACGGGCCGAAAGAGTGCTCCGTACGACCAACTACTACCGGCTCAGTGGGTACTGGTACCCCTACCGCCGCCGGCGCCTCGATGGTGAGGGCAGGAGCAATACGTTCCTGGAGGGCACGTCCTTCGACGATGTGATGGCTCTCTACGAGTTCGATGCCCGATTGCGCGCGGCGGTTCTGGCTGATCTCGGACCCATCGAGCTCGCCATGCGGGCACTGCTGGGTCACGAGCTGGGGCGCATCGACCCGTGCGCTCATCTGGAGCCTCGACTGATGGGGCCGTCTGCGCGAGGGCAAGGCAGCGCCGCCGAGCCCTCCCAACAGTACCGACGGTGGCTCGAGCGTCACGCCGAAGACGTCAGGTGTTCACGCGAAGACTTCGTGGCGCACCATCGCGAGCACTACGGAAGCAAGCTGCCGATCTGGGCCGCCGTCGAGGTGATGGACTGGGGCAGTCTCTCTGCCCTATACCGGCTTTCCCCGCTCAAGGTCCAGAATGTGTTGGCTGAGGGCGTGGGGCTTTCCTCGGCTCAGCTTGGATCATGGTTGAAGTCCATGAACATGCTGCGCAACTACGCCGCCCACCAGGGCCGGATGTACAACCGTGTCTACACCCTCGTCCCCAAACTGCCGCGCTCTGCCCACCCGGACTTCCCCGCCGGGGGCAAAGACGAGAACGCGCGGTGTTTTACACAGCTCACTGTGGTGCAGTACCTCGTGCGGGCCCTCAGTGTGGGCAACGCCAGGTTGTTGCCGGCTGTCCTGAGAAGTTTTCCTTCCGTCGCCCGTCTGGACATCGCATCCATGGGCGCGCCGGACGGGTGGGAGTGTCAACCGCTGTGGTCGTCATGACACCCACGGCCTGGTGCCAGTCACGACGGGATGGCAAGAACCGGCGGCCATCAGCGAGGATGAGCCCATGTCCAGCCATCTGCACCGCCCGGGACCCCGGCTCGAGGATCTCCCCACCACACTGCGCACCACACTGCGACGCGTGGGCCTGCCCCTCGTGCAGCTCTGCGTGGTGCTGGCCGCGTCAGCGTCCTGAACTTCATCGTGAGCATCGGCACGGATGCCACCTACCGCGCCACGTTCCTCGAACGCGTGCGGGGCAAGGTCCGTCGCTGCATCGATGCGCGGGGCGAGTACAGGGCCCGGCGCGCAGGCGCGTCACCGTCGCACGGCCTGACGACGTCGCACGGTGGCCCCTCGCACCCAGCCGACGGCGCGGCGTCGCCGGGTGCCGCGGCACCCGAAGCGACCCCGGGCACATCCCCGGGCGCGGCCCCCGGAGGGGGTGCAGCGCCGTCGTCGCCGTCTGTCATCCCCGGCGCGAACGCCGCGGGGCGCACCCTTGGGGACGTCCCCGGAGGGCCGCTAGGCTTAACGCGTGCACCCCGCAGAGCTGAGCCCGTCCACCCAGGACTACCTGAAGACCATCTGGCGGCTGGGCGAGTGGGAGCCGGAGCGGGTGACCACCACGTCGCTGGCCGCGCGAATGGGTCTGGCGGCCTCCACCGTGTCCGAGGCGCTGAAGAAGCTCACCGCACAGGGCCTGGTGACCCGGCCCGCATACGGGGTCGTGGAGCTGACCGCCGAGGGACGTGACGTGGCCGTGCACATGGTGCGCCGCCACCGCATCCTGGAGATGTTCCTGGCCACCGAGCTGGGCTACGCGTGGGACGAGATCCACGACGAGGCCGAGGTTCTCGAGCATGCCGTCACCGACCGATTCATCGACCGTGTGGACGCCAAGCTCGGCCACCCGTCCGAGGACCCGCACGGGGATGCGATCCCCTCGCGGGACGGGGTGATCACTCCCGCCCCGGCCGTTCCGCTCGGGGACGTCACCCACCCGGAGCCCGTGCGGGTCACGCGCGTCTCGGACGAGAGCCCCGAGACCCTGCGGGTTCTCGCGGAGGCCGAGATTCGGCCGGGCGCGGTGCTGCGGGTGCTTCCGGGTCCGGACCGCAGCGCCACGGTGCGCGTGCGCGTAGCCGGCGGGGGCACGACGCCGGGCGGTGACGTCCCGGGGGGCAGCTCGCCCGCAGCTCTGGTGACGCAGGGGCCGCCCGACGTTGTGGGGACGGTAGCGTCCGGTGGGGTCACGGTGGAACTCGGCATCCTCGTGGCGGAGGCCGTCTGGGTGCAGGCCCTCACCCACGCGAGCTGAACGGGACAGGCGCTCCCCGGCCCGGCTGCGGACAGCATCAGGCTCGCGCTGGACCGAGCGGCGCCGCCTCGGACAGTGGGCTCCCCTGCTGCGTCCGGCGCCGTCGCGGGCCCACAAGGTGAACAGCAGGTGACCGGAACATGTCCTACCCTTGAAGGAACACGAATATGTAGGCGGCGGCACACCATGCCCGGGCCGCGGCGGTGCCGGCTGGCACCGGTGATCGAGGAGCACGAGGTCCACAACATGTCCGAGGGTTTTCTGCGTGCGAGCAGACGGCTGGGCCGGTGGACGGGCCGAGGGCTCTGCTACGGCCTGATCTGGCTGGGCCTCACCCTGCTGGCGGCCGCCGGGGTGATCCGGCACTACTGGGGTCAAATCTCCGTGGGGCAGATGCGCATGAATCTGGTGTCCGTGCAGACGGACGGCGGCGGCGGGTCGATCGTGTGGGTCTCGGTGCTGTTGATCGGCGTGCTTCCCGTGCTGCTGACCTTGGCGGTCGCGCTGGGCCGGTGGGTGTGGCGCCGCCGCCTGTCCGGGCACACTGCGCGCGCTCCGCGCGGCGTGGTCCGCTCCGTCTCCGTGATCGCGGTGGCTGCGGTGGTGGTGGGGGGTACCGCGAGCTTCGCGTCCGCGGTGGACCTGCCCCGCTACGTCAAGGCCGCCAAGTTCCCGCATGACATCGGATCGCGCTACGTCCAGCCCACCGTCACCGGGGACGCGGGCAAGCGCAACCTGGTGGTGGTCTACCTCGAGTCGGGGGAGCAGACCCTCGCGGACGACCAGCTGTTCGAGAAGAACGCGTTCGCGCCCCTGGAGGACGTCACCCGCACGGAGGACGGCTGGCGCAGCGTCACCGACCTCCAGCAGTACGAGGGCGGCGGCTGGACCATGGCCGGGCTCACATCCACCCAGTGCGGCATCCCCCTCAAGAGCTCGGGGGAGGGCATCAGCTCGAGTGACATCGGCGCCGGGATGGAGCAGTACCTGGGAGGCGTTACGTGTCTGGGGGACGTGCTGCAGAACCACGGCTACACCAGCACGTTCCTGGGCGGGGCCAACTCCTCGTTCGCCGGCAAGGACGCCTTCCTGCGATCGCACGGCTACACGGAGGACAAGGGGCTCGCGGACTGGCGGGCCGCCGGCGAGCCGGAGCAGAACTTTCGCGGCGACTGGGGGCTCAGCGACGAGCGGCTCATGGCCCACGCGAAGGACGAGGTGGACCGTCTGCACGCCCGCTCCGAGCGCACGGGCCAGCCGTTCAACCTGTCCATGCTGACCCTGGACACCCACGAACCGGTGCACGTCTATGACTCTTGCGGCGTGGACACCCAGAACCAGGTGACCTCGGTGTTCGCGTGCTCCATGACGCAGGTGGCGGGCTTCATCGAGCACATGAGGCTCCAGGGGTACCTGGAGGACACCTCCGTGGTGGTCATGGGGGACCACCTCAAGCACATGAGCGCCGGGGACGCGTTCCACGAGCAGCTGGACCACCACCCCAACCGCACCATCTTCAACCGCGTGTGGATCCCGGGGGAGTCCTCGGACCAGCCCCTGCGGGCGGGCGCGGACCAGCTGTCCATGTACCCCACCCTCCTAGAGGCGGCGGGGCTATCGGTGCACGACGGCGCGGCGGGCCTCGGCACGTCCGTCCGGCGGCAACAGCCTCCCCAGGGCTCGGCCCAGGCCATGGACCCGGAGGAGTACGCACTGCTGCTCGAGTCCCGCTCGACCGATTTCTACACCCGCGCGTGGAACCCGCAGGACCCGGTGCGCTGAGGGCACGGGCGGCTCGACCCCCGGAGACGGTTCCGGCCGCCCCGCCGAAACATCGCTTGAACGCGCTGCATCCCGTCCAGGGGTGGGTGGGGTCGTTCGCGGAGGCCACCCCGAAGAGGTCGGCCACGGGCTGACCCTGTGCTGCGGCGTCGAGCAGCGCCTGGACGATCAGCGGCTGGTTGGGGCGCAGCTTGCGCAGCGCGAAGTCCATCCCGGAGGGGGCGAACACCCATGTGGTGGGGGAGTCGTAGGGAAGCAGCGCGCTGACCACGGTGCCGCCCACCGAGCTCGTGTAAGCGGTGCAGCCCCCGGTCTCGCCCAGCACGCGGGCGGCCGTGCGCAGGGAGTCGGAGCCATGCGCGGTGAAACCCCGGCGACCCGCCGTGTGGTGCAGCAGCTCGATTACGACGTGCGCGCCACTCGGGTGGGTGAGCACGGGGCCGTACGGCGCGTACCAGAGCCGCCCCGACCGTGAGGTCTCCTCAACGACCAGGGCGTGCCAGCCGGGCCCCGAGAAGAGGTGGGTGCCCGGGCGCTACGTGGACTGCCCAGGGGCTGGGGACGGGGTGGAGCGCTGGTCGACATTCTCGAGTGCGGCACGGAGGACCCCCCACCGGCAATCGGGACCTGCCCATGGTCGACAACGAACGGGAGGGCGTGCAGTTGCACGCCCTCCCGCTCACGGCCCTGCTGCGCAGGGAGGCCACACCGCCGGGACGGCTCAGGGACGCCGCGTCGGTGAGCGCAGCCTCCGTGACGTCCCGGGTTCTGCGGTCTCAGCCAATCACTGAATCCACGAGCGCCTTGGCCTCCTTCTGGACCTGCGCCAAATGCTCCGCGCCCTTGAACGACTCCGCGTAGATCTTGTACACGTCCTCGGTCCCGGACGGCCGGGCCGCGAACCACGCGGATTCCGTGACCACCTTCAGCCCGCCCACAGTGGCGCCGTTACCCGGCGCCTCGGTGAGCTTGGCGATGATGGGTTCCCCGGCGAGGGTCTCCGCGGTGACCTGCTCGGCGGACAGCTTCTTCAGTACGGCCTTCTGCTCGCGATCGGCCGGGGCGTCGATGCGCTCGTACACCGGATCCCCGAACTGCTCGGTGAGTTCGGCGTAGCGCTGCGACGGCGTCTTGCCCGTGCGTGCGGTGATCTCCGCGGCGAGCAGCGCCAGGATGATGCCGTCCTTGTCAGTGGTCCACGCGGAACCGTCCATCCGAAGGAAGGACGCGCCCGCGGATTCCTCCCCGCCGAAGCCGATGGATCCGTCCAGCAGACCGGGCACGAACCACTTGAAGCCCACGGGGACCTCCACCAGCCGGCGGCCCAGCGAGTCGGCCACGCGGTCGATGATCGAGGACGACACCAAGGTCTTGCCGATCCCGGCTTCCGGGGACCACCCGGAACGGTTGCGGTAGAGGTAGTCGATGGCCACGGCCAGATAGTGGTTGGGATTCATGAGCCCGGCATCCGGGGTCACGATGCCGTGCCGGTCGCTGTCGGCGTCATTGCCCGTGGCGATGTCGTACTCGTCCCGGTTGCCGATCAGGGACGCCATGGCCGAGGGGGAGGAGCAATCCATGCGGATCTTCTCGTCCCAGTCCAGCGTCATGAACGCCCACTGCGGGTCCACCTCGGGGTTGACCACGGTCAGGTTCAGCCCGAAGCGTTCGCTGATCTCCTGCCAGTACGCCACGGACGCCGAGCCCATGGGATCCGCGCCGATGTGCAGCCCGGATTCCTTGATGGCTTCGAGGTCGATGATTTCCGGCAGCGCGGAGACGTAGCTGTCCAAAAAGTCGAAGGTCCCGGTGGTCTCCGCGGCGGCGGCCTCCTCCAGGGGCACCCGCTCCACACCATCGAGGCCCGCCGCAATGAGGTCGTTGGCGCGGTTCGCGATCCACTCGGTGGCGTCCGTGTCCGCGGGGCCGCCGTGCGGGGGGTTGTACTTGAAGCCGCCGTCCGTGGGCGGGTTGTGGGACGGGGTGATCACGATGCCATCCGCGCGGTCCTCGGGCTCGGAGGCGTTGTACGTGAGGATCGCGTGGGACAGCGCCGGGGTGGGCGTGAAGCCGTCCCGGGAGTCCAGCAGGGTGCGCACGCCGTTGGCCGCGAGCACCTGCAGCGCGGTGTCCTGCGCGGGTCCGGACAGCGCGTGCGTGTCCTTGCCCATGAACAGGGGGCCGGTGATCCCCTGCGCGGTGCGGTACTCCACGATCGCCTGCGTGATCGCGGCGATGTGGTGCTCGTTGAACGAGGTCTTCAGTGAGGACCCGCGGTGCCCGGAGGTGCCGAATACCACGCGCTGATCAGGATCGTCCACGTCCGGGACGCGGTCGAAGTACGCGGCCAGGAGCTGGTCGATGTCCACGAGGTCACTGGGTTGGGCGACGGTGCCCGCACGGTTAGCCATGGTTCAAACCTAGTCCCGATCGCGGCGCCCGTCAGTCGTTTTCCGCAGGTTTCCGCGCACCGCACGCCGGGGCCCGAACGGCCGGTGGCAGCGCGTTCGCAGCTCGCGCTCAGAGCAGGTGCCGTCAGGCCACCAAGGACGCGCGCGGCGTGGTCGGCGGGTCCAACTGCGCCGCGAGCGCGAGCAGCCACGCCTCGGACGACGCCGCTCCCACCAGGTGCACGCCCATGGGCACCGGCCCGGGGTAGTTGCCTCGCTCGGGTGTAGCCCACGTGGTGGGGATCGTGATCGCGGGCAGCCCCACCACGTTGATCAGGGAGGTCCACGGGGTGTACTGGCATTGCCGCATATAATCCTGCTCGGCACTGGCGGGGTCGGTGATGTCGAAGCCTTCGTGGAACCAGCCGATCGGGCGCGGGGGCATGGCCAGCGCCGGAGTGAGGATCATGTCGTACTGGGCATATTGGCTGATCACATTGGCCTCGATGTCCCGCAGGACCGCCACGGCATCGGCGAGATCCACCGCGGACCGTGTCAGCGCGCGGTCCCGGAACGCCCGGGCCAGGCCCGTGAGCTGTCCTTCCTGCCCGGTTAGCGGCAGCTGCCCCATGACGGTGCTCCACAGCCGGAAGAACGCGTCCGGGTAGGCCGGGTCGTAGGAGATCCGGGCGTCGACGACGTCGTGCCCCGCCCGCTCGAGGCGCCGCACCCCGTCGTCGAGCGCGGCACGCGCCTCGGGTGATACGGAGATGTCGTAGGTCTCGTCGAAGGGCGACGCCGTGCTGACACCGATCCGCAGCGGGCGCTCACCCCACGGCATCCGCCCGGCCAGGGCGGCGTCGACCACTGCCGTGAAGGACGGCTCGGGCGCGGCCCGGACGGGGCGGTCGATCCGATCGTGTCCGGGGGTGTGGCACAGCACGTCCATGAACAGGGCGGCATCCCTGGCGGTGCGCGTGATGGGGCCGTTGACCCCCAGTTGTCCCACGTTGGACAGGGCGTCGTTGCTCGGGACACGCCCACGATTGGGTTTCAGGCCGATGAGTCCGCAGGCCGCCGCGGGGATCCGGATGGAGCCGCCGCCGTCGGAACCCACGGCCCCGGGCAGGATCCCCGCGGCCACGGCGGCCGCTTGACCCCCGGAGGACCCGCCAGGGGAGCAGTCCAGGGCGAACGGGTTGCGGGCCGGAGGGAAAGCGCGATTCTCCGAATAGCAATTGAGCAGGAACTCGGGGACCTGGGTCTTGCCGAGGATCACCGCACCGGAGGCTTCGAGGGTCGCGGCGAGCGGCTCGGATACGGCGGCGGGCGGCACGGTACCGGTCTCGTCCCGCGTGGTCAGTGAGCCCCACGTGGTGGGCATCCCGGCGACGTCGTGCCCGTCCTTGAGCGCGGTGGGGATACCCAGCAGGGCGGGGAGCGCGGAGGCATCCTCCTCGGAGTCGCCTCGGGCGCTCGAGAGCCGCTCGTCCGCGCTGCGGGCCCGCTCGAGGGTGGCCTCTGGGGCCACATGGACAAAGGCCCCCAAGTGCGCGTTGAGCTCGGTTATCCGCTCGAGCGTCCGCCGGGTCAGCTCCTCGCTCGTCACCTCCCCGCGGCGCAGGGAGGCAACGGTCTCGGTCAACGTGGGGAAGTGTTCCACCGTGTCCTCCATGGCGTTCGGGACGTGTGCGGGGACCCCAGCCTAACCATTGCGCGTCATGAAGTTCTCAGAGCGGGGGCGGCGCTGCCGAGGACGGTCGGACCGACACTGCCTGGGAAAGGTTCTCGAGGACTCGTACCCGGGAATCGAACCAGTCCAACCCTCTGAGTTCCCTCATGATCGTTTGTTCGATCCCGACGCCAAAATCGCCGCAGTATGCTCGATTTTCCCCTCACGCATCACACCGAGAAAGTAGATCCCCCATGAAACGGTCGCTCTCCGTCGCGGTTTTGGCCTTCGTCGTGCTCACCGGGTGTTCCGCGAACAATGACGCCTCGGACACCGGCCAATCAAGCGTAGGCGCGCCCAGCCCCCAGGTGTACCAGGATGTGCAGAACTGGTCAGGCGCCGGTGATAACGGGGCACGATTCACCGCTACCGGTGAGGTGAAAGCGCCGTCCGGGGTCGAGGAAGCCCGCCAGTTGATGGGAAAATCGAACACTCCGCTGCATTTCCTGGCCGTCACCGTTGACAACATCAAGGGCGCAGACTCAATCACCCCGCTGAAGGCGACTTTCACGACGCCGGCCGGTGACCTGGTCGAATACACCGCACTCGGCGACTACCTGAACGAATCGGAAGCGCCGGAGAGCTCGAGCGTCGATGCCACCAACCGGATCATCGAGGTGCACAACGCTTTCAGTTGGGATGAATACGAAGTAATTGCGGGCCAGAAGAAGACCGTCGTTCTCGCCACGGAGAGCGCGTACCCTCACCAGGTGACTCACGCGACTGTGGGAGAGGGCATAACGCTTACCCCCTCCGACCGATCCGCTGAAACGGACAAGGCCACCGGAGCCCCGGAGGCAAAGGTGCCCGTCGGCAGCAATGATCGGCTGGCTGAGCTCTACGGCACCACGCTGAAGGGCAACGACATCAATTTCCGCATTTTCAGCCCGAATGCCCAGAAAGAACTCAACGCCGTGATGCCTCCCCAGCTCAATGGCGCATGGGGCGCATTGTGTTCACATGCCGCCACCCAGGAACAGCTCATGGAGACTGGCGTCAACGCGAACGGTCACAATTGGCGGCCCTTCCAGTACGCGGTGACTGAGAGCGGTGCGCCCCCACTCAGCGGCGATGCGAAGTCCAAAGAATATGAAGCGGCCTCGCTGGCGGAACTTTCTCACGGGGGATCCTGCGCCGTCATCCAGTCACCGGACACATCTGCTGCCACCAAAACCAGCGTCGCCTCCGTGGGCCACTACCTGGGCAACTCGACTCTGGAAGCCACGGTGTACGTGAGGTAGCCTCCGGGCTCCGGACCGGACGCCCCCTGGGGAACTGTGGGGGGTAGAGCCCGCCTTCGGGCTGACTGCGGCTCAGTCGATGTCGTGCGTTTGACGGATACCCCAGCCGTGCGCGCCGGACACGCGAACGGGCGGCCACCGGAACCCCGGTGACCGCCCGCCGTCGTACGCGGTAAACTCAGGAAGCGCGGATCAGGCGCCGGCCGCCTCGATGGCCTTGGCGAAGATCCGTAGGCCCTCGCGTAGCAGGTCGAAGTCGATCACGAGCGGCGGCAGCAGACGCACGTTGTTGCCGAACGTGCCACACGTGAGGATGACGACGCCCTGCTCAAGGCACTTGGCCGCGATCTGCTGGGCGGCGTCCGCGTTGGGTTCCTTGGAACGGGGCTTCACGAACTCGAGCGCCATCATGGCGCCGCGCCCACGCAGCTCGCCCACGATGGGGGAGGACTCTGCCAGGGAGCCGAGCTCCTCCTTGATGATCTTCTCGATCTCGAGGGCACGGTCCGCGAGGTTCCAGTCCTCGATGGTCTCGATCGCGCCGAGAGCCGCGGCGCACGCGACGGGGTTACCGCCGTAGGTGCCACCCAGGCCACCACCGTGCACCACGTTCACGAGCTCCGCGCGGCCCACGACGCCGGACAGCGGCATACCGCCGGCGATGCCCTTGGCGAAGGTCACGAGGTCCGGCTCCACACCCTCGTACTCGGAGGAGAACCACTTGCCCGTGCGGGCAACGCCGGCCTGGACCTCGTCCGCGACGAAGACCGCGCCGTTGTCCTTGCACCACTGCGACAGGGCGGGCAGGAAGCCCGGGGCCGGGACGATGAACCCGCCCTCACCCTGGATGGGCTCGATCACGATCGCGGCCACGTTCTCCGCACCCACCTGCTTGTCCACGAGGGTCAGGGCGCGCTTGGCGGCTTCCTCGCCCGTCATGCCCTCCGGATCGCGGAAGGGGTAGGACATGGGAACGCGGTACACCTCGTTGGCGAACGGCCCGAATCCCTGCTTGTACGGCATGACCTTGGAGGTCATGGCCAGGGTCAGATTGGTGCGGCCGTGGTAGGCGTGGTCGAAGACCACGATCGCGTTGCGCTTGGTATGCACGCGCGCGATCTTCACGGCGTTCTCCACGGCCTCCGAACCGGAGTTGAACAGCGCGGCGCGCTTGTCGAAGGCCCCAGGGGTCAGGGACGCGATCTTCTCGGCGACCTCCACGTACCCCTCGTAGGGGGTCACCATGAAGCACGTATGGGTGAACTTGCCCACGGCCTCGCGCACCTTCTCCACAACCTTGGGCGCGGTGGCGCCCACGGAGGTCACGGCGATGCCGGAGCCCAGGTCGATGAGCTGATTGCCGTCCGCGTCCTTGATGATGCCGCCGTCGAGCTCGTCCGCGTAGACGGGCACGGAGGAGGCGACGCCGGCCGCGACCGCCTTCTCCCGCCGCGCCGCGAGTTCCTGCGACTTGGGGCCCGGGAGGGCGGTCTTCAGATCGCGCTTCTGCTCAAGCCGGTATTCGATGTCAGCCATGTTCGGTTGCCCTTTCACTACAGCGGCACGGGGACGCGAAAACTCGATAATCGGATCCGCCCCGGAAAGCCCCGGTGATCCGGGGCTCCAGCCGAGGCGGGTCCGTGTGCGGCCGGTGCCGGGAGTTCGGACCCTCGTGGGGCCCTCCTCCCGTCAGGCGGGCGCGGGCGTGCTCAGGCCCAGGGCGAGGGCATGCCCATGTACTGCACGGTGGTGTACTCCTCGATGCCCTCGGCGCCGCCCTCGCGGCCCAGGCCCGATTCCTTGACGCCGCCGAACGGCGCCGCGGCGTTGGAGATCACTCCCACGTTCATGCCCAGTAGGCCGTACTCGATGCGGTCGCCGATGCGCAGGGCACGCGAGATGTCCTCGGTGAACACGTAGGACGCCAGGCCGTACTCGGTGGCGTTGGCCAGGCGGACGGCGTCGTCCTCGTCCTTGAACGTGATCACGGGGGCCACGGGGCCGAAGATCTCCTCCTTGAACACGCGGCACTGCTCGGTCACGCCGGTCAGCAGGGTGGGCTCGAAGAAGTACCCCGGTCCGTCCACGGCCTTGCCGCCCACGACGGCCTCGGCGCCGTTGTCGAGCGCGTCCTGGACGAATTCGGCGACGCTGTCACGCGCCTTCTTCTCGACCAGGGGACCCACGGTGGTGTCCTCCTCGAGACCGTTGCCGGGCTTGAGGGCGTCGAGCTTCTCCGCGAACTTCTTGGAGAACTCGTCCGCGACGGACTCGTGCACCAGGAAGCGGTTGGCTGCGGTGCACGCCTCACCCATGTTGCGCATCTTGGCGGCCATGGCGCCATCCACGGCCTTGTCCAGGTCCGCGTCCTCGAACACGATGAACGGGCCGTTGCCGCCCAGTTCCATGGAGGTACGCAGCACGCGGTCCGCAGCGGTCTTCATGAGCTGCTTGCCCACCGGGGTGGAGCCCGTGAAGGAGATCTTGCGCAGCCGGGGATCCTCCATGATGGGCCCGGAGACGTTGGACGCGGACGCGGAGGACACCACGTTGAGCACACCCGCGGGGATGCCGGCCTCGATCATGAGCTTCGCGAAGAACTGTGAGGTCAGCGGGGTCAGGCGCGCGGGCTTGAGGATCATGGTGCACCCGGCGGCCACCGCGGGGGCCACCTTGCGGGTGGCCATGGCCAGCGGAAAGTTCCACGGGGTGATCAGCAGGCACGGGCCCACGGGCTTGTGGGTCACGATCATTTTGAGGTTGCCCTCGGGGGTGTCCACGTAGCGCCCGTAGTGACGCACGGCCTCCTCGGAGAACCAGCGCAGGAACTCGCCGCCGTAGACGACCTCGCCCTGGGACTCCTTGAACGGCTTGCCCATCTCCAGGGTCATCAGCAGTGCGAGATCGTCCTTGTGCTCCTGGACGAGGTCGAACGTCCTGCGTAGGATCTCGGAACGCTCGCGAGCGCTCGTGCGGGCCCAGGACTCCTGGGCGTTCGCGGCGGCGTCCATGGCCGCGCGCGAGTCCTCCTCGGTCGCGGAGGCTAGCGTGGCCAGCACCTCGCCGGTCGCGGGATTCTCGACGTCGAACGTCCCGCCGTCGGAGGCATCTCGCCACTCGCCGTTGATCAGGAGGCCCTTGGGTGTGGCCTCGAGGACTTCTGAAACCCGGTCTTTGATGCTCATCTGGTTCCTTTCTGGGAACTCCACTCGGCGTGGTCCGGTGCAGTCTCGAACTCGTGGGACATAGCTCCCTTCCTCCATGGTATGCCCGGCCGCAACGGTGCGATCAGCGGCTGCGGGTTCGTGACTCGCTCGCTGCCACGAGCCGCTCCTCGGCGTCCGCGCCGGGGGCGATCCCGCGCGGGATGCGCAGCATGAAGATCAGCCCCAGGACCCACCACAGCGCGAAGATCACGTAGGGGGCGGTGCCCAACCCCGCGGGCATCCCGGGCAGATACAGCACAGCGAGTCCCAGGCAGAGCACTACGGACAGCACACCGATCACCACACCGCCGTGGTGCTTCCCGCCGATCCGGTAGGGCCGCTCCATCTCCGGTTCGCGGCGTCGCAGGATCACGAACACGATCGACACCAGCAGGTACGCCACCACGATCGAGGGCGAGCCGGAGTCCACGAGCCAGCCGAGCATCTCGGTGCCGAAGAACGGGGCGATGAAGGACAGCGCCCCCACGAACAGCAGGGCATTGGAGGGGGTCCCGTACTTGGGGTGCAGCTTGGCGAACCAGCGGGGCAGCATCCGGGAGTTGCCCAGGGCCCAGAGCAGACGTGAGGCACCCATGAGCAGGGAGTTCCAGGACGTGAGGATCCCGGCCAGGCCACCGGCAAGCAGCACGTTGGCCATGGCGCCCGAGGTGAAGAGGTTGCCGAACGCGTCCGCCACGGCGATGTCCGCGTTCGCGAGGTCATGTGCGGACATCGCCGAGGACGTGGTGAGGATGACCATCACGTACCACGCGGTCGCTATCAGCACGGAGGTGACGATCGTGCCGCCCAGTTTCTTGGGCGGCAGGTGCATCTCCTCGGAGACCTGCGGGATCACGTCGAAGCCCACGAACAGGAACGGGACCACCACGAGCACCAGGGAGAACCCGGAGACACCGTTGTGGAAGAAGGGCTCCATGTTCTGTTCCGAGCCGCGCGTGAACGCGCCGAAGACCATCATGAGTCCCACGATCGCCAGGAAGATGATCACGAAGACCTGCACCGTGGACGCCTGCTTCACACCGCGCAGGTTGATCCACGTGATCACCACGGCGCTGAGCGCACCCACGAGCGCCCACGTGAGGTTCACCTCGAATCCGGCGATCGTCCACAGCGGGACGTGGCTGAGTTTCGGGAAGATGTACTCCACCGTGCGAGGTACGGCCACGGCCTCGAACGCCACGATCGTGATGTACCCGACCGTGATCGCCCACGAGCCGATGAACGCCCACCTGGCACCCATGCCCCGCAGCAGGTAGTTGTGCTCACCGCCCGCGGCGGGCATCGCGGCCACGAGTTCGCCGTACACCAGGCCCACCACGGCCATGATCGCCCCGCCGGCCACCATGGCGAGCACCGCGCCCATGGTCCCGGCGTCGTTCAGCCAGCCTCCCGTGAGGACCACCCAGCCGAAGCCGATCATGGCCCCCACACCCAGGGCGATGGCGTCCAGCCGCCCCAGGACCTTCTTGAACCCTGCGCCGTGCTCCGGGAGATGGCGTTCGTGTGTCATGCATGCCGTCCTGGGATGTCGAGGAGGTCGAGGTTGTTGCGCTCCATTGTCCGCGCGGACGGCGCCCCCGGGGCTTGTGTGCGAGTTCGTGTCATCGACAGCGGGCGGAGGACGACGGCGCTGGGTCCCCTTGGCCGCGGAAGCAGCGGCGTCGTCGGTGGGCAGCAGGTCCCGGCAGAGAGGGGAATGACGGCGCGGGGTGGGGGCAGGTGTCATGAAGTCTCGCCCTCGGTGAACGCTATGTCGTGAGAGTGTGGCGGGGCATACGCTGACAGCATGGCTTACGCAACAATCAACCCTGCAACGGGTGAGACCCTCAAGAAGTTCGACACCGCCACGGATCAGGAGATCAAGGACGCCGTCCAGCGTTCCGCCAAGGAGTACTCCTCCTGGCGCAACGTCCCGGTGGCCGAGCGCGCACAGCTGATGCACAAGATGGCGGAGCTGTACCGCGAGCGTCAGGACGAGCTCGCCGCGATCCTCACGGAGGAGATGGGCAAGCCGGCCGCGCAGGCCGTGGGCGAGGTCCAGATCGTCGCCGCGATCTACGACTACTACGCGGACAACGCGGAGGAGTTCATGAAGGGCCGCAGCCTGACCCCCTCCACCGGGGGAGAGGCCCGTGTGGTCCTGGACTCCACGGGTGTCCTGCTGGGCATCATGCCGTGGAACTTCCCGTACTACCAGGTGGCCCGTTTCGCGGCCCCCAACGTGATGCTGGGCAACACCATCCTGCTCAAGCACGCCGGTAACGTCCCGCAGTCCGCGCTGGTGCAGGAAGAGCTGTTCCACGAGGCGGGCTTCCCCGAGGACGTCTACATCAACGTGTTCGCGTCCAGCGACCAGATCGCGGAGATCATCATCCCGGACCCCGCCGTCCAGGGTGTGTCCCTCACGGGCTCCGAGCGTGCGGGTGCCTCCGTGGCCGCGACCGCCGGCAAGAACCTGAAGAAGGTTGTGCTGGAGTTGGGCGGTTCGGACCCCTTCATCGTGCTCGACGATAAGAACGTGGAACGCACCGTTAAGCAGGCCGTGAATGGGCGCATGAACAACAACGGCCAGGCGTGCACCAACGCCAAGCGGTTCATCGTGCTCGAGGACGCGTACGAGACCTTCGTGGAGAACTTCGCGGAGGCCGTGCAGGGGATCACCCCGAGCGATCCCACGGACGAGAAGACCTTCCTGGGCCCGCTGTGCACCGTGTCCGCGCGTGACGAGATCATGGAGCAGGTCCAGGACGCCGTGGACAAGGGTGCCACGGTGCTGGCCGGCGGCAAGAAGCTGGACAAGCCCGGTGCTTGGATGGAGGCCACGCTGCTCGCGGACGTGACCCCCGAGATGCGCGCCTACGCCGAGGAGATCTTCGGCCCGGTAGCCGTGGTCTACAAGGTCAAGGACGTGGACGAGGCCATCGAGCTGGCCAACTCCTCCTCGTTCGGTCTGGGCGGTTCCGTGTTCGGCGCCGACGAGGCCGAGGCCCTGGAGGTCGCCAAGCGTGTGGACTCCGGCATGGTGTTCGTCAACGAGGTCACCGGCACCGCTCCGGACCTGCCCTTCGGCGGCGTCAAGCGCTCCGGTGTGGGCCGTGAGCTCGGCCCGTTCGGCATCGAGGAGTTCGCCAACAAGAAGCTGCTGCATACCCCCAAGAAGTAATTCCCGCGCGGCCGGGTTCCACATCCGGGACCCGGCCCTGTACGACGACGTCGCCCCCGCACCGAGAAGGTGCGGGGGCGACGTCGTACCGGGAGAAGGCGGACCCTAGTGCCGCAGGTCCTTTTGGCCTTGGTCTCGGGCGGAATGGAGGCGACCACGGTGGAGACCACCAGCAGCAGGCCCATGTGCAGCGAGAACCTGCCCGCCGAGTACTGCGTGTTGATCCAGTTCTGCAGGTACGGGGCGGGGCCGCCGAAGATGGCCACGGCTACCGCGTACGGGAAGGCCACGCCCACGGTGCGTACGCTCGTGGCGGGCAGGAACAGGGAGAGGAACATCTGGCCCACCATGGCGTTGAGCGGGAAGAACAGCAGCAGCGGCACCAGATTGCCGATGATCAGCGACGGACGCCGGCCCCAGATGTCGGAGAGCTTGCCCCACAACGGCAGGGAATGATCAGGACCACGTTGGCCAACAGGCTCGCCTGCAGGGCGGTGGCCTGGGGGTTGAAGATCTCACGCGCGCAGTAGATGGAGAACGTTGCGTAGCTGCTCCAGTCATACCACTCGAGTGCGTTGCCGATACCGGTGTTCATGAGTGTTTTCCTGGAGGAGACCGCCGGGCCGCCGGGGTTGGTCTCGGTGGCTATCTCAGAGGAAGCAGCGGAAGTAGACATGTCGTGCATCCTGAGAGGTGAGGGCGGGTCAGATCAGCCCTGTCAAGTCGTCACTGTGGGCAACAGTCATGCAGCGTGCTAGCAACTCTGCATGATGTGATACAAATAACCAACTGTGTGACATAAATTTCTACAATTTTGGGTCGCTTTAATCGATCTTATTTCAACTCGGGTGTCCGGACGTCTCGGTTACGACTTGGCACCGGACGGTCCTCGCACTCATCATGGGGCGTTGGGAGCCGCGGTCGGGCCCGGGAGTACGTCCGTCCCACGGGTCGCATGCCGCCACCTCGGGACGGCTGAGCGGCACCGCCCGCGCCGCCACCCCGGCGCCACCCGTGCCACGAGCCCAGGAAACAGAGGACCCATGCTGAGCAACGGCCACATCAAGAGCGAGCTCTCCCCCCAGGATCAGGAACTGATCAGTTTGCTGCAGTGGGCGCCGCGCATCACGTGGGGGGAGGCGGCCGAGATCCTGGGCGCGCACGCCACCACGCTCGCCGGCCGGTGGGAGAAGCTGGAACGTTCGGGCATCGCGTGGATCACGGCGCAGGTCAACCTCTCGGACACCCGCAACCAGCTCAGCTTCATCGAGATCTCGTGTGATCCGGGAGGGTGGGCTCACGTGGTGGACACCTTCACCGCGATGCCCGAGGTGATCTCCGTGGAGGCGTTCGCGCCGTCCCCGGACCTGGGGTTGACCGTGCTCAGTCACGACCTGGAATCGCTGTCCCGTTTCGTGGAGGAACAGATCTCGCAGGTGCCGGGCGTGGCCAAGGTGCAGCTCATGCTCTCGTCACGCCTGCACCGCGCGGGCGACAAGTGGCGACTGGACCGGCTCAGCGACGAGCAGCGCGCCACGGCCCAGGCGTGGACCTCCGCCGAACAGGCCGCCCTGCCCACCTCAACCACCGCGCTCGGGGAGGACCAGCGCCCGGTGATCGAGGCCCTCATGCGTGACGGCCGCGCGAGCGCCGCGGAGATCGCCCGCAGCACGGGGCTGCACCCGGCTACGGCCCGGCGCTACCTGCAGAAGGTCCTGGCCTCCGGGCTATTGAGCATCCGCTGCGACCTGGTGCAGGGGCTCTTGTCCTCCCCCGTGACCGCGCAGTGGTTCATGCGTTTGAATGCTTATCGGCACGAGGACGCGGCCGAGGCACTCGCGAAGGACCCACGCACCCGCGTGGTCTCCTCCATCACGGGGCGCTCCAACATGATGGTGGTTATGTGGCTCTCCTCCGTGGGGGAGATCATCGAGGCCGAGCAGGCCATCCAGAGTCTCGTCTCGGACGTGGAGATCCAGGAATCGGTGATCTCCCTGCGCCCGCTCAAGCGCATGGGCTGGGTCCTGGAGAACGAACGTAACGCCACCAGGACCTTCGTGGCCCCGCACCTGCACCTGAGCTGAGCGCGCGTCGGTCTGCGCGGTCGCGGGGTACGACGCCGCAGGGTCGCCCGCCCGGACGACGTCGCCCGGGGACGCACGCGGGCGACGTCGCCCGTGGGACGTGCGTGAGCGTCGTCGTTGTGCCCCGCGCTGTCAGTCCGCGCGCTGGTAGCGGATCTGGGCGCCCACCACGGTGGCCTCGACCACGGTGTCCTTCACGACCTCGGCGTCCTCGGAGAAGATGTCGCGGTCCACGCTCACGAAGTCCGCGAGCATCCCCGGGGCCAGGCAGCCCTTGAGGTTCTCCTCGTAGGACGCGCGGGCCACCGCGTGGGTGTAGTAGTACACGGTCTCGGCGCGCGGGAGCCGCTCGTGGGGCTGCCACCCGCCCTCGGGCGCCCCGTCCCGGGTGCGGGTGATGGCCGCGTGGATGCCCTGGAACGGGTTGGGGTCCTCTACGGGGCCGTCGGAGCCGAACACGAGCTCGGCGCCGGCCTCGCGCAGACTGTTCCACCCGTAGGCTACGAGGTCGCGCTCGGCCAGGAAGTCGTTCATGGGGATGTCCGCCGTGCAGTGCATGGGCTGCATGGACGCGGTGACTCCCAGCTCACGGAACCGGGGGACGTCCGAGCGCTTCATGTACTGGGCGTGCTCCACGCGCTGGCGCAGGCCGAAGACCCGGGCGATCGACTGACTCTTGGCGAACGCGTCCAGCACCTCCGTGGTGGCCTGGTCGCCGATCGCGTGGACGGCCGTGGCAATCCCGGCGGACGCCGCCAGACCGATCCAGTGCTCGAGCTCGTGCGGGGACGTGACCGTCATGCCGTGGTTCTCGGTGCCCGGCCACGCCTCGGACATGTGGCACGTGTGCGAGCCCAGGGCGCCGTCCGCGAAGAGCTTGAGCGGGCCGATCGAGATCCACTCGTCCCCGGAGGCCGTGCGGATCCCGCGCCGGATGAAGTCGTGGACCTGTTCCTGGCGCAGCACCTTGTGGATGCGGATGTCCAGCTCGCCGCGTTCGCGCAGCTTCTGGTACGCGTACAGGCAGTCCGCGCCGTCGATGTCGTGGATGGATGTGATGCCCCGCTTGAGCAGCTCACGCTGACCCAGGGGCAGGTAGTCGTCGATGTTGCCGGAGACGTCCGACTGCATGAGCCCGTCCCGGATGGGGATGGCCGCGGCCTCCCGGATCACGCCGGTGAGCTCACCGTGCTCGTCCCGCACGAACTCGCCGCCGTCAGGGTCCTTGACGTTCCGGTCCAGGCCCAGCTCCTGCAGCGCCTTGGAGTTCAACCACAGGGTGTGCCAGTCCAGGGACCCCAGGGCCACAGGGATGTCCGGGGCCACGGTGTCCAACGCGTGGCGGTCCGGCAGCTCGGGGACCTCCCACGCGTTAACGTTCCACTGCCCGCCGAAGATCCACGTGGTGGACTCGTCCGCCATGCCTCGCTCCACGAACGGGCGTAGCACCTCGAGCGCGGACTCCAGGGACGTACAGTGGCGCATGTCCGGCTCGATGAGGGAGCGGGAGTACATGGCCGAGTGGATGTGGCCGTCGCCCATGCCCGGGAGCACGTGGGTGCCGCCGAGATCGGTACGTTCGGTGCCGAGCGGCGCGAGATCCTTGAGCCGCTGGTAGTCGCCCACGGCCACGATGCGGTCGTCGGAGGTCAGGATGGCGTCCGGATGGGGCATGTCGTGGGAGTGCCACTGGGCCTGGGGAGTCCATCCGGTGGCCGGATTCATGGCGTGCACCGTGGCGTTGTGGAAGAGGCGGAACATGGAACGGGCTCCTAACGGCCGGCCCCGGCGCCGACACAGTTGCGTGATGGTGCGCCGACCCCCGCGACGGCGCCCCCACGAAGCGGGGTGCAAGGATCGGGCAACCGCGGTCCTCGATCCATCAGTCTAGGTCGCAGCGGATACGGCCCGGCAGAACGACGGCGCCGGGCCACAGGATTGTTGACACCGGCGCCGTGGCGTTCGGGCGAACCGATCAGGCGTTCATGGCCTTCTTCAGGGTGATGGTGAAGATCTCCGCACCCTTGTCGATGCCCTTCATGCACAGGTCGTAGGAGTCCAGGTCATGCGGCAGGGTGACCCACGAGTAGAAGCCGCCCTCGGGGCGGGTCCAGGTCACACCGTCGGGCATGTGCTCGTCGAACGCGTTCACCAGGGCCTGTGCCCACTTGCCGTACAGCACGCGGTACTCGTCCCGCACGGAACGCCAGTCGTACTTCTCGAGGCACCCGGCGACCACTTCCTGAGCGAAGGCCGAGGGATTGAGCGCAGCGGCCTCACTCTGCAGACCCAGGATCGTGGCGAGCGAATCGGGGGCCACGGTCCAGCCCACGCGCAGACCCGGCGTGAACATCTTGGACGCCGAGCCCAGGTAGACCACGTTCTCGTCGTCCGCGCGCACGGCACGGGCAGTCTGACCCTCGAAGCCCAGCAGGCCGTAGGGGTTGTCCTCCGCGATCAGCACGTGGTGCGCGGCGCAGACCTCACAGATCCGGTCGCGGCGCTGTTGCGGCATCATGGTCCCGCCCGCGTTCTGGAAACTCGGGATGGTGTACAGGAACTTGATGCGCCGGCCTGGGACTCGAGCTCCTCGATGGTCTCCTCGAGTTCGTCCGGGGTCAGCCCTCGTGGTCGATCGCCACGTGGACGACCTCCGCCTGGGCGCCCGCGAACACGGCCACGGCGCCCGAGTAGGAAGGCGCTTCCGCGAGGATGACGTCCCCCAGATCGATCATCACTCGGGCGAGGGTGTCCAGACCGTTCTGGGAACCGGTGGTCACGAGCGCGTTCTCACGCGTGACGTTCTCGATGCCCTCGATCTTCATGAGCTCGATGAGCGGGTCCATGAGGTGGTCCGTGCCGGTGAACGTACCGTACTGCATGACCTCGTTGCCGCGGTGGCGCATCAGATCGGACGCGATGTCCGCGAGCGCGTCCAGCGGCAGGGAGCGCAGTTCGGGCATGCCCGAGGCGAACGAGATCATTCCAGGTTTCGCGGACATCGCGAAGCCCTTGCGGACCACGGACGGCTTGGCGCTGCGCACGCCCGCCGAACAGTCGTCGATGGTGAATTCCTGAGTCATGTGAACTTCCTGGAGAAAGCGTACGAAGCGCCGGTCGGTGCCCCACAGGGGCGGGGCACCGACCGGCGGCGTGCTCGTGCTCGTGGTGCTGACCGACGCGATCTCCGGCGTGAACGCCACGCTGTACGCGTGCGCCCGCTCGCTGCGCAACCTCGCGGCCCACGGTCAGGTGCGCGGCGTGTCCTTCACGCTGCCCGACGCTCCCGTGACCACCTACGGGTGCCTCGCGTTCCTGATCCTGCTGAGCCTGTACATCATGTTCGGCATGACCAACCCGCACTGGTACTACAGCCTCATCGCGGGCATCGTGATCCTCGTGGGCACCGACATCGGCTACGAGATCTCCACGCGTCACGTGGCCAAGCACGGCCTGTCCGAGCTGGGGCGCTCGCACCCGTCCGAGCACGACAAGATCGGCACCGACGTGCGCTGAGCGACGTCGCCCGCGGCACCCCGCGCCGTCGGCGCCGAACACCGCGCCCTGCCGCTATGGTGGGGGTCCGAGTGAACTGAGCAGTCGAACGACGAGGGACGCCATGGACAACGTGAACAACTTGCCGTCCGCCACAGTGGACGAGATCCCGGCGGGCGCACCCATCCTGGACGTGCGCGAACAGGACGAGTGGGATGCCGGGCACATCGACGGTGCCCAGCACCTGCCGCTGTCGCAGCTCGCGGAGCGCACGGACGAGGTCCCGCTGGACCAGGACGTCTACGTGATCTGCCGTTCCGGCGGCCGCTCGCTGCGCGCCACCGCGTACCTCGCGCAGTACGGGTACGACCCCGTCAACGTGGTGGGCGGCATGGGCGCGTGGGCGGACGCGGAGAAGCCCATCGTGTCCGAGACCGGGGAAACGGCGCGCGTTCTGTGAACGCAGCACTGTCCGGCGTGGCCTCGGGTCCTGTGGACCCGGGGCCATGCGCTCGTGAGTACGCCTTCCTGGGCCCCGAGGGCACGTTCACCGAGGCGGCACTGAGGCGGGTCCCGGGGGTCGACGACGCCGCGTGCACCCCCATGAGCTCCGTCCCGGCCGCGCTCGCGGCCGTTCGAGAGGAACGTGTGGACGCCGCCGTGGTGCCCATCGAGAACTCGGTGGAGGGCGGCGTGACCGCCACGCTCGACGACGTCTCCTTCGGTGCCGAGCTGCGGATCCTGCGCGAGATCCTGGTGCCCATCCAGTTCGTCCTCGTGGCCCCGCCGGGCGTGAGCCTGTCCGACGTCCACGCCGTGGCGACCCACAGTCACGCCTGGGCGCAGATCCGCGGCTGGGTCGAACAGAACCTCCCAGGCGTGAGCTACGTCCCCGCGTCCTCCACGGCGGCCTCGGCCATGGACATGTTGGACGGCACGGGCGGGGTGAGCACCGAGGGCCTGGGCTACGACGCCGGCGTGTGTTCCCCCGTGGTCGTGCAGCGCCACCCCGAGCTGAACGTGCTGGCCGAGGACATCGGGGACAACGAGCACGCGGTCACGCGTTTCGTGCTCGTGGCCCGCCCAGATGCACCCATGCCCGAGCCCACCGGGGCGGACAAGACGTCCCTGGTGATCCCGCTGTGGGAGGACCGTCCCGGGGCGCTGCTGGAGATCCTCGAGCAGTTCGCCACACGCGGGGTCAATCTGACCCGCATCGAGTCCCGCCCCACGGGCACCCACCTGGGCGACTACTTCTTCTCGGTGGACATCGACGGCCACATCCGGGAGGACCGGGTCTCCGAAGCCCTCATGGGTGTGCGCCGGATCTGCCCCCGCACCCGATTCCTCGGGTCCTACCCCCGCGCCGACGGGCGCGCGGTCCACGTGGCCAAGCACTACAGCGATGCCGCCTTCATCCAGGCCCGTTCGTGGGTCAACAACCTGAAAGGACATTGACGTCCATGGAGATCGAGGGCTGGAGTCAGACACTGACAGCCGGGCCGTTGCTGCTGATCGCGGCGGCGGCCATCGCAGTGCTGTTGGTGCTGATCATCACATTCCGCGTGCACGCCTTCCTCGCGCTGATCATCATCTCGGCGCTCACGGCGTTCGCCACGGGCATCCCCACCTCCCAGGTGGTGCCCGTCCTGCTCTACGGCTTCGGTAACACGCTCGCCAGCGTGGCGCTGCTCGTGGGGCTGGGAGCCATGCTGGGCCGCTTGCTCGAGACCTCGGGCGGCGCCCAGGTGCTCGCGGACCGGCTCATCCGCGCGTTCGGGGAGAAGCGCGCGCCGCTGGCCCTGGGTGTGGCCTCCCTACTGTTCGGCTTCCCCATCTTCTTCGACGCCGGTCTGGTGGTCATGCTGCCCGTGGTCTTCTCGGTCGCACGCCGACTGGGCGGCAGCGTGCTCACGTACGCGCTGCCCGCCGTGGGCGCGTTCTCCGTGATGCACGTGTTCCTGCCGCCCCACCCGGGTCCGGTCACCGCCGCCACGTTCTTCGAGGCGAACGTGGGCTACATCATCCTGGTGGGCCTGATCTGCGCGATCCCCACGTGGTACGTCTCCTCCTACCTGTTCGGCAAGTTCTCGGGGCGCCGGATCAAGCTCCCGGTCCCCGCGATCCTGGGCCAGGCCGAGGACGTCCGCAACCCTCCTGCGGTGGGCACCGTGGTGGCCATGCTGCTGCTGCCCATGCTGCTGATCTTCCTCAACACCGGGCTGGGCACGCTCGCCAAGTCCGGAGCGGTCTCCGAGGAGACCTCGTCCCAGGCGTGGTTCGAGCTGCTGCGCGCGATCGGTGAGACGCCCATCGCCCTGACGCTCACGCTCATCATCGCCGCGCTGACCATCGGCAAGGCCCGCGGGGTGAGCGGTTCCGCGATCGAGAAGACGTTCGAGTCCGCCCTGGGCCCCGTGTGCTCGGTCATCCTGATCACCGGCGCCGGCGGCATGTTCGGCGGTGTGCTGCGCACCTCCGGGATCGGCAACGCCCTCGAGGACGTGCTCGCGGACCTGGGCATCCCCCTGATCATCGCGGGCTTCCTGATCGCCGCGGTCATGCGCGTGGCGCAGGGTTCCGCCACGGTCGCGCTGACCACGGCCGCGGGTCTGATCGCCCCGGCGGTGCTGGCCGCCGACTACAACGTGGTGCAGCTCGCGGCCATGGTCGTGGCCGTGGCCGCCGGTTCCGTGGTGCTCTCCCACGTCAACGACTCCGGGTTCTGGCTCGTGGGCCGGTTCCTGGAGATGGATGTGCGCACCACGTTCAAGACCTGGACGGTGCTCGAGACCATCATTGGTGTGCTGGGCTTCGCGATCGCCGCGGCGATCTTCGGACTCGCAGGCGCGGTCTGAGCCGGCGCGGTGCGTGGCGCCTGTGCGGGGCGTGGCGCCCGTGCGGCACATGATGCCCGCGCGGCGTCGTCGGCACTGAGGCCCGCATGAACGAACGGCCCGGTCCCTCCGAGAGGAGGGACCGGGCCGTTCGCGTGCGGATCAGTCGGCCTGGGTCGGTGGCACGCGGACCTGCAGGGACTTGTGGTGCATGGTGGTCTCGAACGCCTTGATCCGCCCCAGGGGATCGCCGTCCACCTGGTACTCGATGGGTTCGTGGAACTCCACCCGGACCTTTTTGCCGCTGCGGTAGTCGATCACGGGCAGCTCGTGGCGGTGGCGGAACGCGACCTTGGCAACCATGCCCAGCCAGCCCACGAGCGAGCGCGGGGTCATCACCACGAGGTCCAGCACGCCGTCGTCGATCTTGGCCTCCGGCACCAGGACCAACCCGGCGGTGAGTTCGCCGCAGTTGCACACCATCACGGAGCGCACGAGCTTGGACTCCCAGGGGCCGTCGTCGATGCTGTAGCGCGCCCAGCGGGGCCGGTTGAACAGGTGCCGGAAGCCGGCTTCGCCGTAGGCGGCCCACCCCACGAGGTCCTTGAGGTCGTCCTTGGTGTCGGCCATGATCTGGGCGTCGAAACCCGCGCCGCCCATGACCAGGAAGCGGTGGTCCTCGGTGCGGTCGTCGTCCGTCTCGAGGTGCACGGCCACGGTGTCGATGGCCTTCTGGGACCCGAACAGCGCCACGTCCACGGAGTGGTGCGGGTCCGCGAGGTCCGCCTTGAGGTTGCGCGCCAGCAGGTTGCCGGTGCCCAGCGGCACGAGCCCCAGCGGGATGCCCCCGCCGGCCAGCGACTCGCCCACGGCACGGATGGTGCCGTCACCGCCCGCGGCGAGCACGACGTCCGCGCCCTCCTCGACGGCGCCGCGGGCCATGGAGAACCCGGGATCGTCCACTTCTGTCTCGTAGAAGACGGGATCCGCCCAACCACCCTTGCGGCACGCGATGATCACCGCGTCCCGTGCTGCGTCTGCCTGGGCCTTGATGGGGTTGATCACCACGGCCACTCGCTGGGGTTCCACTGTGTGCTGCGGCACGGGAGTCCCCTTCCTGGATTGTTCGAAAGGCGGCTGTCGGACGCGGCCAGTCTACTGGCGCGCGGGCCGGGCGCCGCCTCCACGTCGGATCGCGCACCCGCGCGTTTCGTTGGATACCCTGGACGGGTGATCGACATCAACGACCTGCGCGCCGACCCTGAGACCTACCGTGCTTCCCAGACCGCCCGGGGGGCGGACGCGGGACTGGTGGACCGCATCCTGGAGGCGGACTCCCGGCGGCGCGGGGCGATCACCGACTTCGAGTCCCTGCGCGCGGAGCAGAACGCGTTCGGCAAGAAGGTGGCCAAGGCCCAGGGTGAGGAGAAGCAGCAGTTGCTCGCCCAGGTCAAGCAGCTCGCCGCGGACGTCAAGGCCGCCCAGGCGGAGGCAGACGCCGCCGAGCTCACCCAGCAGGAGCTCGTGGCCCAGTTCCCCAACCTGATCGTGGAGGGCATCCCATCCGGCGGCGAGGACGACTTCGTCCTGTTGCGCACCGAGGGCACCCCGCGCGACTTCGAGGCCGAGGGCTTCGAACCCCGGGACCACCTGGAGCTGGGGGAGTTGCTGGACGGGATCGACATGGAACGCGGGGCCAAGGTATCCGGCTCGCGCTTCTACTTTCTCAAACGGGACGTCGCCCGCCTCGAGACGGCCCTGTTGCTCGCGGCCCAGGACCTCGCCCTGGACAACGGGTTCATCCCCATGTCCACGCCCAATCTGGTGCGCCCGGCCATCATGAACGGCACGGGATTCGACGTGGAGCACGACGACGAGATCTACCGCGTGGGCAAGGACGACCTCTACCTCGTGGGCACGTCCGAGGTCGCGCTCGCGGGCTACCACGCGGACGAGATCCTGGACCTCAGCGACGGGCCGCTGCGCTACGCCGGCTGGTCCTCGTGCTACCGCCGCGAGGCCGGTTCCGCGGGCAAGGACACCCGCGGGATCATCCGCGTGCACCAGTTCAACAAACTCGAGATGTTCGTCTACTGTCACCCCGAGGACGCCGCCGCCGAGCATGAGCGGTTGCTCGCGTGGGAGGAGCAGATGTTGCGGGCGTGTGGACTGAGCTACCGCGTGATCGACACCGCGGCCGGGGACCTCGGGACCTCCGCGGCCCGCAAGTTCGACTGCGAGGCGTGGATCCCCACCCAGGGCAAGTACCGTGAGCTGACCTCCACATCCAACTGCACCACGTACCAGGCGCGCCGGCTCAATATCCGGGAACGCCTGCCTGAGACCACGGACGCCCAGGGCAGGACCAAGAAGGGCGGGACCCGCGCGGTGGCCACGCTCAACGGGACGCTCGCCACGACCCGCTGGCTCGTGGCGATCCTCGAGACTCATCAGCAACAGGACGGTTCCGTGGTCGTCCCCGAGATCTTGCGCCCGTACCTGCGCGGCCAGGAGGTCCTGCGCCCGGTCGAGTGACGCACATCCCCCGGGAACTTCACGCTCCCGTCACCGGGCGGTCCATCGCAAGACATGCATCGATGGTGATGTGACACCATGACTGTCATGACTGATATCCAGGCCGGCATCGATGACCGGCACACCGAGGAGAAGGCGCAGAGTGCTGCAGCGGCGTTCGCGCCCATGAAAATGCAGACCCCCCGTTCGAGTTCCTGGACCAGGGAAGAGGGCGTCCGGTACCTCGTGGCGCTGGACGTGGACGGGACCCTCGTGGACCACGACGGCCACATGTCCCGCGGCGTGAAGGACACCCTGCGCGCCGTCGTGGGCGCCGGCCACCACGTGGTGATCGCCACGGGCCGTTCCAAAGGCGCCGCGCTGCCCGTGATCCGCCAGGGCCACATCCACTCCGGGTTCGCGGTGTGCTCCAACGGGGGCGTGACCCTGCGATTGGACCCGCAGCTCGAGCAGCGCTACGAGATCACCGACCGCGTGAGCTTCGACCCCTCCAACGCGCTGCGGGCGCTGTCCAGCAAGCTGCCCACCGCCAAGTTCGCCCTCGAGGGCGTGGATGGGCAGTTCTACTCGACCGAACGCTTCCAGGACTCGTCCTTCGGGATCGAGGCCGTGGGCGTGGACCTTCAGGAGCTCTCCGAGATGCCCGCGGTGCGGCTCGTGGTCTACAGCGCCACGGACGCCCCCGGGGACTTCGCCCAGGCCATCGAGCAGGCCGGTCTGCACGGCGTCGCCTACTCCGTGGGCTGGTCCTCGTGGCTCGACGTCGCCGCGAACGGCGTCTCCAAGGCCAGCGCTTTGGAGCAGATCCGCAAGCAGCTGGACGTGGACCCCGCGCACACCGTGGCCATGGGGGACGGGCGTAACGACATCGAGATGCTGCAATGGGCCGCGCGCGGTGTGGCCATGGGTCAGGCTCCGGACGAGGTCGAGCAGGTCGCCCGCGAGGTCACCGGCAGCGTGTACGACGACGGCGCCGCGGCCATCCTGCGCACGCTGCTCTGAGCGGGACGTCCGGTTCGGGAAATGCGCGGCGTCGTGGCCGGGTTGCCCGGTGCGGAACTGCGATACTGGAACCGTGTTCGTCCTGACCCTGACCCAGCGTGTGGCGGACGCGTCCCGCCCCGATCCCGCCATGGACCACGAACTGTGTCGGCGCCTGCGTGACGTGCCCGCGCGCGCCCCGTTCCAACCCATGGCGCCGGGTGAGGTGCGCGGTCTGACCGAGGACGCCCACGCCGCGGTCGCGGCGGCCATGATCGCCGTGCGCGAGGACCGCTATGCGGTGGGCATCGGCGTGGGGGACGTGTTCCTCACGCGCGTGGACCACGAGGACGGCCGCGTGGCCGTGACCGCCGAGGGGCCGGGCATGAACCACGGTCACCTCGCCGCGCAACCGGGCCGTGACACCGAGCGGGCGGCCGTGCGGGTCAGCGCGGTGGACGCGACGGCCGCGGAGCAGGCCCAGGCGGTGCTCAAGCTCGTGGGCCGGATCGTGAGCGAGCGCAGCGAGGCCGAGTGGCGCGTGGTAGACCTGCTGGTCCCCGGAGCCAGAGGTCAGCAGAAGACCGTGGCCCAGCAGCTCGGGATCACACCCCAAGCGGTGTCCAAGGCCGTGGTGCGCTCCCTGTGGAACGAGGAGTGGCAGGCCCGTCCGGCGGCCGCGACGCTGTTGCGCCTGTGCGAGTGAGCCCTGGGCCAATGGGTACCCGCGCTATGGGCGTCCGAGGCGGTGCCCGGTCGGGGAACGGCGGCCGGGTCAGCGGTCGAACACGTCGATGCCCGCTCGCGTGAGCGGGTGGCTGCGGCGTCACCACCACGTGTCCACGGCATAACCCGCGCTCGCGAGGTCCGCTTCCAGGATGGGCAGGCACGGGGACGGCAGCCGCAGTGACCCGGCGATGTCCCGGGCGTCGAAGTACCCGGTGAGCCACGTGAAGGCGGGGTGGTCGGTGGCGAGCGCTTCGCAGCGCGCCATGATGTCCGCGACGTCCGCCTCGGGGGCGAAGACCCAGAAGGACTCGAGGTCCGTGAGCTGGAACAGCCCCACGCCGGTGCCTCCGGGCTCCGGGCGGGCGGGATCACCGGGCCGGTCAGAGGGGTCGCGGGGGACCGCGGGTTCCCCGGAACCCCACGCCCGCGCGGGACTGCGTACCCACCCGCCCGACGCCGCGGGGCCGAGTGCCGGAGCCAGGGGATCGAGTTCCCATCGCGGGGCGCGCACGAGCCAGTCCGGTGCGCTGGGCGGGAACAACGGTCCCCCCGGGGGATCGGGCCAGCGGTCCTGCCACGTGGCCCAGCTGCCCTTGTCCACCCGGTCCCAGAAGGCGTCCGCCCCGAGGTCCACGGAGACTTCCGTGACCGTGCTACGCACGTGCATCCAGTGTTCGGGTGCCGGGTCACCGGGATCCTGCTGGGATTCCGAGGTGTAGGGGCGCGGGACGATGTCCGGGTGCAAGGACGGCTCGGGTGCCGGATCGGTTCCGGCCGCCGACAGCAGCGTGCGCACCTGACCCATGAGGTGCTCGGGGCCCAGGACCTGCGTGGACTCGGTGCCGTGGAAGACGTAGACGTGCCCGTGTTCACGTGCGTGCGGATCGAACACGGGTACCACCTTTCCGAAGCGCAGGGGACCACCGGGTTCTCGCGGCCGCGTCCCGCAGGATCATCCCACCACGGCCCGCCGACAGGCATAAGCGCCCGCGGTTCCGAGGGGCGCGGGATGCGGAGTCACCGGGCGTGGGAGTCACCGGGCGTGACCGTCACCGAGCCGGTGTGCACGGGTGAGGTCCCCGTGCTCGGTGCGCACACCGACCACGGGGACCCCAGGTGGAGGGGGACGGACTCAGTCGTCCTGCTCGGCCTCCGCGGCGCTGTCGTAGTGGGACTGCTCGAAGCGCTGCTGGGCCTCCACGATGAGCCGCTCCGCGGCCTCCTTGCCGTCCCAGCCCTCGCCCTTGACCCACTTGTTGGGCTCCAGGTCCTTGTAGCGCTCGAAGAAGTGCTGGATCTCCTTCTGCTTGAACTCGTTGACGTCCTCGAGACCCTGGATCTCGTCGTAGCGCTTGTCCGTGGACACGCACAGGATCTTGGCGTCCCCGCCGGCCTCGTCCGTCATGTTGAACACGGCGATGGGCCGGGCCTCCACGATCACACCGGGGACCACGTCCACGTCCAGGATGACCATGGCGTCCAGCGGGTCGCCGTCCTCGCCCAGGGTGTTCTCGAAGTAGCCGTAGTGCGTGGGGTACTGCATGGAGGTGAAGAGTACGCGGTCCAGGCGGAGTCGACCGGTCTCGTGGTCGATCTCGTACTTCACGCGGGAATACCGCGGGATCTCGATGGTGACGTCAAGCTCCATGGTGAAACTCCTCGGGTCGTAGTGCTGTGTGCCGGGCGGTTCGCGCACCCGGGCACCGCGCGGGACAGCGCCGAGCCGCCGCGCGTTCGATCGGATGCTCCCACGATACCGGCCGTGGCCGCGCCGTAGGGCAGCGCCCGCCCGCAGCGGTCCGGTGTTCGGCGTACGACGGCGCTCGGTGCGTTGTCCGTGTCGGGCGGGTACGGGAGAATGAGGGCCATGCCCGCACCCCCACCGAGTACCTCCGTGCGTCGCCGCTCCTGGCCCCTCGCGTGTGCACTGCTCGCGCTCGCGGTGCTCGTCGCGGCAACATTCGCCGTGCCCGCGGTCGTCGCGGAGCTACGGCCGGCATGGCAGCACGCGCAGGACGCGGACGACGCCGCGGCGTCGCCCGATCCCGCTGCGGCCGGTCTGGCGGCAGCGTCCGGGACGGTGGATGCCGAGGGCGTGGCGGAGGCCCTGGACGCGGGTCTGACCGGGGCCCCGGGAACCGTGGCAGCCGCCGTGGCGGTGGCGGGGGAGGACACCGTGGTCGCGGGGCGGTCGCCGGAGCGGCCCATGGTGCCGGCGTCGAACCAGAAGGTGCTGACCGCCCTGGCGCTGGCCGCGACCGTGGACCCGTACGAACGACTGGAGACCACCGTGGTCCGGGGGGATCAGCCGCGGAAACTCGTCCTGGTGGCCGGTGGTGACACCCTGCTCGCTCCGGGCGAGGGGCGGGCGGATGCGGTCAACGGTCATGCGGGACTGGGGACGCTCGCGGAACGCACCGCGCAGGCCCTGCGACAGGACGGTCCCGATGCCGCGGCCTCCGGGCAGTGGACCGTGGAACTGGACACGGACCTGTTCGCCGGACCGGAGCTGAACCCCGCGTGGGAGGGGGAGGACATCGCCGCCGGGGAGATCACCCGTGTGGCGCCCGTGGCCCTGTATTCCCACCGGGTGCCCACCGCGGACGGCGCGGACCCGGGCTCCCGCGGCGAACGGCCCCAGGACCCCGCGGCCGCGGTCACGCGAGAATTCGCGCGCCAGCTCGAACAGCGCCTGGGCGCAGGGGCGAGCGTCACCGTGGGAGGTGCCGCGAGTGCCCCGGAGGACGCCGTGGGGCTCGCGCGCGTGGCATCCGCGCCCGTGTCCGAACAGAGTGCCTATATGCTCGCGCACTCGGACAATTCCCTCGCCGAGAGCCTCGCGCGGGTCGCCGCGGTGGCCTCCGGACGTGAGGGCAGCGTGACGGGTGTGCAGGAGCTGATCCCGGCCGCCCTGGCCGAGCACGGGATCGACACCGAGGGCCTGCGGGCCGCGGACGCGAGCGGGATGGCGCAGCAGGACAGGGTCAGCGCCACCACACTCGCCCGCGCGGTGGACACCCTGGTCACGGATCCCCGCTACGGTCCGTACGGCCGGGGGCTGCCACTGGCGGGAGCCCAGGGAACGCTCTCGGAGCGCTTCGACGACCCGGCGGAGGCCGCGGCGCGCGGTGTCACCCGGGCCAAGACCGGGACCCTGCTGGACGTCGTGGCGCTGTCCGGGTACGTGCAACGCGCCGACGGCAGCGTGCTCGTGTACTCCCTGGTGCTCAACGGGGTCAGCGGGGACACCACCCGGGCCAAGGACACCGTGGATCGCACGGTGGCCGCGCTCGCGAGATCTGCGTGAGCCGACCACTCGCGGAACGCGCCGTGCCCCGGGAGTTTCCAGCCTCCGCCCATTCGCGTGACCGCCCGGGTGTGATTGAGTGAGCGCATGAGCCAAGAACTGACACGTCGTTCGCTCGTGGACTGGGACGCAGCCGCCCAGATCGCTGCCAAACTGACCCCGCCGGGCCCCACGCCCGGGCCGCGTGAGATGTCCCGCGCCGTGGAGTCCCTGCGCTATTTCGCACATGAATCGGTGCACCACGTCCACGCGATCACGCGTCTGGACGCCGCGGAGAACCTGCGGGACTCCACCGTGCTCGTGGTGGACCGCGCGGGCTGGGCCAAGGCCAACACGCAGACGTTCTCCGTGCTCGTCCAGCCCGTCTTCGACCGGTTGCACGCCAAGGACCCCGGCACGTTCGACGCCGCCCTGCGGGGCGTGGCGCCCACGGCCATCGCCGCGGAGATGGGGGCCCTGGTGGGTTTCCTCTCCGCCAAGGTCCTGGGGCAGTACGACCCCTACGCCGGGCTCGTCTCCGAACAGGCGGCCCGTTCCCACCCCGGGGGTCGGCTCATGTTCGTGGCACCCAACGTGTTGTGGACCGAGCACGAACTCAACGTGGCCCCCGAGGACTTCCGGTTGTGGGTGTGCCTGCACGAACAGACCCACCGTGTGCAGTTCGCGGCGGCCCCGTGGCTGCGCGATCACATGCTCGAGCAGATCTCCCGCCTGGGTTCGCTGGACGCGTCCGCGTGGGATCGCCTGCGCGCCGCCGCGGCGTCGATCACGGGCCGCTCCGCCGGCCGCCCGGACGCGGGTCTGGGTCCCATGACCCATCTGCTCACGGACGCCGAACGTGACACGGTCTCCCACGTGACGGCGGTGATGTCCCTGCTCGAGGGTCACGCCAACGCCGTCATGGACGCCGTGGACTCGTCCATCGTGCCCTCCGTGAAGACCATCCGCCGCCGCTTCGACGACCGCTCCGCGACCCACGGCGCCCTGGACCGGTTCATTCGTTCCCTGCTGGGCATGGACGCCAAGATGCGCCAGTACAGCAACGGCCAGAAGTTCGTGGAGTACATCGTGGAGCGTGTGGGCATGGAGCGCTTCAACACGGTGTGGACCTCACCCGAGACCCTGCCCACCGAGGTGGAGATCCACGACCCGCAGGCCTGGATGGATCGCGTCCTGGGCTGAGCCCGGGACGTGCTCTCGGGTTTTCCCCCGGTTGTCTGTGCCAAGATGACCGTGTGAGCTCTGAAAACATCAATCAACAGATCCGGCTGTACGGTCAGCCGCTGTCAGAGCGTTTTGGCGCCGTGGTGGGGGTCTACGGTATTACGCAGCGCAGGCTGGCCCAGGTCCTGGGCCTGTCCGCGCCCATGCTCTCCCAACTCATCAGCGGCAGACGCATCAAGATCGGTAACCCTGCGGTCTACGAACGCTTGGTCATGCTCGAGGACAGCGCAGGGTCCTCGGACCAGGAGGCCGTCCTGAACAGGGTGGAGGCATCCCAACCGGTGCTGTCCACGTCACAGATCCGCACGCGGATCACCACGGACACGGATGCCGTGTCCGCGCTCGCCTCGGTGGTTCCGGTGGGGGAACTGGAACGCGCCCTGGTCATGCTCGGTGACACCACCCCCGTGCTGAGCAAGGTCCTGGGGATGGCCGAGGAAACGGCGCAGCGCGCCAGGTCCGCCCAGGACTGACGGGGTGCAGCACGGACGGGCCGGTCGCCTCCATCCCGTGGTCGCCCGCGCCAGGCGCGCGGTGGCCCGCGCCGTCGACCACCTACCCCGTGAGACGTCGGCCGGGGGAGCGGACGCACGTGATCCGATGCGTCCGGACCCCTCGACGACCCCGCGGGAAACAACTACCGAGCACGCGCGGGCGGGCACTGATCCCCGCCCGCCCCTCGTGCTCGTGGCATGCAGCGGTGGCGCCGATTCCCTCGCGCTCGCCGCAGCGACTGCGCACCTCGCGCGGCGCGGCCGCGTGCGGGTGGGCGCCGTCGTGGTGGACCACGGACTTCAGGAGGGCTCGGCCGAGGTGGCCCGTGACGCGGCGCGCACCGTGCGGGAGCTCGGCCTCGAGCCCGTCGCGGTCGAGCGGGTCACGGTGGTGCGCGAGCACCACGGCCCCGAGATGGCCGCGCGCCTCGCCCGCTACGGCGCCCTCAGCGACGTCGCGCGCCGAACCGGCGCTGCCGCCGTCCTGCTCGGACACACACGGGACGACCAGGCGGAGACCGTGTTGCTGGGCCTCGCCCGGGGCTCGGGAACGCGTTCGCTGTCCGGGATGCCCGAGCGGCATCATGTCGACGACGTGCTGTACCTGCGTCCGTTCCTCAACGTCACGCGCGCCGAGACCGAGACGGTGTGCGCGGCCGAGGGGCTGTCGCCATGGCACGATCCCACCAACGCAGACACTGCACTGACCCGCGCACGCGTGCGCCACGAGGTCCTGCCCTATCTCGAGTCCCAGCTGGGGCCGGGGGTGGGCAGGGCACTGGCCCGCACGGCGTCGGTACTCGGCGCCGATGCCGACTACCTGGACGAACAGGCGTCCCTGGCGTTCGACGCCGCCCTGGTGCCCGCGGCGTCGTCCGGCTCGTCGGTCGTGCTGGACGGTGCCGTCCTCCAGGGGACCCCGGCGGCACTGCGCCGACGCATGCTCGCGAAGGCATGTGTCCTCGCGGGCGGGGAGACGCCCACGTTCGAACGGTTGAGCGCGCTCGAGCAGTTCGCGCTCGGGTACGGGGCGGCCGGGCCGGTGCAGATGGCGGGTAAGGTGGCAGCGTGGCGGCACCGCTCGGACGCGACCCATGCGCGAGGGTGCCTCGAGCTGCGCGGTGAGCGCGGACCTCGCCCGCTGGAGACAAGTCCACCCACGAACGACCCCGGGAGTGCACAGTGAAGGCCGAACACGTCCACGACGACCTGAGCAACGTCCTGTTCACCAAGGAACAGATCGCGCAGAAGGTCCGTGAACTCGCCCAGCAGATCGACCGCGACTACGACGGGCGGGACGTGCTGCTCGTGGGGGTGCTCAAGGGTGCGGTGATGGTCATGGCGGACCTCATGCGCGAGCTCGAGGGGCAGTACCCCATGGACTGGATGGCGGTGTCCTCCTACGGTTCGGGCACCAAGTCCTCGGGCGTGGTGCGCATCCTCAAGGACCTGGACACGGACCTGCACGGCAAGGACGTGCTGATCGTGGAGGACGTCATCGACTCGGGCCTCACGCTGTCCTGGCTGCGCACCAACCTGGAGTCGCGCGGACCCGCCTCGGTGGAGATCTGCACGCTGCTGCGCAAGCCCGACGCCGCCAAGACGGACATCGACGTGCGCTATGTAGGCTGGGACATCCCCAACGAGTTCGTGGTGGGGTACGGGTTGGACTTCGCGGAGCAGTACCGCAACCTGGACTGCATCGCCACGCTCGCACCGCACGTTTACGAGTGAGTCGCGCACGGACCCTCACGCCCAGCCAATGTCGGGCAGAGGCGTGTACCGTGGCCCAATCGTGTGCGCTGTGAAAGAACGGACCGCACGCACGGCGTCGCAGCGCCATTCGAAGCGATAGATTGTGCCATACACGTCACGGCCACCGTTCCCCACCCCTCCGCCCCATGGAGACAGGTGCACGAGCGGGCCGTGACGAAACGTGTCACGTCCATGGGAGGATCAACGGCTTGGCCACGGCAAAAAAACCCACGAGTTTCTTCAAGGGTCCACTCTTCTGGATCCTGCTGGCCATTGTGGTCCTGGTTCCCGTGGGCGCCAGCGTGTTCAGCCCCACCTCGTCCCGCGTGGACACCAACGTGGGTCTGGAACTGCTCAGGGACCACAAGGTCGACGAAGCCAAGATCTACGACGGCGAGCAGAAGGTGGAGCTCAGCCTCAGGGACGATCTGAACCGGGACGGCCAGAACCTCGGTAAGGACGTGGAGTTCTTCTACGTCCAGCCCCGCGCGGAAGACGTCGTGCGGACCATGAACGACGCCCAGTTGAGCGGCTTCACGGACCAACCCGTGGAGAACAACTGGTTCCTGTCGCTCGTACGCTTCCTGCTCCCGTTCCTGATCATCCTGGGTATCTTCTGGTTCATCTTCGCCCGCATGCAGACCGGCGGGCAGGCCATGAAGTTCGGCCGGTCCAAGGCCAAGATGTTCAACAAGGAGAACTCCGAGGTCACGTTCGCGAATGTGGCCGGCGCGGATGAGGCCGTCCAGGAGCTCGACGAGATCAAGCAGTTCCTGGTGGAGCACGACCGCTTCACCGCTGTGGGTGCCAAGGTTCCCAAGGGTGTGCTGCTCTACGGCCCTCCGGGTACCGGCAAGACCCTGTTGGCCAAGGCCGTGGCGGGTGAGGCCGGTGTTCCGTTCTACTCGATCTCCGGTTCCGACTTCGTGGAGATGTTCGTGGGCGTGGGTGCGTCCCGCGTGCGCGACCTGTTCCAGCAGGCCAAGGAGAACGCCCCGGCCATCGTGTTCGTGGACGAGATCGACGCCGTGGGCCGCCAGCGCGGTGCCGGTATGGGCGGCGGCAACGACGAACGCGAGCAGACCCTGAACCAGTTGCTCGTGGAGATGGACGGCTTCGACGCCAACACGAACGTGATCCTGATCGCCGCGACCAACCGTCCGGACGTCCTGGACCCCGCGCTGTTGCGCCCGGGCCGTTTCGACCGCCAGATCGGCGTGGATGCCCCCGACATGAAGGGCCGCGAGCAGATCCTGCGCGTGCACTCCCAGAACAAGCCGCTCGCGAACAACGTGGACCTGGCCTCCGTGGCCAAGCGCACGCCAGGGTTCACGGGTGCGGAACTCGCGAACGTGATGAACGAGGCCGCGCTGTTGACCGCCCGCTCCCACGCGCAGCTGATCGACGACCGCGCGGTGGACGAGGCGATCGACCGCGTGATCGCCGGCCCGCAGAAGCGTTCCCGCGTGATGAAGGAACTCGAGCGCAAGGTCACCGCGTACCACGAGGGCGGCCACGCGCTCGTCGCCGCCGCACTGCGTAACACGGACCCCGTCACCAAGATCACGATCTTGCCGCGCGGCCGCGCGCTGGGCTACACCATGGTGATGCCCTCGGACGACAAGTACTCCACGACCCGCAACGAGCTGTTGGACCAGATGGCCTACGCCATGGGCGGTCGCGCGGCGGAGGAGATCGTGTTCCACGACCCCTCCACGGGTGCGTCCAACGACATCCAGAAGGCCACGGACACCGCGCGCAAGATGGTCACCCAGTACGGGATGAGCTCGCGGATCGGCTCGGTCAAGATCGGCGGGGACAACTCGGACCCGTTCGTGGGCCGCGAGATGGGCTCGGGCTCCAAGGAGTACTCGGACCACACGCTGGCCGTCGTGGACGACGAGGTGCGGGCATTGCTCGACCAGGCCCATACCGAGGCACACCAGATCCTGCTCGAGAACCGTCCCGTCCTGGACCGCCTGGCCCTGGAGCTGCTCGAAAAGGAAACCCTCAACGAGGCCCAGATCCAGGAGATCTTCCGGGACGTCACCAAGCGGGACCTGCGCCCGGTGTGGCTTTCCGGGGAGGAGCGCGAGGTCTCCGACATCCCGCCGGTGGTCACGTCCGCCGAACGGGAGGAGGCTCGCCGCAAGAACCTCCAGGACCCCAGCACCATGGCACCGCAGGACCAGGCCGTGGCCGCCAAGCCGGAACACCCGCTCGAGGTGCCCGAGCACCAGGACCCACAGCCGGGGGCCGACGCCTCCGGCGCGGGCCCGGACGGGCCGTCCGGACAGGAACCGGGCGGTGTGCGGCGGGAGAACCCCTGATGCACGGCACCCACGAGGACGATCCGCGCGAGCCGGTGTCGGGGTCCTACGCGGACTACGCCGATGCCCCCCAGCTCGATCCGACGATCGACCAACCTCGGATCGCGGCCGCGGTGCGCGAGATCCTGTTGGCCGTGGGGGAGGACCCGGACCGCGATGGTCTGCGGGACACCCCGGCCCGGGTGGCACGCGCGTACGCCGAGGTCTTCGCGGGTCTGCACCAGGACCCCGCGGACCTGCTGGCCACGTCCTTCGACATCGGCCACTCCGAGATGGTGCTCGTGCGGGACATCCCGTTCTACTCCACGTGCGAGCACCACCTGGTGCCGTTCCACGGGCTCGCTCACGTGGGGTACATCCCGGGTCCGGAAGGCAAGGTCACGGGCCTGTCCAAGCTCGCGCGGCTCGTGGACCTCTACGCCAAGCGTCCCCAGGTCCAGGAGCGGCTCACCACGCAGGTTGTTGAGGCCCTGAGCGAGCACCTGCACCCGGCCGGGGCGATCGTGGTGATCGAGTGCGAGCACCTGTGCATGTCCATGCGGGGGGTTCGCAAACCCGGTGCCAAGACCGTGACGTCGGCCGTGCGCGGTCAACTGCGTAACCCGGCAACCCGCGCCGAGGCCATGAACCTGATCCAGGCGGGGCGCGCGCAATGAGCGCGCCGCACGACGCCGCGAGCTCGCCCGACGGTGTTCGGGCCTACCATGCCGGGCCCGCTCGGCACGCGCTTGGCTGGGGTTCGTTCGACGCGCTGCCCACCGGACGCACACTCGTGATGGGCATCCTCAACGTGACCCCAGATTCGTTCAGTGACGGCGGTCGCCACGACACCGAGGCCGCGGCGGTGGCGCACGGGCTGCTGCTCGCCGAACAGGGCGCGGACATCGTGGACGTGGGCGGGGAGTCCACCCGGCCCGACTCCGAACGGGTGGATCCGCGGGAGGAACAGCGGCGCGTGCTGGCCGTGATCCGCGAACTGAGCGACCGCGGCGTCGTCGTGAGCGTGGACACCCTGCACTCGGACACGGCCGAGGCCGCCCTGGACGCCGGGGCGCACATCATCAACGACGTCTCCGGGACGAACCTGGACCCCCGCATGATCGAGCTGGCCGGGGACCGGGGCGTGCCGTACGTGCTCATGCATTCGCGCGGGACCCCCCAGACCATGACGTCCCTCGCGGACTACGACGACACCGTGACCGAGGTGCTCGCCGAGCTCGAGCAGCTGCGGGAGCGCTGCCTCGCCGCGGGGATCCGCCCGGAGCACCTGATTGTGGACCCGGGGCTCGGCTTCGCCAAGGCGGGGGAGCAGAACTGGGAACTGCTGCGCGCCCTGCCCCGGCTGACCGGTCTCGGCAAGATCCTGATCGCCGCGTCCCGTAAACGCTTCGTGGGCGCCCTGCTGGCCACGCAGGACGGACCGCGTCCCGTGGATGAGCGGGACACGGCCACGGCAGCCATCAGCGCACTGTCCGCGTTCGGGGGAGCCTGGGCCGTGCGCGTTCACGACGTCCCGATCACGGTGGACGCGGTGGCCGCGGCTCACGCGTGGCGCGGCGTCGCCCCGCCCGTACTGCACCCCCGGGATATGGGAAACTGAGCCCGCCATGAACACACCCGCCCCTGACAAGAACCATCGCGATCGGATCACCCTCACCGGCCTGGGCGCGGTGGGCTACCACGGCGTGTTCGAGAAGGAACGCCGCAGCGGTCAGCCGTTCTTCGTGGACCTCGTGCTCTACATGGACCTGCGACCGGCCGGGACCAGCGACGACCTCACCCGCACCGTGCACTACGGGGAGGTCGCGGAAATGGTGCGGGAGATCATCATCGGGACCCGGTTCCAGTTGATCGAGGCACTCGCGGAGGAGATCGCGCGGGCGCTCGTGGAGAATTTCCCCGCGGTGGCCGAGCTCGAGGTCACGGTCCACAAACCCAAGGCGCCGATCGACGTGACGTTCTCGGACGTGGCCGTGAGCATCCACCGCCGCCGGGGACACTACGAGGCGAGCGCGGACGGATGACGGCCCGGTGTGTTGTGGCCCTGGGGGCGAACCTGGGGGAGCGGTTGACGGTGCTGCGGCAGGCCGTGCGGACGCTGGACGCGACACCCGGGATCAGTGTCACGGCGAGCTCACCGGTCGTGGAGACCCGCGCGGTGGGTGGACCGCAGGACTCCCCGGACTACCTCAACGCGGTCGTGGAACTGCGTACCCGGCTCACGCCGTTCGAGGTGCTCGCGGTGTGCCAGAGCATCGAGGCCGAGCACGGTCGCACGCGTGACGTGCGCTGGGGGCCGCGCACCCTGGACTTGGACGTGGTGTGGTTCGAGGACGTCCACAGTGACGATCCGCGTTTGCAGTTGCCGCACCCGCGGGCCCACGAACGCGCGTTCGTGCTCGAGCCGTGGGCCCTCATGGATCCGCGGGCCCACCTCGACGGCCGTCCCGTCCGCGAGCTGGCCCGTGAGGCCTCGGACTTCGCGGATCTGACCGTGACCGAGCACCGCGTGCGACCGGAGGTGGGGTCCCCGTGCGATACCTGAACGTCTTGTCCCTCGTGGCGGCCGCCGCGGTCGCCGCGGCCGTGGGGTGGAGCCTCAATCACGTGGTGAGCGGGCAACACCAGAGCCTGCTCATCCTGCCGTGGCTCAGTTTGCTCGCCGAACTCGCGGCCGCGCTCATGGTGGGGTACCTGGGGCTGCGGTTGCGCGCCTACCGGGACCCCGAACGCGGTGCCGGGCGACGTCGCGACCCGGCTCGGCGCAAACCGTACGATCCCATGTGGGCCGTGGGTACGGCAGCGGCGGCGCAGGCGATCGCGTACTACGGAGCGCTGACCGCCGGGTGGCACGCCGGGATCGGCGTGGACCAGCTCACCCTGCTCGGGGTGCGTTCCACGCAGGAACCGTTGTGGCTGTGCATCGCCCAAGGCGTGGCGGGGATCGTGCTGGCGGTCGTGGGCTGGATCGTGGAGAAATCGTGTCGGCTCCCACCCGATGACCCGGACGCGGAGGAGGAAACCCCCTACGGTGGACGGCGGGACCCGTACGCCCCAGGAGAGGGAGGATATGCCCGCCACCGATGAACTGTCACCTCCGGGACTGACCTGGCACCGGGTGGCGCCCCAGTACGTTTCCGTACGCCTGATCAGCTCCGCCATCTCCACCGTCGTGTGGACCGCGATCTTCTCGATCCCCTTGATCCTGGGTCTGCTCGGGACCTGGGGCGACCGCCCGCAGTGGTGGATGTGGGTGCTGTCCGGGATCGTGCTCGGGCTGGGTCTCGTGAACCTGTCCCTGATCCCGCGCCGGGTCCGGGCCATCGGCTACGCGGAGGCACCCACCGAACTGTGGCTGCGCAAGGGCCTGTTCTTCCGCAGCGTGACCGTGGTGCCGTACGGGCGGATGCAGTACGTGGACATCAAGACCGGGCCGGTGCTCAACGCGTTCGGGCTGGCCACGCTCACGCTCCACACCGCGTCCGCGGCCACGGACGCCGTGCTGCCCGGGCTACCCCGCGCGGAGGCAGGCCGGTTGCGCGAGCAGCTCACGGAGCGCGGGGAAGAGCACATGGTGGGGTTGTGATGAGCCCGGACCCGTCCCACCGCTACGCGCAGCCGGGGTCGCCGGCAGACCCGGGCTCCGGTCCGCTCCCCGGGCCCGCCCAGCGCACTGGCACGGGTCCACGCCCCGGGGCGGACGCCGACGGCGCGTGGCACCGGGTGCACCCGCTCACGCCCCTCGTGCGCAGCTGGCTACTCGTGGTGGCCCTCGCGTGGGGCTTCGGCAACGTGTTCCTGGACGACCTCGTCACGGCGGTGCTCAACGGGGACCCCATCGAGATGGACGTGGGCGGGGCGGTGCAGCTCGCGGGCGCGGGCCTTGCGATCGCGATCCTGTGCGGTGTGCTCGGCCTGCTCATCGGTCTGGGTCTACTCTCGTGGTGGTTCATCCGCTACCAGATCACGGACGAACACGTGCGCCTGCGCACGGGGTGGCTGTTCCGCACGCACCGCCAGGCCCGCCTGGACCGGGTCCAGGGCATCGACATCGAGCGCAAGTTCGTCCCCCGGATCCTGGGTCTCGCGTCCTTGAAGTTCGACGTCGCAGACGGCGGGTCCAGCGTCCTCGAGCTGTCCTACCTTCGCCGCGACCACGCCCGCCAGCTGCGGCAACAACTGCTCGTGGCCGCGCACCACGCGTCGGACGCGCCGATCCCGCACACCGCCCCGGACGCCCACGAGGCGTCGGCCGCTCATGACGGCCAAGCAACGGGGGAGGCGGCTGCCGACCGGTACCGGGATCCGCAGGTCACCCGCCCCGGGCGCGTGGCGCCGTGGGACCGTTCGGCGGCGAGCGCCGTCGTCCCCGCCGTGGACTCCGGCGCGACCGACCGCTACCCCGCGTACCCGGGGAACCCCGCGGCCGGTACGGGCGAGCGCGGCCGGCGCGACACCGTGGACGTGCGGGCCGCCCGGAAGTACGGCCCGTTGGGTGAACAGGACGAGCTGCGGCGCGTGTTCACGGTGCCCACGAGCCGGGTGCTGCTGAGCCTCGTGT
This sequence comes from Kocuria sp. CPCC 205261, assembly GCF_040981025.1. Lineage (NCBI taxonomy): Bacteria > Bacillati > Actinomycetota > Actinomycetes > Micrococcales > Micrococcaceae > Kocuria > Kocuria sp. CPCC 205261. Next base: position 8,751 of record NZ_JAVKPU010000012.1, on the reverse strand, counting down.
GTTCCCCGCCCGCCGTGATCCTGCTGCTCATGGCAGTGGCGGCGGTGATCGCCGCGTTCTGGAACGCCCAGGTGATGCGGGTCATGATCCCCAGTTTCGTCCCCCTGCTGCTCGGCGTGGTCTCCACGGTGTACTCGCGGCTCGAGAAGAGCTGGGGGTTCACGCTCAGCGTGGTCCCCTCCGGGGTGCGCACCCGATCCGGGTTGTTCAACGAGCGCTCCTCCACGATTCCCACGGGGAGGGTGCAGGCCCTGGAGGTCGGTAAACCCCTGATGTGGCGCGGTTTCGACGGCCACCACGTCCGTGTGATCACCGCGGGTAAAGGCGGCTCCGAGGGCACCGAGGGGCTCGGTTCCACGGTGTTGCCCGTGGGCACACTCGAGAACGTGCACGAGATCCTCGACCTCGTGCTGCCGCTCGAACACGCGCCCACCGAGCTCGTGGACCAGGGACTCACGGGGATCGGCGACTCGGAGGACTTCACCACGAGCCCCCGGAGGGCCCGCTGGTTGGATCCGCTCACGTGGCGTCGCACGGGCTTCGCCTTGAACACGTCCGCGCTCGTGCTGCGGTGGGGCAGACTCGCACGGCACGCGAGCGTGATCCCGCACCACAAGACGCAGTCCGTGGCCGTGACCCAGGGTCCCGTGGACCGGCGGTTGCGGCTGAGTGGTTTCGCGGTGCACGTGACCCCCGGGTCGGTGACCACGTCCGTGCACCACCTGGACACCGCACAGGTCCGCGAGCTGCAGGCACGCCACACGGACCTTGCCCGCGCGGCGCGCGACCGCGTCAACGGTCGGGGCCGCGAACAGCACGCCACTGCGCTGGCCGGCACGCCCGACCCGCGGGGGAGCTGACGCGCGTGCGCTACTCTGTGCGTGCCGTCGTCCCCGTCGAGGAGAATTTCCGTGAGACAACCCAGTGACCGCCCGGGCCGGTTGGGCGTGGGCGTGATCAGTGCCGGCAAGGTGGGCGCGGTGCTGGGCGCCGCGCTGCGGGCCGCGGGACACGCCGTCGTGGGTGTGCACGCGTCCTCCGAACAGAGCCGGGAGCGCGCGGGCGCCCTGTTGCCGGACGTGCCCGTGTTGGACGTCCCCACGATCGTGGAACGCAGTGAACTCGTACTGCTCGCGGTCCCGGACGACCAACTACCAGGTCTGGTGAGCGGGCTCGGTGCCACGGGCGCGTGGCAACCCGGTCAGCTCGTGGTGCACACCGCGGGGCGCTACGGCACGGATGTGCTCGAACCCGTGCGCCGTGCCGGGGGGATTGGCCTGGCCGTGCACCCCGCCATGACTTTCACGGGGCTCAGCCTGGACCTGCACCGGCTCGCGGACTGCAGCTTCGGCGTCACCGCCGCGGCACCCGTCCTGCCCATCGCGCAAGCTCTCGTGGTGGAGATGGGCGCCGAGCCCGTGGTGATCGCGGAAGCGGATCGCCCCCTGTACCACGCGGCGCTCGCCCACGGTTCCAACCACGTGATGACCCTGCTCGGGGAGTCCATGCAAGTGCTCGGGCAGATCGGGGTCACCCACCCGGAACGCGTCCTGGGCCCCCTCGCGCGCGCCACGGTGGACAACGCCCTGGCCTCCGGGGAGGACGCCCTGACCGGTCCCGTGGCCCGCGGGGACGTCGCCACGGTGGCCGCCCACGTCGCCGCCCTACGGGAGCTGTCCCAAGATGGGGTCTCCGCCGCCGACGCCGCCCGCTCGCCCGAGCGCGTCACGGCACCCGACGCCTCCGTGCGGGGAGCGCGCCAGACGGACGCCGGGGAGCAGTTGTTGGCGGGGTACCGCGCACTGGCGCGGCAGACCGCGGCCCGCGCGGCGTCGTCGGGCCGGATCGACGAGACGACCTATCGCGCGGTGCTTGCCGCGCTCGACGGAGAGGAACGCCCGTGACGGGACCCGTGGTGTGCACCACCGTGGCGCAGTTGCGCGAGGAGATCGGGGCGCGCGTGACCCGCGGCGCCCGCACCGTGGGGTTGTTCCCCACCATGGGTGCCCTGCACGACGGGCACGCGCGGATCGCGCAGCGCACGCGTGCGGAGAACGACCTCGCGGTGGTGTCCGTGTTCGTCAACCCACTGCAGTTCGGTCCCGGCGAGGACTTCGAGAGCTACCCGCGGGACCTGGACGGGGACGTTGCGCGGCTCGCCGAGGTGGGTGTGGACCTCGTCTTCGCGCCGTCGGTCGAGCAGATGTACCCGGACGGGACGCCCGTGGTGTCCGTGACCTCCGGGCGGGCAGGGTCGATCCTGGAGGGGGCCACGCGCCCCGGGCACTTCGACGGCGCCCTGACCGTGGTCAACAAGCTGTTCACGATCGCGGCACCGGGCCCCGCCGCCGAACTGCGGGCCTATTTCGGGGAGAAGGACGCGCAGCAACTGCTGCTCATGCAGCGGATGGTGCGTGATTTCGATCACCCGGTGGAGATCCGTGCGGTGCCCATCGTGCGCTCGGAGCAAGGGCTCGCCCTGTCCTCGCGCAACCAGTACCTCTCCGCCGAGCAGGCCGACCACGCGCTCGTGCTGCACCGGACGTTGCGCGCGCTCGCGGCAGGGGAGCTCACGCTCGAGCGGGCGCGCAGCGCCATCGACGCCGAGCCGGAGGTGCGCCTGGACTACCTCGTGACCGTGGACCCGGGAGATCTTTCCCTCGTGGAACCCGGCCCCGGGACCCTCGCGCTCGTGGCGGCGTGGGTGGGTCCCACCCGCCTGATCGACAACATGCGAATCTGAGCGCGGGCGGTATCCTGGTCCATTGTGACCGAGCAGCCCGAATCCACCGTTCCCGCAGACACCGCCAGCACCGATCCGGAGCTGAGCGCCCACGAGCTCAACGATCAGATGGCCGTGCGCGCCGCCAAGCGCCAGGCAGCGCAGGACGCCGGGATGGCGCCCTATCCCGTGGACGTGCATCGCACCACGACCCTTGCCGCGGTCCGTGAGCAGTTCGGTCAGCTCGAACCCGGGGAGGAGACCGAGCACGTCGTGACCGTGGCCGGTCGTGTGGTCCACGTGCGCAACACCGGCAAGTTGTGCTTCGCGACCCTCCAGGAGGGGGACGGCACCCGGCTGCAGGCCATGCTCTCCAAGGTCAACGTGGGGGACGAACCCCTCGCGCAGTGGAAGGCCCTCGTGGACCTTGGCGACTTCGTGGCCATCACCGGTCGCGTGATCAGCTCGCGGCGCGGGGAGCTGTCCGTGATGGCGGACTCGTGGACCTTGGCCTCCAAGGCCCTGCGCCCCCTGCCCACCATGCATAAGGAACTCAACGAGGAAACCCGGGTGCGCCAGCGCTACCTGGACCTGATCGTGCGCCAGGAGGCCCGCGACGTCGTCCTCACGCGCTCCACGATCACGCGCACCGTACGCCGTGTCATGGAGGAACAGGGGTACGTGGAGATCGAGACCCCCGTGCTCCAGCTCGTGCACGGCGGGGCCGCGGCGCGCCCATTCGGTACGCACCTCAACGCGTTCGACCAGGACATGACGCTGCGTATCGCCACCGAGCTGTATCTCAAGCGCGCGGTCGTGGGCGGTATCGACAGGGTTTTCGAGATCGGCCGGGTCTTCCGTAACGAGGGTGTGGATTCCTCCCACAGCCCGGAATTCACCACGCTCGAGGCGTATGAGGCCTATGCCGATCAATTCGTGATGGCGCAGCGGATCCAGGAGATCATCCAGGAATGTGCCCGCGCGCTCGGTGTGGACGGGGTGGACACCGAGGACGGCCGCATTGATTTGTTCGGGGAGTGGGCATGGGTTTCCGTGTATCCGGGACTGTCCGAGGCCGTGGGACGGGAGGTCACCCCGGACACGGATGTCACGGAACTGCGAAAGATCGCCGCTCAGCGCGATATCCAAGTGAATCCTGCATGGGACGCACAGAAACTCGTCATGGAACTCTTCGAGGAAATCGTGGAGCCCACCCTGATCCAACCCACGTTCGTGTACGACTACCCGCCGGCCGCACAACCGCTCGCCCGGCCCCACCGCGAGAAGCCGGGGTTGATCGAGGCGTGGGACCTGATCATCGGAGGGATGGAGCGTGGCACCGCGTTCTCCGAGCTCGTGGACCCGGTGGTGCAGCGCGACCGGCTCACGGAGCAGTCCCGGCTCGCCGCGGCGGGGGACGACGAGGCCATGCAGTTGGACGAGGACTTCCTGCGGGCCCTCGAATACGGCGCGCCGCCCATGGGCGGGCTCGGCCTGGGGTTGGACCGGCTCATCATGCTGTTCACCAACCTGGGTATCCGGGACACCATCCTCTTCCCACTCATGAAGCCCGAGTGAACCGACCCGGCGCAGTACCGCGTCCAGCCGCCGTCCAGTCCTGGAGAGGATGATCACCGTCATGGATTACCTGGCCGTCTTCGTACCCTCACTCGGTGTGGGTGTGGTCTTCTACCTCGTGATGCGCTGGTTGCTGCGCGGGGACAGGACCGAGCGCAGTGCGCAGGCACAGGCCCGCGACGACGCCGAGCAGTGGTACCGCTCGGTACGCGAACGCGAGGGGGACAAAGTCCCGTTCGGATATCAGGAGGATAAGACCCGGCAACAACGGGGTCTGGACTTACGCAACAGCATTCCTATTCGTGAATCCCCGGAAGATCCCAATAGCCCGTGATGACAATTATTCGAATATCTGCCATGATAGGACCGTGAATCCGCGGTCCCTGCATTTCATTCCGGGGGCGTTCCCATGGGTGAATCCGAACAGTTTCCATGAGGAATGGAGATCGGAATCACACGGGGGACAAATTCCTGTGTTTCACCCCACAGCATGAATTTGCTAGCGCGAATAATTGATCGACGAGCCCGTAGGGCGTTTGGAGGAGCTGGAGCATGGCTCAGACCGTGAAAATCATTCTTGAAGACGATATCGACGGCGGCGAGGCCAATGAGACCGTGCGTTTCGGTCTGGACGGCGGCCAGTACGAGATCGACCTGAGCTCGGCCAATGCCACCAAGCTGCGCGACGCCCTGCGTCCCTACGTCGCGGCCGGTCGCCGCGCGTCCGCCAAGAGCGGGCGCAGCCAGAACACCACCACGCGCCCGAACCGCTCGGGCAACCCCGAGACCCCCAAGATCCGCGCGTGGGCCAAAAAGCAGGGCCTGCAGGTCTCGGACCGCGGCCGCATCCACCAGGACATCCAGGACAAGTACTACGCCGCTCACAACGACTGAGTTCGTAGCACACCCCGGCATCACGGCCGGAACACGCCGCAACAGGCGTGTTCCGGCCGTTGTCGTCGGTACCGGGGAGCACGGGACGGGGAGTTGCGAAAGGCCCCCCGGGGGGAATTTTGCTGAGGGCTGGATACCGTGCGCCAGTGGCGAACAGTGCCGGAAACGCCGCGCGGGATGCCTAGCATCGTTGACAGAGATCAATGAAGGAGTATCCATGTTCGAACGCTTCACCGACCGCGCCCGCAGGGTCGTCGTGCTGGCCCAGGAAGAGGCCAGGATGCTCAACCACAACTACATCGGGACCGAGCACCTGCTGCTCGGCCTGATCCACGAGGGTGAGGGCGTCGCCGCCAAAGCCCTCGAGTCCATGGGCATCACCCTGAGCGCCGCCCGCGAGCAGGTCCAGGACATCATCGGCCCGGGCCAGCAAGCGCCCTCGGGTCACATCCCGTTCACGCCCCGCGCCAAGAAGGTGCTCGAGCACTCGCTGCGCGAGGCCCTGCAGTTGGGGCACAACTACATCGGGACCGAGCACATCCTGCTCGGGATCATCCGCGCCGGCGAGGGCGTGGCCTCCCAGGTGCTCGTCAAGCTCGGCGCCGATCCCGGCAAGGTCCGCGCCACGGTGCTGGAACTGATCTCCGGTTACCAGTCCGGCAACGCCGGCGGGGAGAAGGAAGCCGCCGGTGTCGGCACCGGTGGCCGCGCCGAGGGCGCTCCCGCGGGTTCGGCCGTGCTGGACCAGTTCGGTCGCAACCTCACCGCCGCCGCGCGCGAGTCCACGCTGGACCCCGTGATCGGGCGCTACCGCGAGATGGAGCGCGTGATGCAGGTGCTCTCCCGACGCACCAAGAACAACCCGGTGCTGATCGGTGAACCCGGTGTCGGTAAGACCGCAGTCGTGGAGGGCCTGGCCCAGGCGATCGTGCGCGGGGACGTCCCCGAGACGCTTAAGGACAAGCAGCTCTACACGCTGGACCTGGGATCGCTCGTGGCCGGTTCCCGCTACCGCGGTGACTTCGAGGAACGCCTCAAGAAGGTGCTCAAGGAGATCCGTACGCGCGGGGACATCATCCTGTTCATCGACGAGATCCACACGCTCGTGGGTGCGGGTGCCGCGGAAGGCGCGATCGACGCCGCGTCGATCCTCAAGCCCATGCTGGCGCGCGGCGAGCTGCAGACCATCGGTGCCACCACGCTGGACGAGTACCGCAAGCACATCGAGAAGGACGCCGCCCTCGAACGGCGCTTCCAGCCCATCCAGGTGGACGAGCCCTCCGAGGCCCACGCCGTGGAGATCCTCAAGGGCCTGCGCGACAAGTACGAGGCGCACCATCGCGTGTCCATCTCGGACGACGCGCTGGAGGCCGCGGTGCACATGTCCGCGCGCTACGTCTCGGACCGGTTCCTGCCCGACAAGGCCATCGACCTGATCGACGAGGCCGGTGCACGTCTGCGCATCAAGCGCATGACCGCGCCGCCGGAGATCAAGGCCCTGGACCAGAAGATCGCGGACACCAAGCGTGCCAAGGAAGCCGCGATCGAGGGCCAGGACTACGAGAAGGCCGCGTCCCTGCGCGACACCGAGCAGAAGCTCATCGCCGAGCGTGATGAGAAGGACACCGCGTGGCGCGAGGGCGACGACCAGATCTCGGAGGTGACCCCGGAGGTCATCTCGGACGTCCTGTCCGCCTCCACGGGTGTGCCCGTGTACAAGCTCTCCGAGGAGGAGTCCGGGCGGCTGCTGCACATGGAGGACGAGTTGCACAAGCGCGTCATCGGGCAGAACGAGGCCATCAAGGCCCTGTCCCGCTCCATCCGCCGTACCCGAGCTGGTCTGAAGGACCCGCGCCGCCCGGGTGGCTCGTTCATCTTCGCCGGGCCCACTGGTGTGGGTAAGACCGAGCTGGCCAAGGCGCTCGCGGAGTTCCTGTTCGGTGACGAGGACGCCCTGATCACGCTGGACATGTCCGAGTATCAGGAGAAGCACACCGTCTCCCGGCTCTTCGGTGCCCCTCCGGGCTACGTGGGGTACGAGGAGGGCGGTCAGTTGACCGAGAAGGTCCGCCGCAAGCCGTTCTCCGTGGTGCTGTTCGACGAGGTCGAGAAGGCCCACCAGGACCTCTTCAACTCGCTGCTGCAGATCCTCGAGGACGGTCGCCTGACCGACTCGCAGGGCCGTGTGGTGGACTTCAAGAACACCGTGATCATCATGACCACGAACCTCGGTACCCGGGACATCTCCCGCACGGTTCCCGTGGGCTTCCAGGCCAGCGGGGACGCGGCCACGTCCTACGACCGAATGCAGGCCAAGGTGCAGGAGGAGCTCAAGGAGCACTTCCGTCCCGAGTTCCTCAACCGCGTGGACGAGATCATCGTGTTCCCGCAGCTGAGCGAGAGTGAGATCGTGCAGATCGTGGACCTGTTCGTCGCGCGCCTGCAGCGGCGGTTGCGTGAGCAGGACATGTCCATCTCGCTGTCCGACGCCGCCAAGCAGTTGCTCGCCAAGAAGGGCTACGACCCCGCGATGGGTGCCCGGCCGCTGCGCCGGACCATACAGCGCGAGATCGAGGACCAGCTCTCCGAGCGGATCCTGTTCGGCGAGATCGCCTCGGGCGAGAAGATCTCGGTGGACGTCGAGGGTGAGGGCGACGACGCCACCTTCACCTTCTCCTCCACGCCCATGTCCGAGCTCTCCGACGACGAGATCCGGGAGATCGAGAACACCCCGGCGTTCTCGGACGACGCCGACAGCCAGTCCGGCAAAGACGTGCCGCGCTCGCCCCACTCGGGGCCCGACAGCGGCGGGGGAGCGGCCCAGGCGCAGGCCTGAGCCACCCCGCGCGGTGCCCGGCACCGCGGCGCCTCCGCGAGCGGGCGGCGTCGTCGACCACAACGGTCGGCGGCGCCGCCCGCTCGCGTTCGAACGGACGCGTACAGTCGTGGGCATGGTAGAGATCCGCATCCGCCCCGCCCGGACCTCGGACGTCCACGGCATCAAGGAGCTCGTGGCGCCCATGGCGGCCGAGCGCATCCTGATCACCAAGGACACGGTGACGTACTTCGAGAGTATCCAGGAGTTCGTGGTTGCGGAGGACGACGCCGGGAACCTCGTGGGCTGCGGGGCCTTGCACGTGATGTGGGAGGACCTCGCGGAGGTGCGCACCCTGGCCACGTCCCCCGCGGCGCGCGGTCATGGCGTGGGCGGGCGGATGATCGAGGAACTGCTGGCCCGTGCGGCTCGGCTCGGGGTCGGCCGGGTTTTCTGCCTGACCTTCGAGGTGGCGTTCTTCGCGCGGCACGGATTCGCCGTGATGGAGAACCAGGAGACCATCGAGCCCGAGGTCTTCGCAGAGCTGTTGCGTTCCCACGACGAGGGCGTCGCGGAGTTCCTGGACCTGGCCCGGGTCAAACCCAACACGCTGGGCAACACGCGGATGATCCGCGCGATCACCCCGGAAGGCTGACCGCGCCGTCGTCCGACCTGACTCGTGCCACTTGAGAGCTCCTGGCTGACTTGGCCGGTGTTGTCGCTGGTCAGGGTCCTGTGGCGG